>JAYTHK010000294.1:0-10483 GCA_043732665.1 Cytophagales bacterium | reverse complement strand
GTAATTAAATATATAAGTTATATCATTCACATATTAGAGACCTACAATCGTTGCAACGCGAAATTTTGAATACAGTTGAGCTACACCTGATAAAATGTTTTAGATAATAACAGATATAGCTCTGGATGATGTTTTTCAAATTTTTCAGGATTCGAAAAAAAATATTCTGATACAACTGCAAAAAACTCCGCATGGTTTGTGAGACCGTAAGGATTAATATCTGACCTCCCTTTTTGTATTTTATCAATTTCCTTATACATTAAAATTGTCCAAGGTTTTAATAAATTTTCTGGTATGATCGCATTAGGAATGCCGTCAATACTGCCATCGGCTTGATCTATCAAATGAATAAATTCATGAATACCAACATTACTGCTACTGTGCATCGCTTGAAATCCTTGTTCAAGATATTGTTTTGAAAGGAGCACCATATGTCTTGTCTGAAAAGGCCTTACTTGTCCTAGGAGAATACCTTCTTTCTTTTCGTGAGAAGATAAATCAGTATTCACTTCTCCATTATATACTAATATTTCACCCATATTAGCATAACGCCATCGCACAAAACGAAAAACTGGAATTACGGCACTTGAAGCAACTAATAACCGAATAGAGTCATCTATCACAACACCCACTCCTGATATCGTTGCTTCACTTAAAAACAACGCAATTTTCTTTTGAAAAATCAATTTATCATCCAACGACAACCTATTATAATAGGCCACTTTCTGTTTTAGAATCTCCACCCAGGAAGCAGGGAAATTATCAAGATAAAAATCCCGCTTCTTGCTTTTATTGATAACTGATTTCACAATATAATAGGTGGGTATACCGATTACAAATATGAAAACAAAAACGTTTAATAATATCATTTTAGTATTTGTTTATTGACATCCGCTTTAAGCTCTATTGTCTTTTTTGAAATTACAAGGTAAACAAAAAGCAATGGCTTACTTTATTATTTTTCACTCTTCCATAATTATTAAAAAAATGTGTGAATGATGTAACATATAGTACATATTTTGTAATTAATTAAAATGACAAATTAACATTTTTGTAAAACTAATTAATTCAATAAATCAAACATAAAGGATAATAGTATAATGATTGACTATTATAAATATTACTATCCACTATCATTTTTTAAGATGATAGTAACTTACTCTTAAACACTCGATAAAATTCACAAACTATGAACGAATTGGAAAAATTAACTCAGCAAGAAAAAGAAATGTTATTCAAAGCTCCTGTCTATACTTCTTTGTTAGCAGCCAATGTGGACGATAAAATGGACAATACTGAAAAAGAAGCAGCGCTTGAAGTTTCTCATATTAAAACTTTTTCTTGCCTTCCAATACTTAAAGAATTTTATAACGAGGCAGATAAATTTTTCGATAAAAACATTCAACAACTTAACAATAATCTTCCAAAAGAGAAAACAGAAAGAGATGAAGCAATTAAAAAAGAATTCAATAATTTAGAACCTCTTTTTGCCAAATTAGAAAATGAGTATGCTGAAGCACTGCATAAAAGCTTTATTACCTTTTCAGAGCATATTTCAAAAGCACATCATAATTTACTTACATCCTTTCTCTTCCCATTTTATATTAAAGGTTTTAACGATCGGTAGAAATTAAAATTCAATACTAATTAACAACTAAACTATTGAAGCAAAATGCGATCAAAGAGAAATCCTACGGTTGCATAAGTTTAATGTAGTAATGTAGATAGAGAAAATACACCACATTAAAGAGTCAATAATAAATTAGAAACATGAAATTAATAGTTGCAGCACACGAACTCATTTCTAATATGAGAGCTTTTTTTCAAACAAATTCTAAACTTAATTATTCTAATGAAGAACCATTAAGAGCGGAATTATTTAGCTCTGATCAGATGGAACGTTTTGGTAAAACCTTAGCAAAAAATCACAAGCTAAGTAAAAAACCAGCTCACGATCATTTACTAAAACGATTGGCTAATAATGAAATCGTTTTGCAAGAAGTGCGTAAACTCCTTACCGATTCTATAAAAAGAAAATACCAAATTCCTCCTGCAGGCGAGTGGCTGATTGATAATTTTTACCTTATAGAAGAAAATATACGAAGTGCCAAGGCACACTTCCCTAAAGATTACAGCGAAGATTTACCTCAACTTGCAACGGGGAATTCTATTAAACTGACACGTATATACGACATTGTTTTACAGATAATTTCTCACAGCGATGGAAGAATAGACATTGAGAGTCTGAGCCGTTTTATAAGAGCCTATCAATCTGTTACAAATTTGAAATTAGGGGAGTTATGGGCGATTCCTATTATGCTGCGTCTTGCGCTGATTGAAAATCTAAGACGTGTTTCCGCCCAGGTAGCTATAGACCGTCTTGATGGAAACCTAGCAGATTATTGGGCAAGACAAATGATCGAAACTGCCGAAAAAAATCCAAAAAACATGATCTTGGTCATCGCTGATATGGCCAGATCCAATCCCCCGATGATGAGTGCCTTCGTGTCAGAATTAACACGTCAGCTTCGAGGAAAAGGTCCTGATCTAGCACTGTCTCTTAACTGGATTGAACTGCAATTATCCGATACTGGATTGACAAGTAACGAACTTGTTAATGCCGAAATTCAAAAACAAGCAGCGGATCAGGTTTCCATGAGCAATAGTATTGGAAGCCTCCGTCTTCTTGGTTTGATGGATTGGCGTGAATTCGTAGAAACAAATAGTGCTGTTGAGCAAATACTTCAACAAGACAATGCAGAGGTATATAGTTCGATGGATTTTTTCACCCGCGATCAATACAGGCACGTGGTAGAAGATATTGCAAAAAAAAGCAAACTATTGGAGACAGAAGTCGCCAACATAGCGGTAAATCTCTCAAAAGAAAATCCTTTCAAAAATAACAAGGACGACCGTACAGCACACGTAGGATATTACTTAATAGAGCCAGAAGGAATTGCTGAAACAAAAAAGAAAGCAAAAACACCTATTTATCTTATTCAAAAAATTCAACTGGGATTAAAAAAAAATGCCTTCGCTGTTTATTTTACTTCAATATTAATTATCACTTTTACTATCGGAGGAAATCTTTTAGTAAAAGCGTATGCAGACACAACAAATAGTTGGTTACTTTCCATCGTTGGATTTCTTTTACTTATTTGCGCAAGTCAATTAGCAGTTTCTATCGTTAATTTTTTTTCTACATTATTGGCAAGCCCTCATTTATTACCAAGGATGAATTTTTCTAATGATATCCCTTCAGATTGCCGTACGTTAGTTATTGTTCCGGCAATGCTTAATAGCACTGAAGAAATTGAAAAATTGGTAGATGCATTAGAAGTTCGTTTTCTTGCAAATAGAAATGAACATTTACATTTTGGTTTATTGACAGATTTTACGGATGCTGACCAAGAAACACATCCTAATGATCAAGTTCTTGTAACTCTTATACAGCAAAAAATTGAGTCGCTTAACAAAAAATATCAACGAGAAGAAAACGATTTATTTTTTCTCTTTCATCGTCCCCGTCTTTGGAATTCAAAAGAAAACGCCTGGATGGGTTATGAGCGGAAACGTGGAAAACTAGCTGCTTTGAATGCTCTATTACGAAAAGGCTCTAAGAATGATTTTTCAATAATCATTGGTAAAAAATCGATCTTTACGAATATAAAATACGTAATAACATTAGACGCTGATACACAACTGCCACTTGGGGCTGCATGGAAATTAATTGCAACAATGGCACACCCATTGAACCGTGCCTGGTACGACGAACAAAAAAAGAGAGTAACAAAAGGTTATGGCATTCTTCAACCAAGAGTAAGTTTAAGTTTACCAGACATCACCAGTTCTTTGTATACACGCATGCACACAAATGATTCGGGTATTGATCCTTATACGCGTGCCTCTTCAGATGTATACCAAGATCTATTTAGAGAAGGCTCTTTTATTGGTAAAGGAATTTATGAAGTAGCCATTTTTGAAAAAGTTCTTGAAGGACGATTTGCTGAAAACTGTATACTAAGTCATGACTTATTGGAAGGTTGTTATGTAAGGGCTGGATTATTAAGCGACGTACAATTATTTGAAAAATATCCTACCAGCTATAGATCTGATATGAAACGATTCTCACGTTGGATTCGAGGAGACTGGCAGATTTTTTCTTGGTTTTTGCCTTTCATCCAAGGAGCTGATAGGCGTTGGAGTAAAAATCCTCTATCCGCATTATCTCGTTGGAAAATAGCTGACAACATCAGGCGTAGCCTTTTTCCTGTAGCACTTACAATCCTACTGTTATTGGGATTAGTCGTGTTGCCTTCTTCTTTTTTCTGGATTGTGACAGTTTCAAGTATGATTTTATTTCCAATTTTCGTCACCACTTTATGGGATATTATAAGCAAACCAAAAGAGGTTGTTTTATATCATCATATTAAAAATACACTATATAGTACGTTAGAAATTTTTGTAAAAACATTATTTACATTTATTTGTTTGCCTTATGAAGCTTTTTCTAATATACGTGTTATACTGCTTACGCAATGGAGAATGCTCGTTACAAGAAAAAAATTACTCGAATGGAATCCTTTCGCCAACGAGGAAACTGCAAACCCTACAAGTTTAGCTGCTGCTTATTCAACCTTATGGATCGAACCATTTCTGGCTGTGGCGGTATGTATTTGTTTATCATTTCTTGCTCCGTTAAAATTAGTAATGGTATTCCCTATTTTATTATTATGGATCATAACGCCTTTTGTTACTTGGGTAATAAGTAAACCATTAGCAAAACCCGTTTCCAAACTAGATGAAGAACAAAATATTTATCTCCGGAAACTTGCCAGAAAAACCTGGGGATTCTTCGAACGTTTTATTCAACAGGAGGACAATTGGCTACCCCCTGATAATTTCCAGGAACAACCAGTAAACATCTTGGCACACCGTACCTCTCCTACTAACATTGGACTTTCATTGCTTGCCAATTTAACAGCATTTGACTTTGGTTACCTTACTGGAGGACAACTCATTGAGCGAACCACGGACACCATAAATACAATGAACAAAATGGAAAGGTTCAAAGGTCATTTTTATAACTGGTACGATACTGAAACGCTAAATCCATTGCTTCCAAGATATATTTCTACAGTAGACAGCGGAAACCTCGTAGGGCACTTGCTGGTATTGAAACAAGGAATGATTACTTTTCCTGATAAAAAAATAGCAGGAGTACAACTATTTGAAGGATTACGAGATACACTGCGCATACTCACCGATACATTAAAAAAAGAGGATGAAAAATTATTTCTCCAATTTAAAACTGATTTGCAAGCAGCCTGTGACAACAAGGAAAACACTTGTCATAAAGTAAAATTTCACCTTGACCAATTAACAAAAAATAGTATAATTGCTTTTGAGCAGCTTACTAGTTATTTTGAAACAGATACACAATGGTGGAAAAAATTATTAAGCAAGCAACTAGAACAGGCACAAGCAGAGATGCAACTTTTCACGCCGTGGTTTTTATTAGATACAGTTCCTACTAAATTCAAAGCGTTAACAACGTTGAATACAAATTCAACGTTGGCTAAATTATTAAAAACAGCCCATGCTTTAAGTATTGAAGTAGATCGTCATCAGATGGAAAATAATACAACGGAGGAAAATGAATGGCTTGAATTATTTCAAAATGCTTTAACCAACTCTATTCTACTAGCAGACACTCGTATCACCGCAAGTGAAAACCTCGCTCAACATTGCAATGAGCTTGCTGATATCGAATGGGATTTCTTATACAACAAATCCAGTAACCTTCTTACCATTGGTTACAATGTACAGGAACACCAAATGGATGCAAGTTATTATGATCTGCTTGCTTCCGAGGCCAGGCTCTGTACATTTATTTGTATTGCCCAAGGCAAGCTCCCAGAAGAGAGCTGGTTTGCTTTAGGACGTTTATTAACAAATATAGGAGGAAGTCCTATTCTTCTTTCCTGGAGCGGTTCTATGTTTGAATACCTGATGCCCCTTTTGGTAATGCCTACTTATGAAAATACACTTCTTGATCAAACCTATAAAGCGGCTGTAAAATGGCAGATTAAATATGGTAAACAAGTTGATCTTCCATGGGGAATTTCAGAATCTGGTTATAACATGATCAACGCTAGTTCACATTATCAATACCGTGCCTTTGGTGCTCCTGGATTGGGATTGAAACGTGGTCTGGAAGAAGATTCTGTTATCGCTCCTTATGCTTCTGCACTTTCACTTATGGTAGCACCAGAAGAAGCTTGTGAAAATCTAGAAATACTTTCTGAAAAAGGAATCGAAGGAAGGTACGGATTTTATGAAGCCATAGATTATACCCCTTCGCGTTTACAACGTGGACAAACAAGTGCTATCGTTTATTCTTTCATGGCCCATCACCAAGGAATGAGTCTGCTATCGCTAGCATATTTACTTCTTGACAAGCCGATGCAAAAACTATTTGAAGCTGAACCTCAGTTTCAGGCAACTTTATTATTATTGCAAGAGCGGATTCCAAAAGCAACAAGTTTTTTCTCACACACCACCAATATAGCTGATATTAATTATGTACCAAGTGGCACAGAGGTAAGAATCATTCATACCCCTAATACTCCAATACCAGAAGTTCAATTATTATCAAACGGAAGGTATCATGTAATGGTAACAAATGCTGGAGCTGGTTACAGCCGTTGGAAAGGTATTGCTGTGACCCGTTGGAGAGAAGATGTCACTTGTGACAATTGGGGCATTTTCTGTTATATACGTGATGTAAAAAATGAATCGTACTGGGCAAATACGCATCAGCCTACGCTTAAAAAAGCAGAAAAATACGAAGCTGCATTTTCTCAGGGCCGTGTCGATTTTCGCAGTACAAA
The DNA here is from genome assembly GCA_043732665.1 of Cytophagales bacterium. Taxonomy (GTDB): domain Bacteria; phylum Bacteroidota; class Bacteroidia; order Cytophagales; family Cytophagaceae; genus JANYCO01. The sequence continues at coordinate 3,590 of JAYTHK010000294.1, read as the reverse complement.
CAACGAAATAGAAACACATACAGAAATTCTTGTCTCTCCTGAAGACGATATAGAAATGAGAAGAGTATGTATTACAAATCGTTCTGATATCCGGAGAACAATTGAAATAACAAGTTATACAGAAGTCGTGCTCGCTCCTGCTGCTTCAGATATAGCACAGCCGGCATTCAGTAATTTATTTGTACAAACAGAAATAATTCCCTCTCAATACGCTATACTTTGCACACGCAGGGCGCGTTCTGCCGATGAACTCCCACCTTCAATGTTTCATTTGATGACACTCCATGGAAAAAAACCAGAAGAAATATCTTATGAAACGGATCGAATGAAATTTATTGGGCGTGGAAATACAAGTATAAATCCACAAGCGATGAGTACTAGTGGGAAGCTTTCAGGAAGCGAAGGTTCTGTTTTAGATCCTATCGTTGCAATTCGCTACAAGATAACAATTGAACCAGAAGAGTCAATGAAATTTGACATGGTGATTGGGATTGCTGAAACGAAAGATATTTGCCTAAATCTAATTGATAAATACCAGGATAAACACCACAAAGATCGTGTATTTGAGCTCGCATGGACGCACAGCCAGCTTGTGCTTAGACAACTTAATGCTACAGAAGCTGATGCTCAATTGTATGCTCGTCTTGCTAGTTCGATATTATTTACAAATTCTATTTTCCGTGCCGATCCTTCTATTCTAATAAGCAATCGTCGCGGACAATCAGGTCTATGGGGTTATTCTATTTCGGGAGATTTACCCATTGTACTTTTAAAGATTGAAAGACAAACCAATATCTATCTGGTAAAACAACTTATACAAGCACATTCCTACTGGCGGTTAAAAGGCATCGCAGTAGATCTCATGATATGGAACGAAGAACATACTGGCTATCGTCAAGTATTTCAAAATGAAATTCAAGCGCTTATCCCAGTTGAACTGAATGACCGTCCAGGAGGTATATTTGTAAGAGCTGCCGATCAGATTTCAAACGAAGATCGTGTGTTATTTCAAACAGTAGCACGTATTAATATTTCTGACAAAGATGGTACGTTGTTAGACCAGGTTAAACGCAAACAACTTTCAAAAGTCGTAGTGCCTTATATAATACCAACACAAGCTTATAAAGCTATATCCTCTTCTATTTCTAGACCAAAAAATCTAACTTTCTTTAATGGATTAGGAGGCTTTTCAACGGATGGTAGCGAATATATTATTTCTATTGACGACAAAAAAAGCACGCCTGCTCCATGGGTAAATGTGATAGCCAATCCCAATTTCGGAACAGTAGTTTCAGAAAGTGGCGTAGCCTATACATGGACTGAAAATGCTCATGAATTAAGGCTTACACCTTGGAATAACGATCCCGTAAGTGATTTAGGAGGTGAAGCATTTTATTTGAGAGACGAAGAGACTGGACATTTCTGGTCTACAACACTTCTTCCTACTGGTGGCAAAACGCCTTATCTTACCCGTCATGGATTTGGTTATAGTGTGTTTGAACATAGTGAAGATGGAATATATTCTGAAATGTCAGTATTTGTCGATAATGAGGTGGCTATTAAATTTACCGTGCTGAAAATTAGAAATAATTCAGGTAAATCTCGTAAACTTTCTGCTACAGGCTATACAGAATGGGTACTTGGTAATAATAGAATGAAAACGGCAATGTATGTACATACTGAAATTGATCCCGACAGTGGAGCATTTTTTGCAAAAAATCCTTACAACACAGAATTTGGTAACCGAGTTGCATTTTTTGATGTAGATAGTTACAAGAAAACATTTACCGCTGATCGTACTGAATTCATTGGTCGCAACGGCTCTTTGAAAAATCCTGATGCAATGTCCAGACAAAAACTATCGGGAAGAATTGGACTCGCGCTAGATCCTTGTGCCGCTATACAAGTTCCTTTTGACCTTGTAGACGGCGAAGAATGTGAAATAATTTTTAGACTTGGGGCAGGTATAAATTCTGTTCAGGCCAGTGATCTTGCAAAAAAATTCAGGGGAAGTGCAAAAGCTTCTGAATCATTTGAGAACGTTAAAAATTATTGGAAACAAACCGTTGGAGCAATACAGGTAGAAACTCCAGATGTTGCGATTAATATAATTACCAATGGTTGGCTCACCTATCAAACACTTTCCTCAAGACTTTGGGGACGTAGTGGATATTATCAATCAGGAGGTGCCTTTGGCTTCAGAGATCAATTGCAAGATGTAGTATCTTTGCTTCACACAGTACCGCAACTTGCACGCGAACAAATTTTACTTAGTGCGTCACATCAATTCGTAGAAGGAGATGTACAACACTGGTGGCACCCGCCAATAGGAAGAGGCGTGCGAACAAAATGTTCCGATGACTTTTTATGGCTACCTCTTGTAACTTCTCTTTACATAACACACACTGGCGATTCCAGTATTCTGAAAGAGTCTGTTACCTTCTTAGAAGGACGTGTATTGAATCTGGGAGAAGAATCTTATTATGATCTTCCTATCCAATCGGGTAAATCTGGCAAACTATACGACCATTGTGTGCAAGCAATTAAACACGGATTGAAATTTGGAGAGCATGGCCTACCCCTTATCGGTACTGGAGACTGGAACGATGGTTTTGATAAAGTAGGAAAAGATGGCAAAGGGGAAAGCGTATGGATGGCCTTTTTCCTTTATCAGATCCTTATTCAATTTGAAAAAATAGCACAGATACACAAAGATCCAACCTTTGCTAGTACTTGTATAACAGAAGCTAAATTATTAAAAGAAAATATAGATAAGAATGCATGGGATGGAGAATGGTACAAACGTGCATGGTTCGATGATGGTGCTCAATTAGGTTCTTCAGAAAATGACGAATGCCGGATTGATTCTATTTCTCAAAGTTGGTCAGTATTATCAGGGGGGGGAAATCCAAAACGCGCAACTATCGCGATGGAATCAGCATATAAAAATCTTGTACAAAAAGATTCAGGTATCATTCAATTATTAGAACCGCCTTTCGATAAGTCTAAATTAAATCCTGGATATATAAAAGGATATGTTCCGGGTGTGAGAGAAAACGGCGGACAATATACCCATGCTGCAATATGGATGATTACGGCATTTGCTAAGCTTGGTGATAATAAACGTGTTTGGGAATTATTAAATATGGTAAACCCTCTGAATCATGGTAAGACTGCGGAAGAAATTTCGGTCTATAAAGTAGAACCTTACGTTTTAGCAGCAGATGTATATGCACGCGCTCCGCATATTGGACGGGGCGGATGGACTTGGTATACAGGTTCTGCGAGCTGGATGTACCGACTTATTACGGAATCTTTCCTTGGACTGCATCGGGAGTCGGATAAATTAAAATTTGTGCCTTGTGTTCCTAAAGAATGGCCGTCGTTTAAAATACGTTACCGTTACAAAAATACATTTTATCATATTGAAGTTATACAAAAAGATAGTATGGGCGAAACGCTGACCATATTAGACGAAGTACAAGAAGAAACTGGCATTATTACTCTGGTAGACGATAAACTGAAACATAACATTAATATTACACTATATACAGCCATTTCTTCTACTGTTCCATTGACTAATGAATCAG
>JAYTHK010000293.1:0-3207 GCA_043732665.1 Cytophagales bacterium | reverse complement strand
GTACTATTCAAGGGATGTATTATAACCCAATTATAAACCCAAACCGCTTTGAGTTTATATTGGTAGACAACAATAACGAATCTCATCCTGTTATTTATCAAAATGCTAAGCCACAAGATTTCGACAAGTCGGAACAAGTTGTAATAGTAGGCAGTGTGAAAGGTGATGTATTTGTAGCCGATGAGATATTAATGAAATGTCCTTCCAAATACGAAGAGAAAGATGTGAAAGCGGCGAGTCTTTAAATTCCAGAAACCAATGAAACAAATTCCGAAAATTAATACTAATTTTTTGGAATTTTAAATTCTAAAATATGTTCGATTTTGCGATAGGCGATTATGGCCATCTGTTTGTAATAACTTCTTTTATCAGTGCGCTGATAGCCACCATCGCTTATTTCAAAGCAAGTCAGGCAAACCCTCTTTATAAACAAACGAATTCTAAAGAATTTATTTCCTGGAATAGATTTGCGCGAATTGCCTTTTTTATTCACGCCTTTAGCGTAGTTGGTATAGTGGTTAGTTTGTTTGGCCTCATATATGGTCATCACTATGAATACCATTATGCTTGGAGTCATTCTTCGAATAGTCTTCCTTGGTATTACATGATCTCTTGTTTCTGGGAAGGACAAGAAGGAAGTTTTTTACTCTGGATTTTCTGGCATGTTGTATTGGGCTTGGTCTTAATAAAGGTAAACAAAACCTGGGAAGCTCCTTTAATGGCAGTATTCTGCTTGGTACAAACTTTTTTAGCTTCCATGATTATCGGTGTGGTACTACCAGGATTGGCAATTAAAATAGGAAGTTCGCCGTTTATATTATTGAAGGACTATATGGGTAATCTGCCTGTGTACGCCATCAATCCTGAATTTATACCAAAAGACGGAACAGGTTTAAATCCTTTATTACAAAACTATTGGATGGTAATTCATCCACCTACATTATTCTTAGGTTTTGCGTCTACAATTGTCCCGTTTGCTTACATGATGGCAGGACTTTGGCAAAAACAATATAGAGAATGGGTACGTCCTGCTCTTCCATGGGCTTTGTTTGCAGGTGTTGTGCTTGGTACTGGAATTTTGATGGGCGGTTACTGGGCTTATGAAACACTAAACTTTGGTGGTTATTGGAATTGGGATCCAGTAGAAAATGCCGTCTACGTACCTTGGTTGGTATTGATAGCAGCGATACATACAATGATTAGTTACCGCAGCAGCAATTCTGCTTTGTTGGCTTCTGTTATTATGGTTGCAGCCATGTATCTTCTTATTTTATATTCTACGTTTCTTACCAGAAGTGGTATTCTTGGTGAATCTTCGGTACATTCCTTTACAGATTTAGGACTGTCTGGACAGTTACTTGTTTATCTGTTAACCTTCGTTATTTTAGTAGTGCTCTTAATTATTATTTCTTGGAAAAATATTCCTACCACTAAAAAAGAAGAATCTGTATATTCTCGCGAATTCTGGATATTTATCGGCGTAGCCGTACTAAGTCTGTCTGCTTTCCAAGTTATCTATTATACTTCAATTCCTGTTTACAATGCGATACTTGGTCTTTTTGGAGTGGTATCGAAAATAGCACCTCCCGCAGATTCGATGAAGGCATACAGCGATTGGCAAATTTGGTTTGCAATTGCAATTGTATTACTCTCTGGTATTGGACAATTTTTTTGGTGGCAGAAAGTAGACAGCAAAAAGTTGTGGAACTCTATTTCAATCCCACTCATACTAGCTTTGTTGGTCACAAGTATTGTTTTGATTGCAGGACAAATAGGTTGGTTTGAAATCAAAATTGAAAAAGTGAGTTATATAATAGTGTTGTTCGCTTCTATATTTTCTCTGTTTTCTAACCTGTCGATTTTCTTTGCCGTAATTAAAAATAATTATCGCCTTTCGGGCGGAGCCATAGCTCATATTGGTGTAGCGTTGATGTTGCTAGGAATTTTATATTCTTCAGGATACTCAAAAACGATATCGCTTAACACCTCAGGACTCCTTTATTCTAAACAACTTTCGAACGAACAAAATGCTGAAAATATTTTGCTCTTCCGTAATGATCCACAACGTATGGAAGAATTTTCGCTTAAATATAAAGGTTCAAGATTAGAAGCAAAAGGGTTTCCCGGGTACCTCAATAAAGATTATTTGATTCAATTGGAAAATCCTGAAATGGTAGTAACCAGAAAGGATATAGTATACGACAATAAAGTCTATTATAAAAAAGGAGACACGATTAAGGTTTCTCCTGAAAATACGTATTATGAAGTAGAGTATACAAAAATGGGAAAAGATACATTTAATCTTTTCCCTCGTTTACAGAAAAACAATAAAATGGGTTCTATCGCATCGCCCGACATCAAACGTTTTGCGGGTAGAGATTTGTATTCACATCTTTCTATGGTTCCAGTAGAAGACGAAGCGCGCGAGTGGAGCGAGACCGAAGAATTTAAAGTAAAACAAGGCGATACTATTTTCGTCAACGATTATATTACAATACTTGACGAGATGGAGCGTTTGACGTCGCTTCCAGCTATTAAACTGGCACCAGAAGATATTGCAGTAAGGGCGCATATCAGAGTATTAGGTAAAGAAGGGAAGTTGTATCATCTGCATCCTGTTTATGTAATCAAAATCAGCGAAGGAAATCTCGTAGGAATTGTACCTGATATAAACGAAGATCTTGGCATGAGCATCTCGCTTACCAATATAGATCCGAAGACTGGTGTATTTACGTTGGGGGTAAATACTTCTCAAAAAGATTATATTATTTTAAAAGTAGTGGAAAAACCTTTGATCAATATATTATGGTTGGGTACTTTTCTTTTAGTGATCGGTATGATAATGGCAATTACGAGACGTTATCAGGAATTCAAAAAAATGAGAGATAAAGGGCACGAAGTCTAGATTGGGATTTTTGGGATTACAGGATTGTAAGATTAAATAATATAGACAAATGGCTTCAATTACGTTTATTGGTTCGGGTAATGTTGCCTGGCATTTTGGGAAGGCATTTGTAGCTGCAGGTCACAGTATTGACGCTGTTTATAGTCGGCAGTCTTCGAATGCGAAAGCACTGGCAGATTTATTTTTTGGATGTAGCGTAGCGGTCCATACAGATTTTAGTAAAAGTAATTCGGATATATTTATTATAGCAATTAGCGATAGTGCAATAGAGAAAGTTGTATCGGAAGTAACTATTCCTGAAA
>JAYTHK010000292.1:0-3210 GCA_043732665.1 Cytophagales bacterium | reverse complement strand
CTGCTGAGCAAGTAACTTGGAAAGGTAGATATTATAGAAAAGATATCGGTTTTGATTTACTAAAGTTGTTAAAGTATTCTGTGTGAAAATTTTAACGTAGAAACATTCTCTACAAAGAATGTTTGAAAGTGGATTGAATACTCTATATTTGATGGGTCATAAATTAAATGGGGGATTAGCTCAGCTGGCTAGAGCGCTTGCATGGCATGCAAGAGGTCATCGGTTCGACTCCGATATTCTCCACAAACACTACTTTTAATGGTTTACAAACGTTTAGTAAATAAAGAAACGTATCTAGCTGTAATAGGGCTAGGCTACGTGGGATTACCTATCGCACTGGAGTTTGCCAAAAAGGTGAAAGTCGTAGGTTTTGACATCAATGCTGCTCGAGTAGAGCTGATGAAAAAAAATATTGATCCAAGTGGCGAATTGGAAGCGCAAGCTTTTGAAGGCTGCGATATTGAATTTACTTGTACTATAGAAGACTTAAAAAAAGTCTCTTTTTTTATTGTAGCTGTTCCCACTCCAATTGACGAATTTAATCTTCCAGATTTAAAACCATTATTGTCCGCCTCTAAATCGGTAGGAATGGCTATTAAAAAAGGCGATTATGTAGTATTTGAGTCCACAGTATATCCTGGCTGTACGGAAGAAGATTGCGTACCCGTCCTTGAAAAAATGTCTGGATTAAAAGCAATTGAAGATTTTAAAATAGGATATTCTCCCGAACGTATTAATCCTGGAGATAAAGAACATACGTTGTCGAAAATAATCAAAGTAGTATCAGGCTGCGACGAAGCTTCTACAGAAGAAATAGCAGACGTTTATAAACTTGTAGTTGAAGCTGGAATTCATAAAGCTTCTTCTATAAAAGTCGCCGAAGCCGCTAAGATCATAGAAAATACTCAGCGCGATTTGAACATAGCACTGATGAATGAGTTGTCTATGATTTGCAATATGATGGGGGTGAATACGTACGAAGTTCTAGAAGCGGCAGGCACGAAATGGAATTTCCTTAAATTTACGCCAGGTCTTGTAGGTGGTCACTGTATTGGGGTAGATCCTTATTACCTTACACATAAAGCAAAACAGCTTGGCTATAATCCCAACGTAATTTTGAGCGGGAGGCATATCAACGATAGTATGGGGGCGTATATCGCAAAAAACACTGTAAAATTGTTAATCCAATCGGGCAAAGAAATAGCCAAATCTCGTGTGTTGGTAATGGGTGCTACATTCAAAGAAAATGTGGAAGATATTCGCAACTCAAAAGTAGTAGATATAATTCGTGAATTGAAAGAGTTTAGCTTGAGTGTTGATGTGATAGATCCTCATGCTTCGGCAGAAGAATTTAAACACGAATATGGGTTAGAAATGATTGAAAAAGAAGGAAGTAATTACGATGCGGTTGTCATTGCTGTAATGCATAAGGAGTATACGACTTTAGAGGCTTCTTATTTTACTTCCATCACTTCTGAAAGTCCTGTTTTCATAGACATTAAAGGAATTTTTAGAAATAAATTAAAAGCGTTTACTTACTGGAGTTTGTAAATAATAGGCCTCAATGAGTTTCAGAAATTTTCACAATTCGTCAAGAAAAGCGACACTAAAATATGTTTGAGAATAATTATCATAATTGCGATATAAGCAATAAGACATTTCTTGTTACAGGAGGCGCTGGTTTTATTGGCTCTAATTTGGTGGAGTATTTATTGAAATACAAAGCAGGAAAAGTAAAGGTGTTGGATAATCTTAGTAACGGTTATTATAAAAATATAGAACCTTTTCTTTCAAATCCTTCTTTCGAATTTATAAACGGCGATTTACTTGACGAGGCTACTTGTATGAAGGCTTGTGAAAGCGTAAACGTTGTATTTCATCAGGCAGCGTTGGGTTCAGTACCTCGAAGTATCAAATTTCCGTTGGCGACGAATGCTGCAAACGTGACAGGTTTTTTGAACATACTAGTTGCTGCAAAAGATTCAGGTGCAGAGCGATTTGTATATGCTTCGTCCTCTTCTGTTTATGGCGATAGTCAATTAATGCCGAAGAAGGAAGATATTATTGGTAATGCTCTATCTCCGTATGCTGTTACGAAAAGAGTAAATGAACTATATGCAAAAGTGTTTGGAGAAGTCTATGGAATAAAAACGATAGGCCTTCGCTACTTCAATGTTTTTGGACCTAGACAAAACCCTAAAAACCCTTACGCTGCTGTAATACCATTATTTGTGTACGCACTTCTTGATGGAAAAGCGCCTATTATAAATGGCGACGGTACACAAACAAGAGATTTTACATTCGTAGAAAATGCGGTACAAGCCAATATTCGTGCTGCTTTTACAGAACATCCCGAGGCTTTCAATAAAGTTTACAACGCTGCGGTAGGCGATAGAATTTCTTTGAATGATTTGTATCAAGATCTGCAGGAAATTTCAGGCATTAAAATTCCTGCGAAATATGTAGATCCACGTGCAGGCGATATTAGAGATAGCCATGCCGATATTTCTCAGGCAAAAACATTACTCGGATATGATCCAAAATTCAGGGTAAGGGAGGGGTTGCAAATACTTTTTGAATGGTATAAAGAGAATAAGGTTTTTTTAGAGAAGGAATAAGTAGCGAGTTAATTATTTTATTTAAGCAACTTTTTGAGCATTCGTTCTAAGATAATTATTTTTGACAAACCTCGTTAATTACTCATTTTCAAGGATATATGGCTTGTACTCAATGTGGATAAAATGCTTATTCCATATAGTAATTTTGTCGTAAATTTGAAATACTTACGAGAGTGAGTGTACAGATAAAACCACAAACCTTACTTTGTTATGGCTAAAAAAAGCAATAAAAAGGGGAAAGCTGAGAAGGCCAAAAAAGTAGAAAGCAAGAGCAAGTCAAAACCCAAAAGCGCTGCAAAACCAAAAGCAGTTATAAAAGTAAAAAAAACAGCGAAAATCACTGAGGCTGTTGTTAAAAAAGCATCTTCACCAAAAAAGCCAGTCGCAAAAGCGATCGTTAAAAAGAAAGTAGTGAAGAAAGCAGTTTTAAAAGATCCTGTAAACAAGAAGATTATTGTCAAAAAACTCGTTTTGGCTAAACCAAAAGAGCTGAAGTCCGTTAAAACAAGTACTGTTGCAACGAATAGCTTAAAAAACAAAAATGTCAGCACCTCTAGGGTTAGTAAGAAAAATACAGGTAGCTTTGAGTTAG
>JAYTHK010000291.1:0-3219 GCA_043732665.1 Cytophagales bacterium | reverse complement strand
AATCATTAAAAGTAGGTAATCGATAATTTCTGCTGACGTTAGATTTTATAACTATTTTTTTCGCCACCCAAAGATCGGCACCAGCAAATGGCATAAGTGGTATAACCAGCATCTTAGGGTAATGAGAACCTGTCACAACTTCTTTTCTAGCACCTACATTTACTTTCCAATTATTTTTCTTACCCGCATATTTTAAAGACGCAAACAGTGATGTTCTATTCTGATAAGGCATTCCATGATAGTCGTCTACTTTGGCCGTACTATACGTATTGTTTACTCCAATATTCAGCAAGCCGTATTTTAAAAAATTAAGTTTCGTTTCTGCTTCTGATATTTGGCAAATAGAATGGTTGTAAGAATTTATACTTGCGGAAGAATCCTGGTATGTTAAATGTTCGTCAAAATAAGCCAACCGTACATTCCAAGTAGACATGGCTCTGGAATGCTGCCACTCTGTGGACAGACGTAGAAACCAATCTTTTTGAACAGCCTTAGAAAAATCTACCAACATCGTAGGCGGTATTTTTCTGTTACTGTATTGTTGCCAGATTCGAATATTAAGTTGATTTTTTTTATTCAGTTTAAAATAATTATCCAACATATAACCGTACTGCTGCAAAGCTGCATTGGACTGAATAGTTCTGGGTGATCCATATTGAGCGGTGTTGGCATAAGGAAAATTATTTTTAGCATTATTTAAAAACCCTCTAAAAGAAATGATAGACTTCTTTTTACTTAAGGAAACAGAAGCGAGTTGAGAGGTATTTCCAAAGCTTCCATACTCCGTTCCATACTTTAGAGACAAGCCTTTTCCATAAACAGGTTTGTTGTCTAAATGAATAGAACCAGATACCGAACCACTTCCCCACATAGCACCGCAACCACCAAATTGAACTTTCACCTGATCTACCAGCGACATGGGAACCAAAGCCAGATCCAGCGTTCCATTCATCGGACTTTGTAAGTTAAACCCATTCCACAAAACAGAAGTCTGGGCAGCACCAGCTCCTCTGAAAGAGGTGGTCGACAAACTTCCCATCCCATACGATTTAATGTAGATGTTGGTATTTTGTTCTAATAAACTAGTGAGATTATTGTGACGATACTGGTCTTGTGTGAGGGAATCCGTTTTATACGTTTTTACACCTGCATCAAATTCTGTAAGCCTATTGCCATAAACAATTACTTCTGAAATGGGTATAATTGAATCTTTTGCCACCGTTTGAGCATACGTTACCGTATTGCCAAGCAATAGAATTAGAAGGACAGAAATGACAGAACTTTTTTTTCCCTTTATCAATTTTTTAGTAGCTTTTTTTCCCGAAAGCGTTATAAATATGAAGCAGTTCTGGCAGGTCTCCTGACTTTCTTCTTTTGTGCTTGCCTTCCCATAGCGCTAGGCGCTACAGTGGCTTGTGGGGTGCACAAAAACAAATGAAGATTACAGTTGCGGGTACAGTTCCGGTTTTACACCAGTATTCCCTTTTAATTTCGGTCGTATACCGAAAACCAAATCTGATGCAAAAGTATAAAAAATAAACTAAGTATCAAAACGTATGATTAGAGGTAAACAAGTGAAAGGTAAAAGTAAGAAGTCTTTACTTCTTACCTATTTTTATAAATAACCTCCGACAAGAGAAAGAGTCAATAAACTTTACTGGCAACCTGGCCCTAAAAATATCGGAGTATTCAAACTACAACTTGTGCTTAACACAGAAGTACTACCCGACCAAAAACAAGGTACCCCATTTGAACCTAGAGGAGCTATAGATATGGCTTTATAGGTATGAGAAACACCTGGTTCTAAATAAACATAAAGAACATTTGAAAGTGCAGAACAAGAGCTGGAAACACCTCCTGCAGCAGAAGTAAGCGTCCCTGCTGATGTTGGGTTATTGTCGATGTATATGTCGATACTCTGTTTATTAGTAGGTATTGCCGATGCACTGGTAAAATAGAATGCAAGGACTGCTCTCACACAAGGCTCTAATTTTACAGTTACGAATTGTCCGTCCTTCACGGTTACCTGACCTGTCCATGAGCAACCATTTTTTGAAGATGCTTGGTATTGGTAAGTACCTGCTTTTACAGGATACATCAACTCTCCAGGAGCTCCCGGATTAGATGGGTCTATTGGGGCAGACGATGTAAAACCTAATAAGGTATCTACAACATTATTAAATTGGACAACGATTGGTATATTAATTCCTAAAGAAGTCCAAAATGCAACATTACCACCAACTGGTTCCAAATTTAGTTGAATATGATAATCAGAGCAAGATTGTAGTTTATCTATTTTACTTGTGGTAAGTTCGCTACTCAAAAATTTCTGTTGCACAGAATCATAATAAGTCACCAATATCCAATGTTCTACATAAGGGTCTGAGTATAAGAATACTTCTGAACCAGCCACACTGTGTATTGAATCTATCGCATATTTTGGATTATTTTTAGTAGCAACCGCACTCTGAAAATTTTGATAAGAATCGAATAGCGTAATAAGAGCTTTTCCTATTTTAACTCCGTTATTGTCAACTACCGTTATGTATAGAGCTGCTTTATCATTCGGATGAATGCAAGAACCTTCCTTCTTTTTGTTACAAGTAATAAGAAACACTCCTAGCAGTAAAAATAAAATAGCGGACAGAACTTTGTTTTTCATCGTTTAAATATAAAAAAACTAATAGACTATAATGTTTTTTCTTACTTGTTTTACGCCGTCGTTAATATATAAATTATAAATACCTGATTGTAAGTTTTTTGTATTGACTGTGAATTTTAAAACTCCATTTCCATCTATCTCTTTTTGGCTCATAATCAATCCTTGGGAATTATACAGAATAAACGTCACTTTGGTTACATCTCCTGCAATATAATCTACCGTTACATCATTATTAGAAACTGGATTTGGATATATATTTACATCCTGATTAAAATTAATTTTTGGAATAATAATAGAACTGTCTGTCTCCACAAAACCTTGGCGTAATAAACTTCCCCCAAGTTTGCTCGATACCGTAATAGGATTTGATGTATAAATACAGGTATTATTAATAGCTCTTAAATAATAATCACCATCAAAATATACAGAAATATTTTGTGACGTATCTCCTTCTATTAATTTTATACCAGTAGTTGTTTGTGCATACCATCGATATTTTGAAGCCGTTTGTGTAGCAGTAAGTTTTGTTTCTACGGTAGATACATTAGTAAGTGTTA
>JAYTHK010000290.1:0-3221 GCA_043732665.1 Cytophagales bacterium | reverse complement strand
ATTCGTTGACATCCGTCATTCCTCCCAACTTTATAAATTTAAATTGAAGGCTATATTTAGGACTGTTGTAATTTATGGTAGCAGTCCGGTACTTAGTGTGTGCGTAAGGGGAAGATTTCTCAGGATTTGTTTTCAATGCTATGGCAAAACCTGCGGTTACAAATCTGTAACTTCCGGAAAACCCAACGATCGTATTTATACTTGTTCTGAATCTGGAAGAAGCTTGCTTCCCTGCTCCTTTTGAACCTGTAGGATCAATATCCAGATAAATTTTAGGATCCAATAAATGTACGGCTACAGAAAGATACTTTGGATACGCTGCTATGTAAAGCGAATCTACTGGCACTCGTTTAATTTTAAAATGAGGAAAGAATTTTTTATAAAATTTATCAGGATGAAGAAAGACGTTCTCTTTTTTTTCTTGAGCATGGAGAATCTCTACAAAAAATAAATTCTGAAAAATTAATAAAATAGCTATTGTAAAAACATTTTTCATATACACTATAAAACGATAGATTTCATAGCCCACAGTTTAAACCGTGGGCTATGAAATCTATCGTTTCGTTTCATAATATTTCTTCATCACAAAATACGCTTTCTTCTTAAATCCTTTATCCGAAATCAATCCTTTACGGTTCCACATATCTTGAATACCATGCAACTGACGGCGTGGTGAGCGAAAATCTGCCAATATCCATGGAGACATTCCTTTAAGAAAAGAAATTTTAGAAAGCATTTTCAACTGACATTCATACATATATTCCATATATTCTTCTGTCCATCGTTCGCCTTTAGTGCCGTGTTTATTGTATAGCGCTTCGCCCCCAAATTCGCTTATCACCAAAGGTTTGTTGTAGATAGTTGTCCATGTTTTATCCAAACAGCTTTCAGGCGTACCTGTATACCAACCAACGTATTCATTACAACCTAATACATCTAAGTATGCACCCAACTCATCATCCAGTACAAATGCATTCCCATTTACAGTATGCACCTCAAGTGCTGCAGAAAGAAGACGTGTGGAATCAAGCAATCGTGTGCGGTCGCAGAGGGCTTTTAGAAAACTATTGCGGTCGTCTGAAGGTGGCGTCTCATTGGCCATGGACCAAATAATAACCGACGCTCTGTTCCGGTCCCTTGTGATCATATCCGTCAATTGGGCAAGTGCTTTCTCTCGAACTTTTGAATTGCCATATTGTATCGTCCAATAAACTGGAATTTCTGACCAAACCATCAATCCCATTTCGTCGGCAAGTCTTACCATCGCTTCGTTGTGAGGGTAGTGTGCAAGGCGCACATAATTACATCCCAGCTCCTTTGCCCAACCAAGCAACTGGCGTGCATCGTCGTAGCCATTTGCACGACCCACGCGTTGCGGTATTTCTTCGTGAATACAAATTCCTTTTAAAAAAATCGATTTTCCATTAAGAATAATAGTTTGTCCTTCTGTTTGAATGGAACGAAACCCTATTTTATCCTTTATAGTATCGTCAGAATTTATTATGAGCACCTCATATAGTTTAGGCGATTCAGGTGACCATAGCTGAAATTTTCCAGCAAATTCAATTCGTATTAATTGCTTATTCTGTGCGCTTACTTTATAATTTAGTTTTAGCTCAGGAATTGAGATTGTCACATTTTCGTTGGCTACTGTTTGATAAAATTTTACAAATCCTGAAACAAGAGTACTACTACCTTTCTTTAATTGAACTTGATAATCTTCGATAAAGTTAGATTTCGTTTCTATTAAACTTACGTTTCTGGTGATCCCTCCATAATTCCACCAATCGGTATTTAAAGTCGGCACGCCATCAACTTTGCGTTTATTGTCTACTTTGACTACAATAAAATTATCTTTTTCTCTCAGCAATTCTGTGATATCAAAATTGAATGGCGTAAAACCACCTTCATGTTCTCCTACTTTTATTCCATTTAAATATATATGCGACAAATAATTTGCAGCTCCTATATAGAGAAACAATCTATTGCCTTTGGATATAATATAATCAAAAGATTTTTTATACCAGATCGTGCCTTCGTAATAAAGCAGCTTCTCCCGCTGAGAGTTCCAATCACCTGGCACGTTGAGGTAATCGGAAGAAACGAAATCATATTCTACTAAATCTTGAGGCGTGGCGGGTTTTTCATTTTTAAAAAACCCGTTAGGATGTTCCTGATAACGGTAATTGTAAAATCCATTTTCATAAGGATCTATCAGAATCTCCCATTGTCCATCAAGCGATGTGGTATGACGACTGGCTACATTCGTTATAAGGCCTGAGGATTGGGCCTCTGCAAAAAGAATAGATATTGATAAAATAAAAAAGAATGTATATCTCATGCTGTATTTTGTACTCATTTGGATATTGACTAGTAAATTAAATATACAAGGTATCCGAAGGCTCTGAGCCGTCGGTTACCTATAAATTAGCAACTACCACTGTTCTTTCAACCACTTCCCTTGTGACTTCATTACTTTTTCGATTACATCGCGGGCCGCTCCTCGCCCACCATTGTATGGAGAAACATACTGGCAAATTTCTTTAATATCGTTGGCGGCATCGTTAGGACAAGTAGGCAATCCTACAAGCTTTAACATTTTATAATCTGGAATATCGTCTCCCATATATAAAATTTGAGACTCCTCTAAATTTTTTTCTTTTTTAATGGTATTAAAAAGCGTTAGCTTATCTTTTACACCTAAGTAAATATCTTTCACTCCTAAAAATTTAAGGCGATTGTCTACTCCTTTTTCAAAACCACCAGAGATGATAATAATATTGAATCCGCTCTGCATAGCCTTTTCCATGGCGTAACCGTCTTTAATAAAAAAGGTTCGAGAATGTTCGCCATCGGCAAACGAATGAACCGTTCCATCGGTAAGAACGCCGTCTACGTCGAAAATAAAAGTGGTGATTTTACTGAAATCAGACATGAGTTTTTTAAATTATGAATGTTAAGTTTTGAATTATTAATTATTATTACCGTCATTGCGAGGAGCCTTCACCAAAGGCATTAACGACGAAGCAATCGGTTAACTATGGAACAGTATGTATTTGTTTAATATTAGAAACGATAATCACACTCTTTGTTACCAGCAAATTGCTTCATTCCTCACAACTTCTTCCCAATTCTATCCGAAAACAACTTATACAATTCCTGAATTTCTGGTTCATTACTGAGATAATCAAGGTGTTGTTGAATTATTTTTTCATCGCCAC
>JAYTHK010000289.1:0-10605 GCA_043732665.1 Cytophagales bacterium | reverse complement strand
CCTTTGTATTTTTCTAAGAACTTAAATCTTAATGCATAATTATCTCGGATGACAGTAATTTATTACCTTATCTTTGTACTCAAAATGTTATAAATACTTGATGTCCTGTTAAAAAAATCTTATAACTATAAATCATGGAAAACCAACAAGAGAATTCTAAAATTTTAAAAGATAAATACATCCCTACTGCTGAATTTTATAGTCAAATAATAGACAGCTTACAGGACTATTCTATTTTTACTTTAGATAAAGAACTTATCATAAATAGCTGGAGTTCGGGTTCAGTAAAAATATTTGGTTATGAAATAGAAGAAGTTATTGGGAAACATTTCGATCTAATATTTACACAAGAAGATATAAAAAAATCTATTCCCAAAAAAGAAATAGAAACGGCATTAAAAGAAGGAAGAGCATCAGATAACAGATGGCATATTACTAAAGACGAAAGTACATTTTATGCTTATGGTTTGGTTTTTCCGCTTACAGGAATAAATGGCGAAATGTTGGGATACGTTAAAATATTGCGAGACTTAACAGAAAGAAAAAAATCGGAAGATGCCATTAAGAAATATATGAAAGAACTGGAAGAACTTAATACTCACAAAGAAACAGTTCTCGCTATTCTCTCACACGATTTGAGAAGTCCATTGTCTGCTATTATCACAACAGCAAAATATTTGAAAACGAATTTTCATAAAATGAAACAGGATACTGTACAGGAAATGTTAGAACTTCTTTATAAATCATCAACAGATGAGTTGGATATGCTGGACTATTTAGTGGAGTGGGCAAGAATAAAATATGCATCAGAAGTATTTAATCCAACAAAAATTGAACTTGCTTACTATGTTGAGAAAGTTTTTGACACATTGAATGAAACCGCTTCTGTAAAAGCAATAAATCTTCATCACGAAATTGAAGAGAACACAAATGTTTTTGCTGACAGCAAAATGTTGATTTCA
Organism: Cytophagales bacterium; assembly: GCA_043732665.1. GTDB lineage: Bacteria > Bacteroidota > Bacteroidia > Cytophagales > Cytophagaceae > JANYCO01. Next base: position 9,643 of record JAYTHK010000289.1, on the reverse strand, counting down.
ATAATTCAAAACATAGTTTCAAATGCTATTAAACATACTGAATCAGGAGGGAATATAAGAGTATTAGCAAAAAGGAAAGAGGATAAAATAATAGTTCAAATAAAGGATACAGGAATTGGAATGTCTAAAGAAATACAGGAAAAACTTTTTGCGCCACAACTAAAAACCCTTTCAGAAGCCAGAAAAAAGAATAAAGGAGCAGGAATTGGATTATTATTAGTAAAAGGATTTTTAGAAAAAAATGATGGTGAAATATGGGTGGAAAGTATTGAAGGAGAAGGCTCATCATTTTATTTTACATTACCTATTGAGAAACCTTTTAAAATAGGTAGTTCAAACGAAATTATGTTTGATGAAAGTGCATAAGCATTTTCCAAAGCATAATTTCAATTTAACATAATATAAATTATATAACAATACTGACTAAATTTGTGATCACAGAATAAAGTCCAACTACATTCCTGTAGTTGGACTTTATTCTAATTAATAGTTTAAATTATAACCTTATCGCCATCCACCACCAAGTGCCTGGTATATATTTACCCTAGCATTTAATTGCATTTTTTTTGTGTCAATAAGTTCAAATCGTGCTTCCAAGGCATCACGTTGGGTCAACAGTACTTCCATATAGTCTGCCCTTGCTGATCTGAAAAGGCCAGTAGAAATATCAATTGATCTAGTAAGCGCTTGTACTTGAATTACCTGATAATTGTAACTTTTATTCAGGTTACTAATGTTTGATTGCTGATTAGCAACTTCAGTATATGCTTGTAAAATGGTACGTTCGTAATTATAAACAGCCTGTACCTGTTTTAAATTAGAAGAATAAAAATTTGCTTTGATCGCATTCCTATTGATTACGGGACCAATCAACTGACCTGCCAAAGTATAAATAATTGATTGAGGTGTAGTTATTAAGTATTGTGGGTTGAATGCCGCATAACCTAAACCTGCAGTAATCATGAAAGTAGGATAAAAATTAGCTCTGGCCACCTTAACATCAAACTTGGTTGCTGCTAGTTTCAATTCTGCTTGTCTAATATCGGGACGGTTTAATAAAAGTTGTGATGGAATACCTACATTAGCGGTGTCGGGTGTTAAATCCGTAAAATTTTTAGAATTCCTTATTACTGGTTGAGGAAATCGCCCTAAAAGAAAATTAATCCTATTCTCCGTTACTGTGATTTTTTGTATAATATAATACTGGCGACTTTGGTTTTTTGCCACTTCTGCTTCAAATCTACGTACTGCTAACTCAGTAACCCTGGCAGCTTCTTTCTCTAGCTTTACCATTGCTAAAGCATTTTGTTGAATAAGAATATTTCTTTGTAGTATTACCAATTGATTGTCTAATGCCATTAATTCATAATACGAACTGGCAATTTCAGCAACCAGATGAGTAACCATGAAATTTTTACCTTCGGTAGTAGCGAGAAACGTTTGTATCGCCGATTTTTTAGCGTTGCGTAACTTTTTCCATATATCGACTTCCCATGAAGCACTTGCTCCTAACATATAACTCGGTAAATTAACAGGAACTGTTTTACCTGGTGTAATATTATCCATAGCATCGCTTGCTCCTTGGCTGGTATATTTGCCGACCTTTTCAATGCCTGCTCTACCACCTGCATTAACAAATGGCAAGTACGCCCCTTTTCTCGCTCTTATTTCCTGTTTAGCAATCTGAATTTCCTGCAGCATTATATTCAGTTCCTGATTTTTTTGAAGAGCTGAATCTATCAGGGCTACTAGATTTGAATCAGTAAAAAACTCCTTAGGTTTCAGTGTAGCACTATTTTTAGTACTATCCTGAGAATTACCGTAATTCCCAGGAACGTTTTTATTCTCTGTTTTCTTAACCAATGGTTGTACGCCACAGGCTGTATACATTAGGGAAATACAAATTATCCCTAAATAATTAAATATTCTGATTCTAAACATGGTGGTCACTTTCGTTATGATGGTCACTTCCTTCCGTTAGGGGTGTTTCATCTTCGTCTCTAATAAGTTTTTTGCCTTCAGCAATTTTGCCAAATATATAATACAATCCAGGAATAACGATTACTCCGAAAACTGTTCCGAAGAGCATACCTCCTAGTGATGCCGAACCTATGGTACGGTTACCAATAGCACCAGGACCATGCGCAATCAACAATGGAATCAATCCCGCAATGAAAGCGAAGGAGGTCATCAATATAGGACGGAAACGTGCTTTAGCGCCTTCTATAGCAGCTTCCAGTACGGTTGCTCCTCGCTCCTGCTCCTGCACAGCAAATTCCACAATCAGCACGGCATTTTTACCTAAAAGACCCACCAGCATCACCAACCCTACCTGAGCATAAATATCATTTGCCAGTCCCATAACTTTAATTAATAAGAATGCTCCGAAAACCCCTGCCGGAAGAGATAAAATAACTGCTAAAGGGAGTATAAAACTTTCGTATTGTGCAGCAAGTACCAAATATACGAAAATCAAAACGATAAGGAAGATGTAGACCGCTTCGTTTCCACGTGCCACTTCGTCTTTTTGTAGACCTGCCCAATCGATGTCATAGCCTTTTGGCAGTGTCGCAGCAGCTACTTCCTGGATTGCTTTTATTGCTTCACCGCTACTGTATCCCGCTGCTGGATCGCAGCGGATAGACGAGGTAGTATACATGTTATACCGGTTAATTTCATAAATCCCTTGCGTCTTTTTAAGTTTCATAAAAGAAGAATAAGGAACCATTTCATCACGGTCACTTTTAACATAGTACAGGTCCATGATGTCTGTAGGAAGTTTCCTGTAGGCAGGATCTGCTTGAACGAAGACTTTAAAGAAACGGTTAAATTTAATGAATCCGATGTCATACGTACTACCTACCATTAAAGAAAGATTGTCCATTGCATTCTTAATGGAAACACCTTTTTGCATGGCTAGCTGGTTGTCAATTTCTATCTCATATTGAGGGTAATCCGTTCTATAGAAAGTGAATAAAGAGGTTAGTTCTGGCCTTTTCTCAAGATCCGCCATGAATTTTTCCGTAACAGTACCCAATTTTTTGTAATCTACTGTTGCAGCATTATTTTTATCCAATAATTGCAGTGCTATACCACCTGCTGCTCCATACCCTGGAACGGCTGGCGGATCAAAGAATTCTATTGCTGCACCGGGAATGTCCTTCACTTTTTCATCCAATACTTCCATTATTTCCCTAACCGTATTTTTTCGTTCGTGCCAAGGCTTTAAGTTAATCAAGCAAGTTCCTGAGTTGGACCCCCTTCCCTGAGTCAGTACTTCATACCCAGCCAAAGAGGAGACGGATTCAACTCCTTCTACTTGCTTGGCAATTCTCAGTAATTGATTACTAACTTCATTTGTTCTTTCCAGAGTGGAGCCTGGTGGTGTTTGAAGAATGGCATAAATCATCCCCTGATCCTCACTAGGAATAAAACCAGTCGGCAGTTTAGAAGATATTCCCAATATACCCACCGCAAATACTCCCAATATACCCCAAGTGACCACTTTTCGGTTTACAATCAATCTCAATAACCCAACATATTTTCCTGTAAGCTTTTCAAACAAATTATTGAAACCATCTAGGAATCTGTTCAACCATGTTTTCTTCCTTGGTTGTCCATGTGTATCTTTTAATATCATGGCACACAGAACAGGCGTGAGGGTAAGCGCCACAATACCTGAAATTACAATGGCAGATGCCATGGTAATGGAGAACTGCCTGTAGAACATACCTACTGGACCTGTCATAAAGGCCACTGGCACAAACACTGAAGTCATCAATAAAGTAATGGCTATGATGGCACCACTTATTTCACCTAAAACTTCTTTTACAGCGAAATAAGGTGATAAATGTTTCTCCGCCATTTTAGCGTGCACAGCCTCCACCACTACAATCGCATCATCTACCACAATACCAATTGCCAGTACAAGTGCAAATAACGTAATAAGATTGACGGTAAGCCCAAAAGCCTGCATCACAAAAAAGGCTCCAATGAGTGATACTGGAACTGCCAGTGTCGGAATAAGCGTAGAACGCCAGTCTCCAAGGAATATAAACACCACTATAGCTACCAGAATGAAGGCATCTCTTAAAGTATGAATTACTTCATCAATAGAGGCATCTAGGAAACTGGAAACATCATAACTGATTTCATATTCCATTCCAGGAGGAAAATTCTTTTTAAGTTCTTCCAGTTTTTCTTTAACCCTAGCAATGGTCTCAACGGCATTACTACCATAATTCTGGTTCAGCATAATAGCCGCAGAAGGATATTGATCCTTATTGGAATAAATATCATAATATTCACTTCCTAACTCAACCTCTGCTATATCTTTCAGTCGCAAAATCTCACCTTTCGGGTTGGCCCTGATAATCACATTTCTAAATTGTTCCGGATCATTAAACCTTCCAGGGTAGGACAAAACATATTCAATAGCTTCTGACCGCTTACTGTCCGCTCTTCCTAAACGGCCAGGTGAACCGATTATACTTTGCTGATCCATTGCTTTCATGACTTCCTCCGAACTAACGTTGTAGGCCCGCATACGATCTGGATTTAACCAGACACGCATTGCATATTGCCGACTACCCAGTATCCTTGCCAGTCCTATACCGTTTATCCTTTGCAATTCAGCCAGCATATTGACATAAGTGTAATTGAAAACAAACTTCATGTCAACATTGGTAGTATCCTTGCTGTAAACGTTGACATACATCAACATACTTGGCAGCAGACGCATTACTATAATACCTTCGAGCTGCACCAAAGGTGGGAGCCTCATCTTCATCTGCTCAATACGGTTTTGTACATTTACAAGTGCCGCATTGGGATCCTCTCCCAAGTTAAATACAATTTGTATATTAGCTTCTCCTGAGCTTGCTGCAGTAGAAAACATATATTTCATACCTGGAACACCGTTGATGGCTTGTTCTAGGGGAACAAGAACAGCATCTACAAGTACCTTAGAACTGGCTCCAGGATAAGAGGCGTAAACCACTACCATTGGTGGTGCGATTTCGGGGAACTGCGATTTCGGTAGTGTATTAATAGCCAAGAGGCCAACAAAAACAATAACAATCGATATTACTATTGCAAAAACTGGCTTTCGTATAAATTTGCTAAACATTTCCTTGATTTTTTAAATACTATATATATTACTCGGCATGTATCTGTAATTGAGGAATTACTTTCGTAAGGTTTTGAAATTCATAGCTTATTGTATCATTTTCTTTAACCATCCTCAACCCTTCAAGAAGTATCTTATCACTCTCTTCTAATCCCTCGGTAACCGCAAATAAATCCCTCATTTCAGCACCAACAGTAATTCTTCTCGTTTTTGCTACATTATTTTTGTCGATCACATAAACATACTTTTTGTCCAAGATTTCAAAGGTCGATTTCTGTGGGATAAGCAGTGCATTTTTAAGAGGTACGACCGCTTGAATGTTACCTGTCTCACCATGCCTTAATAGTCTTTCTGGGTTTGGAAATGTTGCCCTGAAAGCAATGGCTCCTGTTTCATTGTTAAAGTCAGCTTCGATGGCCTTAACAAATCCGGGATATCCAAAGAACTGATGATTTGCCATTAATAAACTTACCTTCATTAAATTATCTTCATGAGAAGTTTTATAATCCAAGTATTCAGCTTCTGGAACATTAAAATAAACCCACATTTCACTGTTGTCTGATAATGTGGTAAGCAAATCTCCCTCATTTATAAGACTGCCCAGCCTTACCTGAAAACGATCCATAATGCCTGTAAATGGAGCTCTAATCTCTGTAAATCCTAAATGAACTTGGGCTAACGCTAATGCTGCTTTCGCTTTATCAAATTTGGCCTTCGCCAATGCCAGTTCAAAAGAAGAAACAACATTACTATCCGCAAGGTTTTTTGTGGTTTTAAACTCTACTTCTGCAAAATTAGCTTCCGCTTGAGCTTTTTGAAGTTCCGCTTGATAAATCAAGGGCAAGAGCTTAAACATAAGCTGTCCCTTTGGTATTAACTTTCCCTCGTCTACAAAAACTTCCTGCAGATAACCTTGTTCCAGTGCTCTTACTTCAATATGCTGTATAGCACGGATTTGACATACATATTGCCTATTAATCATGGTATCTTTTCTTATCGGACTAGTAACCAGATATTTAGTTCCAGATTCCTTTTCTTCTTCGTGTGATTTACAGCCTGTGTTGAACAACAAGGCACAAGAACTCATGAACATTAGAATTACTTTCTTCATAATTTTATTTTTTAAAACCAGAATCAATACTCTGGTAAATTATTTTCAACTATCCTGAGGCTTTCAGAAAACAATAGAGCCTATCAATTAAGGGTTGAGCATTTTTTGTATTTTTTCCTCATGCAATAATGGGAAATAATCTGAAGACAATCTGAAGACAATCTAAAGAAAGTATGAAGTTCGACTTCTTAATTATGGAAGAGTCAGTGCCTGAGGCTATTTATTTAATGTATACCGTTGTAAATTGTGGGCAGTTATTTGAATTTATTTCAAAAATCATTGTCACAGATAGAAAATTAAACTAAAACCACCTTAGAATATTACAGGTAAGTAGTTACTTTTCCATAAAATCCTTATAAACCATTTGTTGATAAGCCTGAACTACTTTAATGAGGCTGTCCCGAACAATAGTATTGGGTGTATTATCGAAGCCAAAGTTCAGATATTCAGGCTGAAAAGAAACTATACCACGTGGATGTATCATTCCCTCGAAGTCGTGGCTACAAAAGTACGAATAGGGCTTTGTAGTTGGATTAAACATATTTCGCCCCCATACATATTTTTTTGCACGCTCCCCTAAATCCATCTGATAAAGCAGTGTCGGAACGATATCAATTTGAGAAAATATTTTTTCTATGTTTCCCCCCCTGTATTCCGGCTTAATAACGTTGCCAAAGAAAAACATGGGTATTTTATGAAACTCAGGAGATTCTGGACCGTAGCCCTTGTGTGAGTCGTGACTATGATCGGGACATAATATAAATAAGGTAGAATCGTACCAACTACATTGACGAGCCATTGTAAAGAATTCCCTCAACACGCTGTCAGAATAGCTGAGCGAATTGATAAAGTCATTTTGAAGGGGAACCAGATTCTTTTTTGTGCCCTTATAGTCATAAGGTCTGTGCGTACTTACCGTAAACCAACTGTATACAAAAGGTGTTTTAGCTTTGTTGATGGCTTTCAGGAATTCTTTACTAATATCGCGATCGTGTATGCCCAAGGCTCCTTGATCCAAGCCTGGTGGGAAATTTTTTTCTTCCAATACCACGTCCCAAGATTTGTTATAGAGGTAACTTCTAATATTTCCATAATTCAAATCGCCGCCAAAAACGAATCCGCTTTGGTAGCCATAAGGTTTAAGATCTTCGTTAATGCAGGGAATTTTTGCTGATTTAGAAGATTGGTTAATAATGGCCATTCGGGGAGTACAAGGATAACCACTTAGCAAGCCTACAATACCTTGATCCGATACATATCCTGCTGGATAAAAGTTAGTAAAACGAATACCTTGACGACATAAACTGTCGTAAAAAGGGGTAAAATTATCTCCTCCGTATGCCTTTACAGCATTGGCTGTCCAGCTTTCCAAAATGATAAAAACCACATTAGGCCTTCGTGTGGTTAGAAAGAGCTCAGTACTGTCGCTTTCGGTAACGTATAAATCTTTCACAATAGCTTCTGCTTGCGAATCGTCCATGGTTTTAAAAATATTGACATTACGATGATCCATCCATGAAAAAAATTCGAAACTCAGATTCCAAAGAGGGTTTACAGAAGCATCATTGGCTATAGAATTGGTACAAAAAAACGAATCGCCACTCTGAATAGGAATATCCTTAACGCCTCCTCTAATAATGAGCACCCAGATACAGGATATCAATGGCAACAATATTAGGATTCCTAGTGTAGTTTTTAGTATCGATTTTCTTTCAAACGTTATGGTCCTGGGTTTAATGTAGCGATGATATACCCTGAAGTATAGAAATGAAAAAAAGATAACTAAGCCAAAAAATAAAATGGATAAATCCAAGGAGGCCGATTTGAATACTTCCGAAGGGTTTACAAAATGATACAAAGCTTGCATATTTAATTTGGATTTCCATTCCCGATACAATCCGCATTCACCAAAGGAACACATATTGTATATTACCAAAAATGTCAACGTGAGTATGTGGCTAATTGTAAGTAGAATTTTTTTTGGCCAATAAATATAGAGAACTAATAAAATAACAGGCAAAATGGTCGTATATCCCATCATGGATAAGTCGATCCGCAAGGCATGAACAAAGGAATTTAAAATAAGGCTCCATGAAGTATTTTCGAGAAGGTTGTAAATACATAAATAAAAAATGATTCTGTTGATAAAAAAGATCAACAGCCAGAAAATCATTAATTTAAAAATTGAAACGAAGAAATATTTTCCAAAAGGTACCCTAAATACATCGGAATATGAAAAGGTCATGGAATATAGTATAACTTTTCTTGTAAAACGTGGGCGAATAGACGGAATTCTGACAAAAAATATTGCACTTGCTCAGACTAAAGCGCAGTTTTATATTAAATTAAGCAATTTTATATAAATGTAATGAAGGTCAACTACATTATAGTTGTGGTTGACCTTCATTACATTATGCCTGTGAGCGGTTTGTTTATGAACCCTTAAAACACATCAAGAATTCTATATTTTCTATCTAAAAACATAAATAGGTCTCCTTTTTTCTTTTCAGAAAGAATCTGATAAAGCGGTGTAAGCGTTGAAACAGTAACGAAATTTTTGTCGTCTATTTTAACCTCGCCTAAACCTGCTGAAATAAAATAGTTCTGGAAATCAGTAATCACTACAGTCCCAAACTTCACTACTTCAATTGGCTTGATCATGATTCTATTAAGCAACCCTAATGTATTGATTCCTTCTTGTACCTGACGTGCGTATACATCACGGGTAGCATGCATTGTTTCACGGAACGAATCAGACATGTCTTCGTTGGAGTTTTTCTCCTCGTTTGCACTTTGCTGAGCATCATCCATCGCTTTTTTTGCATTATTAATAATAAATGTCTGTATATCAAGACACTTAACAAGAAGCTGTTTTTTAACAGTCATTCTATCTTTTGGATCTATCTGAATTGGTTTAGCTATTTTGGGAACAACAATTTCAGGTCTTTTGTTGTTGTTCGCAACTGGCTTAGCTAAATTCTTTTGAACAATAGGTCTTGTTTTAATTTCTGCTTTTGGCTGAGGCTCAGACTTTATTTTCCTTGCTCTTGACTTGCCTTTTACCTTCGTAATTTCTGATTTTACTACTATTTTCTCAACAATAAGGTTTGATTTAGCAATAGGCTTAACAACAGCCTTTACTATTATTGGGGCTTTAGCTTTAGGAGTCGGAGATATTTTAGCTTTTGCTATTGGTTTAGAGGGTGCCTTATTAGCAACCACTACTTTTTTAGCAACTACTTTTTTAACAACTTTCTTAGGTACAGGCTTAGATTTAGCCACAACTTTTTTGGCAGGAGCAATTTTTTTAACAGCAGTTCCTTTTTTAGAAGCTTTTTTAGAAGGTACGATAGATTTTGCGTTGGCTTTTTTTACCACTTCCTTCTTCTTTGAATTTTTTTTAG
>JAYTHK010000288.1:0-3237 GCA_043732665.1 Cytophagales bacterium | reverse complement strand
TTCCACCGTAACTTTACCATTAAATCTTTTGTCAAAATTTTCAGGAGCATAACCATCAAAATCAGTTGGCACATCATTCAGTATTGATTTTGGCGTAATCAAACCTTCGTCGAAACCCATAGCGTAAACCAATGGTTTTAGTGCACTCCCAGGAGAACGTACTGCCCTTACTCCGTCCACTTGACCTGCATGATCCTTGTCTGCAAAATCGGGAGAACCCAGGTATGCTTCCACTTCCATCGTTTGGTTATTGATCACAATCACCGCAGCGTTATTGATGTGTTTTTGTTTGGTACGTTGAATATAATTGTAACTAATTTGTTCCAAACGCTGCTGAATAGTATTTTTTATACAAGTATGAATAATAGCCTCTTTGGGATATTGTTGGGCTAAGCGATAGGCAAGATGTGGAATTAGTTTTGGGGCTTTCACTCTTACCGCTTCCATAGGCTCAGCCATGGCCGTTTCGATATCAGTTACTGAAAATAAATGATCGTCTTTAAATCTTTGCAACCATTTATTACGCTCTATTTTTATGCGATCGTTATTTTTGCCTGGTTTTAAAGAAGTAGGACGGTTAGGAACAATCGTCAGCGCTGTAATTTGTGCTAAACTTAAATGGTTAGGAAGACGACCAAAATACAAGACAGAGGCAGATTTTACACCTTCTATATTACTACCATAAGGAACAAGATTGATATAGAGCTGTAAGATCTCTTCCTTGCTATACGTCCACTCTAGCTGCATAGCTCTGAAAATTTCAATGAACTTAGAACTGCAAGTACGTTCTTTAGGTTCTAGTAGTCGTGCGACCTGCATTGTAATGGTAGAGGCGCCAGAAGTTTTCTTACCATAAATACTATTATTGAATAAAGCCCTGGACATAGCCATAAGATTGAACCCAGGATGGTAATAAAAATAGCGATCTTCTTTATACAGTAAGGCTTGTTTAAGCTGAGGTACTATTTCTGAAAGCTCTGTTTTCATCCGCCATTTATCGTCTTTACTAAGAGAAGTATGCAGAACGGTGCTGTCTCCAGCTACAATAAGTTGAGAATAGGAAACGTTTACTTGAAGGGGGGAAATAATATTTAGAATAAAAAACGAAACGAATGGCAACAGCAAAATCAGCGTGGAAAAGTATAGTTTTTTCTTATTTGCGTTTAACTTGTGTATTAACATTCTAACTGTTATTTTTATAGTGTTAAACTTATGACAAAATCGCGAATATTAACTGATATATGAATAAGAATAAACTATTAATTTTATTTATCCTTCGCATGGTAATTTTTGGACTTTTTATAATGTCCGGTGTTTTGAAACTATATGCTAAAGGTTTTATTCCAACTATTGTTCCTTTTGAAAAACAACTTGTAGACCTTGGCATTGTAAATTGGTGTCTGGCACCTTATCTGGCAAGACTTATTATCGCATTTGAATTAGCTTTAGGCATTGCATTTCTACAATCTAATTATCTTCGGAGAATTGTTATTCCAGCTACGGCGTCCTTATTGATTATTTTCTGCGTGCATCTTTCCATTCTCATCTATACGCAAGGAGCCAATTCAGGAAACTGCGGCTGTTTTGGTACAATCATTGAAATGACTCCTTTGGAAGCGCTTATCAAAAATATATTGACGCTAGGTATTCTTGGCTATATGTATATCGGTTATAAAGAAAAAGAAAAGAGCAAAAATAATATTCTAATTTTAGTCACTATATGGCTACTTTCTACTTTAGCTATATTTATGCTTTACCCTTTTTGTCCATGTAATAATGATGCAAAAAAAGACGAGATGGAACTTATTGTTACTTTGCCAAAGGATACCACTGAAGCGATCGCTAAGGATAGCATAAAAATAGATTCACTGACAAGCACAACGAAAAAAAATGTAGTACAAAAAGTAGTAGTAGTTCCTAATAAAAATACAGCAGCAACAGACACTGCCGCAAAAAATACTCTACCGATTATTAGTGGTGATGCTTTGTGCTTAGTAAAAAAAGTTTCGGCTTATGCTCCGTTTAGAAAATACAACGATGGCTCAGTCGTTGATTTAGACGACGGAAGAAAGATTGTTACACTTTTCAGTTTGGAGTGTGAGCACTGTATGGAAACCGCAAGAAAAATCGGAGAACTTTCTAAGAAACGTAAATTACCGCCAGTCTACTTTCTTTTCTGGGGTTCAGAAGATCAAGTAGAAAATTTCTTCAAAGTAGCGCAGTGTAGATTTCCATACAAAATAATAGACCCTTCTACATTCTTTCAATTACTTGGCAGTGCTCCTTCACCACCGAAAGTTACCTTCCTTTGCAATGGCAATACTGTAGCGGAATTTGACAACAGTAGTTTCAGCATAAACAAATTAGAAGAAGCAATAAATAAGTAACATGAGAAGAGTAGGATTTTCTATATTGATATGTTTAGTTTTTCTTACTTCTTCGTTTCAACGTTTAGAGCCAAACAGTTTTAAGATTAAAACCATTGTAATAGATGCCGGACATGGCGGAAAAGATCCTGGCTGTTCGGGTCATGGTTCAAAAGAAAAAGATATTGCTTTAGATGTAGCCATAAAATTGGGGAATTTTATAAAGCAAAATATGAGTGGCGTTAAAATAATATATACTCGGAAATCGGACGTATTTATTGAACTTCACGAAAGAGCAGCAATCGCCAACCGAAACAATGCAGACCTATTTATTTCTATCCACGTAAACTCTGGACCAGCTGGATTATACGGCACAGAAACTTTTTGCATGGGTCTTCATAAAAGTGAACAGAATTTAGAAATTGCAAAACGCGAAAATTCTTCCATCTTAATGGAACAAGATCATTCAAAAAAATACGAAGGTTTCGATCCCAAATCTCCGCAGTCGTATATTTTATTTTCACTCTATCAAAATGCCTTCATGGCCAATAGCACAAAGCTTGCAGCCAGAATTGAACAAGAATTTGCCAAAACAAATAAGCGCCATAGCCGTGGCGTAAAACAAGCTGGTTTTTTAGTACTTTGGAAAACATCTATGCCAAGTGTACTTATAGAAACAGGCTTCTTAACAGATACTACGGATGCTAATTATCTGAAAAAAGAAAGAGGGAGAACCGATACTGCTTGGGGAATTTATTCGGCCTTAGAGGATTTTAAAACGGATATGGAAGATGGAGAAGATGAATAATATCAAAGGCGCCAAACAAGTTATAATAAAAAGACGCCTTACATCATTCCTTTCTATTACGTA
>JAYTHK010000287.1:0-3269 GCA_043732665.1 Cytophagales bacterium | reverse complement strand
TCTCCTGCACATCTGCTATGGGGATTTGGATTGGAGATACAACCATGCATGGGTTAAACAATCCCATAGAGTTGAAACATATTTTGATTATACTTCTAAACGACGAAAATGTGCCATTGGTAGGTTGGCTTTTTATAAATGCCTATCCCACCAAATGGCAGGCATCCAATCTGAATGCTTTGCAAAATGAAATTATGGTAGAAACAGTTGAATTTTCTTACCACCGCTTTGAAAAATTTGGATTGTAACATGTCTATAGAAATTAATGAATTAATAATTAGAGTGACGGTGAATGGAAATCCGCCAAGGTCTATTCCCGAAATGGAATCAGTGATAAGTAATTTTGACAAGAAAGAAATTGTTTTAGAATGTGTTGAAATAATACTAGAAAAATTTGAAATAAAAGCATTACGATAATGGCAAAAACTAAACTAGGATCTCTAGTTGATAAAGGAAAATCAAAATTAGGTTTTGGTTCAAGCAATAATGCATCTTTGACGAAATTGAAAATAGGAAAAACGTATTCAGTTTTTTTAAATCCAAATCAAATTTCCCATTGTATCAGAATTAATTACATCCAGCAAGATAGTTTGACATTACGAAATAGTGTAAAAAAAATAACACCTACTTCAACAAAACCTGAATCTTTAAGTTTTAGCTTAACGCTTGATGGAACAGGAGCTACAGGATCTATCACAAATGTCTCAGAAGAAATTAGTAATCTGATGGTTGTTGCCTATCATCCACTAGTAAAGCCAGATGACAAACAAACTGAAATAGAAATTAAATGGGGAAGTACCATTAATTTTATGGGATATTTGGAATCCTTTGAAGTTGTTTATACTCTATTTAAACCCAATGGAGAACCTTTAAGAGCAATCGTTGCTTTGTTATTTATAGGGAAAAGTATTCTTACAAAAGTAGAAGGTGCTTTAGATAGAACAGATTTAAAAGAAGTCGAAGTTGATTCGGTAAAAACAATAGTAAATTTATGTAAGACTGTTTACAATACTCCTGTTGTATATATTGCTTTAGCTAAAGCCAATAAATTAACCACTGTCCGAAAATTAAAGTCAGGTACAAAATTGTTTTTCCCTATATTAAATAAATAAATGTCAGAAGCCGTAAATCCCCAATTGGGCAATTTTTTATCTTTTTCAATTTTATTGGATAACCAACAATTAGACACATCGTTTAGGGTGAAACAGATTTATATAAACAAAGAAATTAATAAAATTTCACTCTGTAAATTTACTGTTCATGAAAATGAAATAATAAATAATGTCTTTAACGTAAGCAATTCAAATGAGTTTACTCCTGGGAAAAAAGTAGAAATTAAATTAGGATACAACGACGAAAATAAAACAGTTTTTAAAGGGATAATTACGGCACATGGGCTAAAGCTCAATAAAAACAATTCAATTATTTCAATTGAATGTAGAGACGAAGCCATTAGCCTCACTGCAGGACGAAAGAGTTCTATTTTTGGAAAGAAAAAAGATAGTGAAATAATAGCTGAAATTTTGAAATCCTATAATTTAAAAAAAGAGATTGAGGAAACAAAAGTAGTACATAATGAAATGGTGCAACACTATTGTTCTGATTGGGATTTTATAATGATGCGTGCTGAAACTAGTGGATTGATTGTGACGACTAATAATGGGACATTGATGGCAAAAAAACCAATATTTTCTGGACTTGCACCGTTAGAAGTGGCGTATGGTAAAAATATGATCAGTTTCTCTGCTGATATAGATTCCAAGAATCAATATCAGTCTATCACTTCTATTTCTTGGGATGTGGCCAATCAGAAATTAGCAAAATCATTTTCAAAATCGACGGATGAATTACAAGTCGGGAATCAAAAAATCGCAGAACTATCAAAAGTAATTGGTTGTAAAGAATTTATTCTCCAATCTTCTGTCAATATGCCTATGGATGCTTTAGCCGCCTGGGCAGCAGCCAAACATTTAAAATCTAGTTTATCGAAACTAAAAGGTAAAGTAGAGTTTTCAGGCAATTCAAAAATAGAACCTGCTACTTTATTAAAATTGTCAGGATTAAGTAATTACTTCAACGGAACCGCTTTTGTGAGTGCCGTGGAGCATACTGTAGAATTGGGAGAATGGAAAACAACAGCTTATTTTGGTGCAAAATTTGAATGGTATACTGAAGGAACGACGATGGTAGATGCGCCGTCTTCCTCTGGATTGGTAGCACCTTTTAAAGGATTAGCGATTGGTCTCGTAAAGCAAATAAACGAAGACAAAGATGGTCAGTATCGAATAAAGGTTTCTTTTCCTATCATACAAAAAGATAATTTTTGTATTTGGGCAAGGTTAGCAAATTTTTATGCGACCAAGGATGCGGGTATATTTTTTTATCCAGAAATAAACGATGAAGTAGTAGTAGGTTTTCTCAACGAAGATCCACAACACCCTATCATAATGGGCATGTTGTATAGTTCTAAAAATAGTCCCCCATTTTCTCCTGACAAAGAAAATAAGATAAAAGCTATTGTTACCAAAAGTAAACTTACTATCCGTTTCGACGATAAAGATAAAGTTATTGAAATAGTTACGCCTGATAAAAATAGTATTAAAATCAGCGACAAGGAAGCCCAAATAATAGTATCGGATAAAAACAAAAACAAAATAACACTTTCAAAAGAGGGTATTTCTATTGAAACGGAGAAGGATTTTATTGTAAAAGCAAAAGGAAAAATTACGATGGAAGCCAATTCAGATATTCAACTTAAAACGAATGCTACAATGAAGGGTGAAGGAATGAACGTAGCCTTTGAGGGTAAAACAAAATTTTCTGCCAAAGCATCCATGACAGAAGTAAATGGATCTGCGCAAGCAACGATAAAGGGAGGTATGGTTATGATTAATTAGTTATTCGTTTATAGTTGTTAGTATAAAATACTAAGTATGAAAGACAAAATTACATATCAGAAATTAGAGTGGAGAGTTGGTTTATCATAGACCATAAAAATTAAATTATAAGCTTAATTATAGAGTGTAAAAAAAAATTAATTGATTTTATAAACTCCTACCAAAAATTAAACACAAAAAACTAACAACTAAATAAATGCCTCCAGCTGCTAGAATAAATGATATGCATATTTGTACTATGACTACAGGAATTATTCCTCATGTGGGAGGGATTGTAGTCGGACCTGGTTGTTCAACGGTTATGATCGGAAAAATGCCCGCCGCTTTAGTTGGAGATAGTTGCGCCTGTATAGGTTCTATAGATTCTATTAT
>JAYTHK010000286.1:0-10776 GCA_043732665.1 Cytophagales bacterium | reverse complement strand
CCCAATCTGCCCGTTGGATCTGCGACGGAAGTACTTCTTTTGAAATTACAGACGGTACTAAAACCGAAAGAGGAACGGATATTATTTTGCATATCGCAGAAGATTCTACAGAGTTTCTTGAAAAATACAGACTAGAAACTATACTTAATAAATATTGTAAATTCCTTCCTGTAGAAATTGAGTTCGATGGAAAAGTAATAAACAATACTCATCCATTATGGACAAAAGCTCCTTCCGAATTGAAAGACGAAGACTACAAAGCTTTCTACAAAGAACTTTATCCTTTCAGCGAAGATCCTTTATTTTGGATACACCTGAATGTGGACTATCCATTTAACCTTACGGGAATTCTTTATTTTCCAAAATTAAAAGCTGATTTTGAAGTACAAAAAAGTAAAATTCAGCTTTACTCGCGTCAGGTATTTATTACCGATGAAGTAAAAGATGTAGTGCCAGAATTTTTGATGTTGATGCACGGAGTATTGGATTCTCCAGATATCCCGTTGAACGTATCGAGAAGTTTCCTTCAGGCAGATTCTAATGTTAAAAAAATAAACTCGCACGTCACCAAAAAAGTGGCCGATAAATTAGCCGAACTCAACAACAACGATCCAAAAGGATTTGAAGAAAAATGGAACGACATCAACGTATTTGTAAAATACGGAATGTTGAGCGATGATAAGTTTTATGAAAAAGCAAAAGATTTCTGTTTGGTAAAAAATACTAAAGGAGAAAGTTTCACCTTAGAAAACTACAAAGAACATATCAAAGCCAATCAAACAGACAAGAACGAAAACATTGTAGCACTTTATACTTCTGATAAAGGAAAACAAGATATCTACATCCGTTCTGCTGAAAATAAAGGCTATGAAGTTATAGAAATGACTTCTGTTATTGATAGCCATTTCATAGGAATGCTGGAACAGAAAATGGAAAAATTCTCTCTTAAACGAGTAGATTCTGAAACAGCAGAAAAAATCATAGACAAAGATATCGTACTTGAAAGTATCTTGACTGCCGATCAACAGACGATAGTAAAAGAAGTATTCGAAAAAGCGATCAATAATAAAAAGATGACGGTAGCACTAGAAGCTATGTCCGTAGATGAGTTACCTGTTTCTATCATGTTGCCAGAATTTATGCGTCGTATGAAAGATATGTCGGCTGCAGGTGGTGGCGGTGGAATGAGTTTCATGGGCGCTATGCCGGAAATTTATAATGTGGTCGTGAATAGCAATCACCCTGCGGTACAAAAAATTCTGAACGAATCTTCTGATGAGACTCAAACAAGAATTGCGAAACAAGTGTTTGATCTGGCTTTGCTTTCACAAGGAATGCTTACAGGAAAAGAGCTTACTGATTTTATCAGACGAAGTGTAGAACTAAGTGTAAATTAATCTTCTCTTTTACATACTAATTCTATCAAAAAATAGTTATAAATTAGCCTTGTTATCTGTAAAATGAAAAGCAGATAACAAGGCTTTATTATGAAGTTGAAAACATACCCTATAGTGCTCTTTATTATTTTATCCTTGCTTACTGGAGCACTCTTTGCTCAGGAAACCAAGGAAAATAAAATAATATTGCCTTACGGGAATTCACTCACACGCGATACCATTCCTGATCTAAGTTTCCAACCTGACTCAACACTCCAAAAAAAAAGAAAGAAAAAAAAGGAGAAAAGAGCTTTTTTCTATGGTAAAAAATCTAGAAAAGGTTATACAAGGGTAGGGTTAGAAACAAAACAGGTTGTAGAATTGTTTTATGTATTAAAAAAATACAGCGAGCCTTCCAATTATGTAGATGAGCTATACGTTTGGGATAAGAATAAAGGGACGGTAGTTAAAATTCGTAAAGATGAACTAAAGAAAATACCAAATTTTAAAATTTTGCATGGCCCGTATACAAAGTATGTCGGGGGAAGAATGACCGAAACCGGAATTTTTTACATCGGAACAAAACATGGAAGATGGGAAAAATATAAATGGGAAAAAAAATGGTGGGAACCCAAACCAGACAAATACTCAAAGGCAGAAACACTACAACCCATTTTAATTGGGAAAGCCAAGTATTATAAAGGATTTCAGCGAGAAGCAAAAATTTCTTATTATGATTCCGACCAGAAAAAAGTAAAAGAAGTTATCCCATATGAATACGGAGAAAAAACGGGCGATTATTATTACTTTCTTGAAAATGGGCAACTACTTACCAGAGGCCATTATGGGGACAGCAAGAAAATTGGGTTATGGATCGAATATTTTGAAGATAAAAATAAAAGAAAAAGAGAAACGCAGTACCCAAAAGATCAGTGGACAGAGGGAGAACCGGTGGTTACTAGAGAGTGGGATCATAAGGGAGCTTTAATTATTTTCGACGGGAAAAAAGTTGATTTGTCTAAAAAAGTAGAAAACGATCCTATAAAAAAAGCATTGAAGAGAAGGGGTAGATAGATTTTTCACTACTTTTGTTCAGCAAATAACAAATTATGTATTCCTATAAATCTCTTTTTTCTTTTACAAAAGAAATCTTTATAAAAATTGGTTGTACTGAAGTAGATGCTGATTTGGCTACCACAGTTCTGTTGTCAGCCGATCTCAGAGGCGTCGACTCACATGGGATAGCACGTTTGGTAGGATACGTAAGATTATGGGAAACAGGAAGAATAAATCCTAAACCAAATTTACGAATAGTACACGAAACACTAAGCACTGCAGTAGTAGACGGAGACGGCGGTTTGGGCTTGGTTGTAGCACCAAAAGCCATGCAAATTGCAATTGACAAAGCGACCAATGTCGGCACTGGCTGGGTATCGGTAAAAAATTCCAACCACTATGGTATAGCAGGCTATCATGCCATGATGGCCTTAAAGCAAAACATGATTGGAATTTCCATGACCAACGCTAGTCCGCTGGTTGCGCCAACATTTTCACTGGAACGATTATTAGGAACAAATCCAATAGCGGTAGCCATTCCTGCCAACAAGCAACCTGCATTCGTAGCAGATTTTGCTACCACTACGGCTGCTAACGGCAAATTAGAAATTCTCCAACGTAAAGGACTCGATGCACCTCTTGGATGGATTCAGGACAAGGACGGCACTCAAACGCCAAACGCCAATGAATTGAAACAAGGAGGGGCACTCCTGCCTCTTGGCGGAGACCGTGAACATAGCAGTCATAAGGGATATTGTTTAGGATCTATTGTAGATATTTTTTCAGCGGTTTTGTCGGGTGCCAATTATGGCCCTTGGGTTCCACCTTTTGTAAGTTTCCTTCCTATGCCTGAAAACCCTGTAGGTGAAGGGATAGGACATTTCTTCGGTGCAATGCGAATAGATGCTTTCCGCCCAGCGGACGAATTTAAACAACACATGGATAACTGGATTGAAAGATTCCGTTCTGCTAAAGCTATTGAAGGAGAAAAAGTAATTATCCCTGGTGACCCTGAAAGAGAAATGGAAAAAGAGAGAATGGAAAAAGGAATTCCATTATTAGCTCCAGTAGTAAAGGATTTGGAAGAATTGGGTAAGAAGTTTGAGGTGGTGTTATCTTAACGAGGATTTATTGAATTGAAGGATAATAGAATTGAGTTGGTATTTTGCGATGCAAAAAATTTCTTGAATTGCAGTTTACTTTAATGAACTGATTTTATATAAACAAATTGGCTTTGCTATTTTATCAAACTAAACAAACTCAATTGGCTAAAGCCAAACTGCAATATACTTGCGCTCTAATATTGCTTAGCAAAATCCACAAAAGGAAAACTATTTTTTATATATCTTAATAACCGATTTTAAAGATTTTTAAGGCAGAAATTAATAAACTAGCTTTACAATTTCTACAGTTTATCGAAAAATTATCGACTATTTCACATTTACCCTTCCAGAATAAATAAAGTACTACTCTTATTTTGAATGTATTTAGACAGGATAATCCTAACTTAATGACATATAACGGAACCTTTATTAGATTTGTACGTTTTTTATTTGAAATTAAATTCATAACTACCCAAAAATAAAACAATACCGAATTTTTATGAAAGCGATAGTAGATTTCATTGTAAGCATCCCTTGGTGGGTTTATCCAATTTTATTCTTAGTGTGGATAGCCTTTAAAGACGTTTTTTTAAATAAGAAACAAACCATCAAACACAACTTTCCTATAGTGGGACATCTGCGCTATATGCTAGAAAAGATCGGTCCTGAACTTCGCCAATATATTGTGGCTAACAACAGAGATGAATTACCTTTTAAAAGAAGCGAACGCTCCTGGATATATGCTTCTGCGAAAAGAGAAAATAATTATATGGGATTCGGTACCGACCAGGACATATTAAAGTCTGGACATATTTTCATCAACCCAACCATGTTTAATTATGTGCCAAAAAAAGAGCACCCCAATGCAAAAGACATGACCTTTGTACCTTGTGCCAAAGTAATGGGTTTGTACAATAAAAGAAGGAAGCCTTATCGACCCTATTCCGTCGTTAACATTTCTGCCATGAGTTTTGGTTCGCTTTCTGCGAAAGCAATAGACTCCTTAAATCAGGGAGCGCTGAAAGCAGGCTGTTACCATAATACTGGTGAAGGAGGTTTGTCTCCCTACCATTCAAATGGAGCAGATGTAATTTTTCATTTCGGAACTGGTTATTTTGGTGTAAGAGATGAGAAAGGATTTTCGATGGATAAACTAGAAGAATTAGTTATAAAAAATCCATTTGTAAAAGCTATTGAGGTAAAACTTTCGCAAGGTGCCAAACCTGGCAAAGGAGGCGTATTGCCTGCCGCTAAAATAACAAAAGAGATCGCAGACATCAGAAAAATTTCGATGGGACAGGATGCATTGTCTCCTACTTTCCATACTGAGTTTAGTAACATACCAGAGATGGTTGATTTCATAGAGAAAATCGCCGACCGCACAGGACTTCCTGTAGGCTTTAAGTCTGCCGTGGGTAAACTGGATATGTGGATAGAACTCGCCGACTTGATGCTCTCAACGGGTAAAGGCCCTGACTTCATAACAATAGATGGTGGTGAAGGAGGAACAGGCGCTGCACCACCTGCTTTTGCAGACCACGTATCAGTACCACTGGTATTTGCGTTTAGCGCAGTATATAAAATATTTGCCAGCCGAGGGCTCACCGATAGAATCGTATTTATAGCTTCTGGCAAACTAGGCTTTCCTGCAAAATCGATCATGGCCTTTGCTATGGGAGCAGACTTGATTAATGTGGCCAGGGAAGCGATGATGTCCATAGGTTGTATTCAAGCACAAGTTTGTCATACCAATCGTTGTCCAGCGGGTATTGCTACACAAAATAAGTGGCTACAAGCAGGTGTAGACGTACCTTTGAAATCGGATCGATTTTATAATTACATGAAAAATCTTCGTAAAGAAATTTTAGAAATTACACACGCCTGTGGATATGAGCATCCAAGCCAGATGACCATGCAAGACGTAGACATAAGCATGGGCGATAACTTGACCCAAACGTTTGAAAATACTTATGCGTATGCTAAAGTTCCTGTAAAGTACGAAGGAACAACTGTTGTTGAAAATTGCCAGTATCTGGGAGGGCTTGTTGCGAAAGAAAGAAAAGCCGCAACGGTTTAAGTAAACTATAGCACATTCACTCGGCGTGACAGCTTGGCTCATCCTAAACTAAAAACAGAACAGACACTTCTTATAGAAAGAAGTGTCTGTTCTGTTTTTAGAGACATCGCTATTATATTACAAACCTCTAGCTAAAGCTAGGGGCAATAGATCAGGGAAAATTAAAAATCTGGCAGGACACTTTTTAGCTTTTGTTGGCTGCAATATTATAACAGACCCAACTTATTACTATTACAGTAATGCTAATCCAATCTCTCCTTCTCAAACAGATGGGCGTTAATTTTGATACGAATATCGCAGTGTTTATATTTACTTTAGTGCGTATTGCCCGTACAGAGGATTAACAAATAGTGGCCACTCGCGAGAGTCGCAAGCGACTGCAACATGAAAAATAAAGAACGCTGGGGTAAACATGATAAATAAAGGAAAAAGAAAATGAAATAAAAAAGACAACTAAGCAGTAAGTTTAGACAATGCACATCTCGTAATAAATTATTAAAATAAAAAATATGGTTAAGTATTTAATTGTTCTCACAATCTCAATTCTATTTATATCATTTTGCTCTTGCGATAACAACGATAAAAATAAAATGTATGATAATTACCCAAGTGGTGAAATAAAATCATTTTATAATAGTAAAGGAGACTCAAGTGGAACTTCAATTCATTTCTATAAAAATGGAAAAATTAGTGAGATATGTTTTTATAAAAATGGGAAGGAAGATGGCTTATTGTGTAAATTCGATAGTTTAGGAAATAAGACAATGGATGTTTATTACAAAAATGGCGTTGAAAATGGTTCGGCTTACTATTTTAAAGATGGTTACTTAGATAGTTTTGATAAAGTAACTAATGGAAAAGTAAATGGAAAATCTATTTTTTATAAAAAAGATGGTACAATTGACGGTATAGACTATATTAAAAACGGTATATTGTATTTATCTCAAAAATATGATTCATTAGGTTGTTTATTTTTGGAAATTGAAATTAATAACAAAGTTGAAACAAATTATGTTTATATCAACGGTAAGAGAAAGTTAACCTCAGAGTTAAGTGACGAAGAAAATGATATTCTAAAAAACAAATTCGATTACTTTAGCAGAAGTATTGAAGAGTAGAATAGATGGTGCAGAAATGAAGTACTAAAAGGCTCTACGCCTAAGGCAATGAAGTCTGTACAAAATGAAAAATTGATCGAAGAAGCGCGCTTAATGCTGGAACAGAGTTCGTTTCGATACCATATGGTAGCCGCATGGGTTGGACTCTCACTAAATCCTTTTTTTGCAATTACCGACCGCTATAATATTCCAGAAGATTGGAAAATGCTTCTAGTGATTCGCCTGATTGTTTCTGCCGTTACGCTTACACTTATACTCCTTCGTAAACGCTTGAAAATCGATTCGGCAATTCTGGTCAGTGTTCCATTTTTGCTTATCTCTCTCCATGAATGATACGGTTGACATGTCCGCATTCTTTGTGAAAGGCGGACTTTTACTAATTGCCACTTCCGTGTTTGCTGCGATACTTATTCAAACCCGTTACAATCTTACCATGCGCACTATCATTGCACAGCTGGAGCTGAAAGAAAGTAAATTAATCTCAGAAGCACAGGCAGAAAAAATTCACAACATGAATGAAAATCTTGAAACGATAATTCAGGAACGCACAAAAGAATTGAAAAAGAAAAACGAAGCACTGGAAGAATATGCGTTTATAAATTCTCATAAATTAAGAGGACCTGTTGCCACTATTTTGGGATTGCTAAATCTTTTTAATTATATCGATCTCAAAGACGAAGATCGAGAAATGATCAATCACATTAGTATAGCGTCCGAAACCCTTGACAAAGTCGTAAAAGATATTACGAAAGCAATTGAAAGAGGAGACGAGCTATAATTAATCTGTACACTGCAGTCTTTTGTTGTTGCGGACATTCTTGTCCGTGTTTATTATAAAGAAAACATCTGTGTTTTCTTTATAATAAACAGCTAGTACCTTACAATCTTTATAATTGGCACAGACAAGAATGTCTGCCAACTGTTCAGAGGTCTATACTAAATCAAAACAAACTCGTCTGCATAATTTCAACTTGAGCGGCAAGAGGTACATAATACTTTTTATTTGAACCCAATTCCGTACAGATAGCTCTGGTGCGGACAATACTGTCTTTACGAAAATATTTTTTATTGAATCGAAAAGTTTCCGCCAGTTTCACATCGCTAAGGAAAGCGAGTTTATGTTCATCGTGTTCGCCAAGGGCTTTAAGTAAATCCATGTCTGAGCAAGAGGTGGCCTTGGGATTGACAATATAATCGTAGAGAGGAGCAATCACATTGGAAGGAAAAACTTCTTCTCTCAAAATGGGATACAATACTTCTTTAAAACTTGCTTTCCATTCTTCTCCATGTGGTTTTACACGAAACCCATAACGTATACTAGTGATGAGATGCGCCACTTCGTGAAGATAGGTGATAAGAAAAGCGTAAGGATTAAGATCGCCGTTTACGGTGATGGTATGTTGATTGAGCAATCGATTGTAGGAATAATCTCCCAATTTCGTCGCTCTTTTTTTCTTTACTATGAACCGAAATTCATGAAGAAGCCACAGCTCGCTGCAATAGCTAACAGTGGCTTCGGGTACATATCGTTTAATGGTATTCTGAAATACCGTATTACTCATTATCTTTCTTTCCTATGGCTTTACGCTTATGTTTCAAAACTTTTGCCTTCACATAAAAAATTATTTCTTCTGCTACGTTGGTAATATAATCACCGTTGCGTTCCATTTTACGAATGATTGAAAGGAAGTGAATCGCCTGAAGAATTTTTTTGGTATCACTGATGTCTTTCACATAATTAGCAAGTGCTAAATTCGCCTGCACATTTATTTCATCTACTTGTTCGTCTTTAGAAAAAATAGTACGGGCAAGTTCGGTATTGTCTGTTTCAAAAGACTCGCTTAAGATAGAAAGCATTTCCAACGTAATGTCTGTCATTGCGCGAAAGCGGAATGTCTCTATCATAGCAGGATCAAAAGGCTCTTCACTACGCACAACAACTTGAGCAATGCCTTTTGCATTGTCTCCTATGCGTTCCAGGTCGGATACCATTTTTAAGGAAGCTACAACAAAACGAAGGTCAATAGCTACAGGATTGAAAAGTGCCAGAATATGCTCACACTTCGCATCAATAATAAGTTCACTACCGTTTACACGTTTTTCATTTTTGATAATTTCTTTGGCAAGATCTTTATCAAAAGTGTAAAAAGCAGAAATGGCTTTTTCCAGTTGACCTTTAACAAGAAGTGTCATCTCGTTCAACTCGGTTTTAAGCTCTCCTAATTCGGTTTCCAGTAAATTCATTTTACTAATTATTAATGGTTAATTATTAATGGTTAATTAGATATTAAACGAATAAGTGATATAATTAGTTTAGGCAACAATTAATCATCAACAATTAATCATCAACCATCAATTATCAACCAAATCTTCCTGTAATATAATTTTGCGTTCTTTCTTTCTTTGGGTTTGTAAAGAGTGTACGGGTATCTTCATATTCTATAAGTTCTCCCATATAAAAGAATGCCGTTCTATCACTTGTTCTGGTAGCTTGTTGCATGTTGTGCGTCACTATCAAAATGGTATACGAAGCTTTTAAATTGTAAATTAATTCTTCAATTTTAATAGTAGAAAGTGGATCCAACGCAGAAGCGGGTTCGTCCATAAGTAATACCGATGGAGATACTGCCAAGGCACGTGCTATACAGAGACGTTGTTGTTGGCCTCCAGAAAGTGCTAAGGCAGATTTTTTTAATTTATCTTTTACCTCATCCCAAAGCGCTGCTTGTTTCAACGATTCTTCTACTTTTTGTTGAATCAGAAATTTATCGTCAATACCGTTCACACGCATTCCATAAGCTACATTTTCAAAAATCGTTTTAGGAAAAGGATTTGGTTTCTGAAAAACCATACCTACTGCTTTACGAAGTTCGTTCACATTTATTTTGTTAGAATAAATATCTACGCCGTCAATAAGCATTTCACCCTCTATTCTGCAACTTTCAATAAGGTCGTTCATACGGTTGAAAAGGCGCAAGAACGTTGACTTTCCACATCCAGAAGGGCCAATAAGAGCGGTAACGGTATTTTTTTTAATACTTAACGAAACACCTTTAAGTGTATGATCAGGACCGTAATATACGTTTACGTCTTTTACATCAATTTTATTTGCCATTTCTTTAACTTACCATTTAATTTTTTTCTGCCAACGGTGTCTTAAATATACTGCTATTCCATTCATTATAAAAGTGATGGAAAGAAGTACAATAATAGCCGCTGCCGCGTTTACTGAAAATGCTTGTTGTGGGCGCGAAACCCAGTTAAATATTTGTATTGGAAGTACCGTAAATCCATCCATTATCCCTGTTGGTGCTGAGGACACAAAAGTGAATGCTCCGATTACAATAAGCGGTGCTGTTTCACCCATAGCTCTGGATAAAGCGAGAATAACTCCAGTGAAAATTCCAGAAATAGAAGCTGGTAATACTTGATACCAGATCGTTTGCCATTTGGTAGCACCTAAGGCATAAGAAGCTTCACGAATGCTGTAAGGCACCGTTTTTAATGCTTCTCTTGTTGAAACAATTATGATCGGAAGTATTAACAAAGCCAAAGTAAGACTTCCTGTAAGTATACTGCCTCCAAGGTTCATCATACGGGCAAATAACTCCAAGCCCAGTAACCCATAAATAATGGAAGGAACTCCTGCTAGGTTAGAAATATTTATTTCTAAAACATTTGCCAGTTTACTTTTCTTGGCATATTCTTCTAGGTAAATAGCGGCAGAAATGCCAATGGGGAAAGCAATAATAGCAGTAATGACCATAATCCAAAGCGTACCAATAAGTGCAGTGAAAATTCCAGCACTAGCGGCTCTTCTTGAAGGACCATCGACGATAAAATCCCAATCAATTCTACTCAGTCCCGTGCTTAATATGTTAAATAAAAGCAATGCCAATGACGCAACGCCAAGCAAGGTACAACCCAGCGCAAAATATTTGAATAATTTATCCTGATAATCGTAATACTTAACCTTCGGAAAATTTCCGATATTGAGACGATTTTTGAACTTCTTCTTTTCCTTTTTTACTTTCATTTTCAATAAA
>JAYTHK010000285.1:0-3301 GCA_043732665.1 Cytophagales bacterium | reverse complement strand
AATCTGCACAAGCTTGCATGAGATAATGCATAGAACTTATGTACGTAAAGAATCGCACACCAACATCTTGTATATCAAAAACGATTACATCTATATCTTTAAGTTGTGCCTCCGTAGGTTTTTTATTATCACCATAAAGGGAGATAACGGGAAGACCTGTTTTGGCATCTATTTCATTGTTTATTTTTTCTCCAGCATCGGCAGTACCACGGAAACCGTGTTCGGGAGAGAATATTTTCTTTACGCTAATTCCAGAGGAAATTAGCGTATCTACTAAATGTGATTTTCCTACCAACGAAGAAGGATTTACCATCAGTGCTACGCTCTTATTTTTTAACAAATTAAGGTAGAGTTCCGGCTGCTCGGCACCTACGGTAATTTTTTGCTGGGCTTCTACACCGCAGAATATCAGGAAAAATATTCCAGATAAAAGTAAACGTATTTTTTGTTTCATTTTTAGTAACTTTACAACACAAAAATAAAACCATTTTTGAATCTATACCGCTTTATATCAAAAAGAATACGAAAAGGAGACCGAAAGTCTTTTTCGGCTACTGTATCCAATATTGCCATTATTACGGTAGCATTAGGTATTGGAGTGATTATTCTGTCCTTTGCTGTCCTTGATGGGTTTAAAAAAGAGATAAGGAATAAAATTTTCTCTCTTGGAGGTCATATACAGGTGACTATGGCAGACAATAAAGAATCTTTCGAAGAGAATCCTTTTTCTACCAATACCGATCTCTACCGCAATTGGAGAAAGTTGAAAAATGTAGAACATCTGCAATCTTATTTTCACAAAGCGGGTCTCTTGCAAACAAAAGAAGAGGTGATGGGCGTAATCATGAAGGGTATTGGAAAAGACTATGACCAATCGAAGTTGCAGAGTAATCTTGTAGAGGGTAAATTTTTCGATTGGAAAGACAGTATTCCTTCTCGTGAAATTATAATCAGTAAAAAAATATCGACTACTTTAAATTTGAAAGTGGGCGACTCCGTGCTTATGTATTTTGTACAGGACCCACCTCGTTTTAGAAAGCTTACAGTGAAAGGGATTTATGAAACCGGACTGGAAGAATTTGACGATCAAATTATTTTTGGAGACATCCGTCTTATCCGTAAACTCAACAATATGTCGGATACACTGGTAGGCGGCTACGAAGTATTTGTAAAAGATTTTGACAAGATGGCCGCTGCTTATACTGAAGTATACGACAAGATGGATTACGATATGCAGTCGGAAAGAGTAACAGAGAAATATCCTCAACTATTCGATTGGCTGGAGCTTTTGGATAGAAACGTATTGTTATTTTTGATCATTATTCTTTTGGTGGTCATGTTTAATATTGTATCAGGCGTATTTATCATGATTATGGAACGTACTACTATGATTGGTTTGTTGAAAGCCCTAGGAGCCAGTGACGATCAGGTTAGAAAGATTTTCCTTTACAATGGGTTGATAATTATATTTAAAGGGCTTTTGTATGGAAACTTGTTGGGGATAGGAGTATGTTATCTCCAATCCTATTTTTACTTATTCCCTCTCAATCCAGAGATTTATTATATGAATTTTGTTCCTATTTCTATTGACTGGAATGTAGTTTTTGCCTTAAATTTGTTAACATTTGTGGTAATAAGTTTGGTGCTATTTCTCCCTATAATCGTTATATCGTATATTAGTCCGGTAAAAAGTATTAGATTTAATTAGTAATGTTGGGGTTTTAAATATTTAAGTATTTGTTTATGAATAAATTAAAATTTATTTTAGTAATCGTTTCACTGTTTTTCTTGGCTTATAGTAACGGCTTTTCTTATTCTATTAAAGTAAAAGTTACTGGGCTAAAAGATTCCACTTGTTATCTAGGACATTATTATGGGCAAAAGCAATACACTCCCATAGACACAGCGAAAGCAGATGCCTCAGGTAATTTTATTTTTTCAAAAAAGAAAGTATTAAAAGAAGGAGTCTACTTAGTTATAATTCCAGGTACTTACTTTGAAGTAATCATTGGCAAAGAACAAGATCTGAAAATAGAAACAGATACGAGTAGAAATATGGTTTACAATATGAAAACCAAAGGCAGTCTGGAAAATGAAATTTTTTATAATTTTCAAAAACAGATGATCGATAAAAATATAGAAGGTGAAAAGTTGGTAAAACTTCAAAAATCGAGTACAAATCCGGATACTATAAAACGGTGTAAAGAGAAAATTACACAGTTGCAAAAGGAGAGTAAAGAGTATAAGGAAAATATGTTTAGACAAAATCCTACTACGCTTACCGTAAAACTTCTGAGAGCAGCAGAAGAACCAGAAGTGCCAGAATTTAAAACACCTGAAGGTAAAGTAGATTCGTTAAGGGCATATTTATATTATAAGGCTCATTTTTTTGACAATTATGATTTCTCAGACGAAAGAATGTTTCGTACGCCTATTTTCATTCCAAGAATAGATCGGTATATGAAAGAAATGACTCCGCAAATACCAGATTCGATTATTAAATCGGCAGACATAGTAATTAAAAAAGCGGAAGCCAATAAAGAAGTTTTCAAATACTGTGTTTCTACCATTACCAATAATTATGAAACTTCAAATGTGATGTGTATGGACGCTGTTTTCGTACACATGGCCGATACTTACTATTTAAAAGGGCGTTGCTTTTGGATTGATACTGCAGTAGAAAATAAAATTCGCAAGCGTGCAAATATACTACGTCCACTGCGTTGCGGTAAAGTTTCTCCCAATACTTATTGTGCCGACACGCTTGGTAAATACGTGCCTCTTTTGGATATAAAATCTAAGTATGTAGTATTGGTTTTTTGGGATGCCGATTGTGGTCACTGCCAAAAAGAGTTGCCAAAGTTATTTACGATATACAATGAAAAGCTGAAAGTAAAAGGAGTTTCTGTCTATGCTGCTACAATAGAACGAGATAATAAGAGCTGGACAAAATTTTTGAGAGAAAAGAAATTGTTTGCACCAGGCTGGTATAATGTGAGAGACCAATTTAATCATACTGATTTTCACGAAACCTTTGATGTGTATAGTACACCTGTAATTTACATTTTGGATAAGGACAAAAAAATCATTGCGAAAAGAATCGGAGTGGATCAGATAGATGATTTTTTGCAAAATTACGATAAACTCTGGAGAGATAAACTTAAAGAATAATGAAAATGATAGGTAAGAAAGCTGGTTTTTTGATTTTCTTGATTTGTTCTATTTCCTTTAAACTAATAGCACAACAAATAAGCCCCGTTGAAAAGTACGCTGCGTCTATAAAACCAGAAGATGCCTTGCG
>JAYTHK010000284.1:0-3318 GCA_043732665.1 Cytophagales bacterium | reverse complement strand
CTCCATTGTTCAAACACTCTAATAAGCATGAGTAACGTAACAGGAGGGTCAAAAAAACGATAAAAAATAGTCATTGAAATAGAACTAACAAAAAAAATTAAAATACTACGCTTAAGGTATTTCAAAAAAAAACTACAAATGATGACTAGTTTTTCTTTCATGCAAAATTAATTTATCCTTTTCAACTTTGCGATATAAAACCCATCAAACCCGGATTCAGAAGGAAATATTTTCTTCTCTTGTTGCAATACAAACGTTTCTGGATTCGCTGACAAGAAAATCTTCACCTGTTCTGTATTTTCAGATGGGAGAATACTACAGGTAGAATAAACAAGTTGTCCATCTTTTTTTATAATAGAAGAATAACTACCAATAATATCTTGTTGAATTTTTTTAATAGAAGTAATAAACGCTTCGCTTAATTTCCACTTCGCATCTGGATTTCTACGAATAACACCAAGCCCAGAACAAGGCACGTCCAGCAGCAGGCGATCGGCAGAGTCGTACATTCTTTTAATTGTTTTGGTAGATTCTATCAGCCTTGTTTCTATAATAGATACACCTGCGCGTGATGCTCTTTTCTTAAGATTTTCTAATTTCCATGCTTCCGTATCCATCGCTATTATGCGACCTTTATTTTTCATCAATGCTGCTAAATGTAATGCCTTTCCTCCTGCACCAGCACAGGCATCGACTACGCGCATTCCTGGTTCTACCGCCAACGCTTCACCCACAAGTTGAGAAGAAGCATCTTGCACTTCAAATAATCCTTTTTGAAAAGAAGGACTTGAAAATATATTTTGTCTTTTTAACAAAACTAATGCGTCTGGATAATTATCGTCTTTGCGCGTTTCGATACCTTCCTCATGAAGCAAATGAAAAAGTTTGTCTCGAGTTGTCTTTATCGTATTGGTTCTAAGCACTACTTCGGCAGGAAAATTCAATGCCTGCAATTCTTTTTCCCATCTATCTGGAAGTTCAGAAAATCCTTTTTCATCTAGCCAATCAGGAATCGATTCGTTTATTTTTCGAATTAATTTCAGCTTTTCATAACGCTTTTTTAATTGAGGAACATTTATGGTAGCAAACTCCTCCCAATCTGGAAGATCATTGCCATCGTAAGCCCACCAAGTGCCGAATATTTTCCATAACGAAGCCTTGTCTAGGTCTTTTACATCGCCTACTTCTGCAATTAACCTCCACCAACGAACCATTTCATAGGTATTCTCTGCTATAAAAGCTCGATCTCGGGAACCCCATTTCTTATTTGATTGTAGCGTATATTCTATTGCTTTGTCCGCATAACGCTGATTTACAAATATTTCATTCAGTGTATCAACTATTGCTTGAACAAGGTTTTTATGTATTTTTGTATAGGGTGCCAATTATTCGTATTTTTATTATCTGACAAAAATAAGGTTTTGTCTCCATTATTAAACTAACTAATCTAATGAATTCTGAAATTATCCTTTATTTCCTTTTAGCTATCTTAAGTTTCGACTTTATATTGGAGTTTATACTTGACTATTTAAACCTAAAGTACCAAAAAGAAGTGCTTCCCGAAGAGTTGAAAGGTGTGTACGATGCTGATAAATTTAAAAAATCTCAAGAGTATTTAAAAGTAAATACAAAATTTGGATTCCTTACTTCGACATTTAGTTTTGTATTGATGTTATCTGTATTGCTCTTCGGTGGGCTGGGTTGGTTAGACATCTTTGTAAAACTAACTTTTTCATCTGCTATTATTCAATCTTTGGCATTTTTTGCTATTTTATTTATCGCTTCTGATCTAATTAATATTCCATTTTCTTGGTATAAAACATTTGTAATAGAAGAACGATTCGGATTCAATAAAATAACACCTAAATTATTCGTATTGGATAAACTTAAAGGTTATGCTATGGCTTTGGTAGTGGGCGGTATATTACTTACTGCTTTATTATGGCTGGTGAAGGAGATGGGACAAAATTTCTGGATCTGGTTTTGGCTGGTGATTGCTGCATTTATTTTACTAGTAAATTTATTTTACACTTCCCTGATTTTACCGTTGTTCAATAAACTTGACCCGCTAGAAAATGGTTCCCTTCGCTCTGCTATTGAAACGTATAGTAAAAAAGTAAATTTTCCTTTGACTAATATTTTTGTAATGGACGGGTCTAAGCGTTCTGCAAAATCGAATGCTTTCTTTTCAGGAATTGGTGGAAAGAAAAAGATTGTTTTGTTTGATACTTTAATAAGCAATCATTCCGAAGAAGAGTTAGTGGCTGTATTGGCGCATGAAGCAGGCCATTACAAAAAGAACCACATCCTACAGGGACTATTGGTATCCGTACTTCAGACGGGTTTGATCTTATTCATTTTATCTCTTTTTATTTTTAACAGAGAAATGTCTTATGCCCTTGGTGGCGGTGAATCGTCCATCCATTTGAATCTTATTGCCTTCTTTATGTTATTTTCTCCTATCTCGCATTTCACTGGAATCTTAGCAAACATCTGGTCACGCAAAAATGAATATGAAGCTGATCGTTACGCGGCGGATACCTACAGTTCTAAAGCACTTTCAGATGCCTTGAAAAAACTTTCTGCTGACAACTTAAGTAACCTTACCCCACATCCAGCAAGTGTATTTGTGCATTATTCGCATCCTCCACTATTGCAACGATTGAGAGCGTTGGGGAAATAAAAAATCAGGTAGAGAAGACGTATTATCACATATATACGTCTTCTCTACAAAACCCGTTAGAATCTCAATTAAAATAAATTTAGCGCTAAAATAATAGGACTATGGACAACCTAAAATACCCAATCGGAAAATTTCAAAAACCAGACACCTTAACAAAGGACATTGTGAATAAATTTATTGACGACATCGAAATTTTTCCTAAAAGATTGAAACGAGAAGTTGAAAATTTATCGAACGAACAACTTGACACACCCTACCGACCTGACGGATGGACAATAAGACAAGTGGTAAACCATTGTGCCGATAGCCACATGAATAGTCTTATACGATTCAAACTTGCTTTAACAGAAGACAAACCAACTATAAAACCTTACTATGAAGAACGCTGGGCCGAACTGGCAGACAGTAAAAACATGCCTATAGAACCAGCTTTGAAAATGCTGGAAGGAATACACGAACGTTGGACAGTTCTTTTGAGATCGTTAACAGAAACGGAATTAAGCAGAATATTTATTCACCCGGAACATGGCAAAGAATTTCGACTAGATGAAAATATTGGAGTGTATGCCTGGCATTGTAATCATCATTTGGCGCATATCACAACATTAAAAACCAATAAAGGTTGGTAAAGAATC
>JAYTHK010000283.1:0-3323 GCA_043732665.1 Cytophagales bacterium | reverse complement strand
ATATGTTTTCAAGAAGAAAGTATTCTCAGAAGTGATGGAAGACAGTACTTTAGTTGTTCTAAATCGAAGGTATGGGAGTTGGTCTATAGATAACAATGTGTTGATCGAAAATACAACACAAAAACTAAATGGAAAGGTTATCAAATATGTTCACGAATATAAATTAGTGAAATTGAGTAACGACAAATACTTTGTAACTACTATCGAGGACAACGCTCCTTTGTATATTTATTATTGTAGGATAAAGTAAATTATACTTATTTTAGATGTCTCAATAGCAATAAGCTTTTACCCAACATCTGTCGTCGCATAAAGTCGTTTGTGAGACAGAAATGACGGCGAAAGAATACAGGATAAATTTCAATACAGCACTTTTAAGCAGCTATAATTATGAGTCAAGAAGAAAATACTTTGAATAAAGAAACTAATGTAGAAAAACCTAAAAAATCATCTGGTGGAAGTTGGGTGAGTTTATTAGTATCTGTTTTTTTTTTCATACGTGGTTTTATATACCTTAGCGAAGGAGCATCAACATGGGGTGGTATCATGCTTGTGGTGGGGATTGGTGGAATTATTTGGAAGCTTTATGATATGAACAAAAGTAAGTAGAATTGATTGTTGTTGAGTTTTTTTTCGCCGTCGTTTGGAGGTGCAAACCACGGCGAAATAATATCAGTGGTAGTAAATATTAAAATTTGCCCTCTTTTTGAATATAAAATTCCACTGTGATTTTGCTCTGCTAATAAAGCAAAGATTCTTTTGGGATAATTCTTTGAATGACTTTGAGCTAAAATAGACGAGATCTCTAATTAATAAAGTGTTAGGAGTTATCGTGTTAATATTTTTTATCCCTTCTTTCGCATCGGACTCTAGGGATGAACCAATAAACAATTCTGTTATCTTTCGCTTCTCGCCCTTTTCCACCGTAATCTGGAAATTTATGTACTATTTTTTTTGAAACTAAAAACTCAGAACTATACATAATATGAATGTCCGTAAAATGAGCGGAATGAATGAAGTAGGTTTTTTGTTTAATTGATTTCATAGGACAAGTTTCAAAATGGAAGAAAGCATTGTATTTGTACGATCATTGAAACGCTTGTCAATAGCCTGTTTTGAGCCCTTCTCTGTACCTTGATGTTCTAAATCCATGCTATATCTCCGACAAGGAAGAACTATTCTTGTAATTGCAATAAAAAGTGGTTTCTAAAAATGCTTTAGGCGAAATTGTAGATTTCTGCTTCTTAAAACCAGACATCAGAGCTATAGATTCTATATTTTCCTGAGAAACAAATTTTGACAAATAAGTTGAAAAATTTCTCATTTTTCAACTTAAAACTAACTTCTGTTTGTTTTAATAAGTCAATTTACATTAAGTTGGCGGTTATGGTGCGCAATAGACCTTGGTGAAATTTTTTAACTTTAATACAGCCTTATTTCACTTTTAATAAATAATAATTTTTCTTCCCCTTCTGTATTAATAAATATTTATTTTGTAACAATTCAAATTCGATTTTTTGATTGGCACCAATCAATTTTTCTTTGTTGATACTTAAGCCACCCGCCGTGATCATTTTTCTCGCTTCTCCTTTAGAAGGGAAAATTAACGATTGAGTTGCTGTAGACAAAAGATCTGTTACATTTTCTGCTGCATGGAAATCAGCCTTGCTTATTTCTACTTGTGTTACTCCTTCAAAGACGGAGAGCAAAGTATCCTCGTTTAAACTTTTTAAATCTTCTGTGGTAGATTTCCCAAAAAGAATATCAGAAGCTTTTACTGCAATGGTATAATCTTCTTCTGAGTGAACTCTGATAGTAATATCTTTGGCTAATGCCTTTTGTAACGTTCGCTCATGAGGAACATTCGTATGTTCTTTTTCTAAAGCTTCAATTTCCTCTTTGGTTAGAAGCGTAAAGATTCGGATATAGTTAGAAGTATCTTCATCAGATGCATTAAGCCAGAATTGATAAAATTTATAAGGAGAAGTGCGGGAAGCATCCAACCATAAGTTTCCGTTTTCTGTTTTTCCAAATTTAGTTCCGTCCGCTTTTTTGATAAGAGGAGTGGTAAGCGCATAAGCTTTGCCTTCACCCTTGCGGCTGATGAGCTCTGTACCCGATACGATATTTCCCCATTGGTCGGAACCTCCCATTTGAAGTTTTATGTTTTTGTTTTTCCATAGATAATAGAAGTCATATCCTTGTACCAATTGATAAGAAAATTCTGTAAAAGACATTCCAGATTCTAATCGTTTCTTAACAGAATCCTTAGCCAACATATAATTTACAGTAAGATATTTTCCAACATCTCTAATGAATTCTAGAAAAGTGAAATTTTTAAACCAATCGTAATTATTTACAATCTCAGCAGAATTAGTGCCACAATTGAAGTTCAGAAATTTTTCAAGTTGTTTTTTCTGACAAGCTAAATTATGAAGTATTATGTTTTCTGATAAAAGATTTCGCTCTTCATTTTTCCCCGAAGGGTCGCCTACCATGCCTGTAGCGCCACCAACAAGGGCAATAGGTTTATGCCCAGCTTGCTGAAAATGTAATAAGGTCATTATTTGAACTAAGTTTCCTACCCCTAATGAATCTGCAGTAGGGTCAAAACCTATATAACCCGTGGTCATTTCTTTGTTTAGTTGATCTTCCGTGCCAGGCATTATATCGTGCAACATGCCTCTCCATTTCAACTCTTCAACAAAATTTTTCATAGTTTTAATTAAATCTTTCTTGCTTTATAATTCATATCCGTTAGAATTTTGAGAACTTTATCTCTTAAGTCTCCCTGAATAATTATTTCTCTATCTTTCGTGCTTCCTCCAACACCGCACTTATTTTTTAACTCTTTGGCTAAGATTTCTATATCGCCCGTTTTACCAACAAAACCAGTGATAAGCGTTACTTTTTTACCGCCTCTGGATTTTGTATCCAAGGTTATTCGAAGTTGTTGTTTTTCTGGCAAGAGCGTTTCGTTTTCTTCTTCGTTGTGAACCGTATATTCATAATTCTGATCGGTTGAATATACAATACCTTCTCTGTTTTTATGGTTTTGTTTTGCCATTACCTATGTTCCTTTTTTTTGCTCTAATGGGATTCATACTTGTATGTAAGATGACAAAAATAACAATTTTATTGTTGGCTTCATCGATAAAAAAATGAATTCCTCACGGAAAGACTTTAGAAAAAGCTATACATGAGCTTTTGTATCTTATAAAATAGGCTAATGGGTTCGTTTCTATTGTAGTGATCGTTTCTCACACAACATTAGAAAATCGTAATTCTAAACCTTTTTTTTGTTGCTTATGCCAAGTTTTAGC
>JAYTHK010000282.1:0-3341 GCA_043732665.1 Cytophagales bacterium | reverse complement strand
GCTGAATTATTAGTTACAATAAACCCTGAACCTGAGGACAGAGTTCCTAATGGAATTACAGCCTCTATATATGAAGTAAAATAGGTATAAGAACTGATCGTTGCTCCGTTAATAGTTATGGTCATTCCTGTAAGCTGAAAATTAGTCCCTACAATTCTTATCGTCTGGCCAATACAACCTGTAGTTATAGAAGAACCTCCTCCTTGCTGCTCCACATTAGTAAGGGTAGAGGGTGTAAGCGCAAAAACATTGTAGCTAAAAACACTTAACAATAAAATTAGTCCAATTTGTATTACTTTTCTCATAAACAACTTCGCCTTTAAACAGGTACTATAATCATATATTACTTAAACCGTATAATGGTAACCATTACGTTCAATAACAATGCCTTAAAATGCTATTTTAGTATTAAATTATCGTCATCCTTAAAATTATCAACAATAAAGCCCTTTGGCTTGGGACTATAACCTTTAAATGCAGTCAATTATACATTTCTCCACTCTTCTACTATAGAATTAACAAAAGCACAAAATAATTTATCCAAGGCTTGAACGTTTTGCTTTTTCAGGTGTAATAGATATGAATTTTATGTTTACGGGAACTAAAACTTATTTCACTATATAAACGAACTTATAAACCTACTCATAATGAGCTACAACATAATTAAAAAAATACTATTCGTCCTATTTCTCATGCTACTCCAAAAAGGAGTGCACGCACAGCAACCTGAAGAAGTAATGCCTATTACAAAAGTATACCATGACTCTACTTGGTATAAAGTCCAGAAAGATTTATGGCACAAAGAAATTCTTAAGAATAAAAAAAATGAATCTGCGTGGCTAAATTATTTTCTGGCTATAAGATACTATTATAGAGACATACATTTATCGAGGGAGGATAATGATGTTATTTTTAATAAACTATTCAAAGAAATGGAAAAAGCTATCCCGAATAGTTATGTATATAACCTCAGCAAGGGCTGGCACATGGGCGCTTGGGACTACTCTGGAAGTATGCCTTATCTATTGAATGCTTACCGTCTGAACCCAAAAAGCCCACAGGTATACAAGGAACTATTAGTACGGTACGAAGTATTCGGAATGCCAGAAAAGAAAAAAGAATTCTGTAAAAAATATTATGAAAGCAACGACCTCTCTCCTGGGTTAATGAATTACAATTACAATGTCCTTGCTTCGCTTGAAAAAAATGCAATCGTTTTCACAATAGGCGATAACGACACATATCCTATATGGTTACTACAAGAAGCATTAGGATTTCGAACAGACGTGCTTGTACTCAACATAAACCTTTGCGGAATTGATGACTATAGAGAGCGAAAAATAAAAGAAGCTGGAATAAATTTATCAAAAGAGTTACTTGACTCGTTACGAATAGGAAAAGAAGTGAATCCACCAAGAAGAAAAGTAATGGAAAAAAATATTGTACGTATTCTAGCTGAGAATTCTGACAGACCAATATACATTGGCTTAACCGCTGGAGGGGAGGACGTAATGAAGGCTGCAGAAAACAACCTGTATTTAGTAGGCCTGGCTTCGAAATATTCTAAAGAAAGAATTGACAACATTGCTTTATTACAGAAAAACTACGAACAAAATTTTCTACTGGATTATTTGCAACTTGATTTCAACGTTGATGAAAGTGCAGGAATGGTAAATTGGTGCAATCAAAATTACGTCACTCCTTTTGTATCTTTATACAAACATTACGCAATAGCAGGAGAAATACAAAAAGCAGAAAGGCTAAAAATGCAGTTGGAGAAAATTGCGCGAAAAAGTGCTCGTGAAAAAGAAATCCTTGACCTGATAAAATAAGAACACAGGAATGAATATCTTTTCACCTTCTTATAAAAAAAGTTCGGACGAAGTACTTATGCAGCTAATAGCAGAAGGTAAAAAGACAGCCTTCAATGAACTGTATCAACGCTATTCAAAAAAAATGCATTTCTTTTTTTATAAAATGCTTGGCTACGATACGGATAAAGCGAACGATTTTGTACAAGACTTATTTCTTCGCCTAATAGAAAAACCTCATCTCTTTAATACTGAGATGAGGTTTTCTTCCTGGCTCTACAGTATAGCAGGAAATATGTGTCGAAACGAATACCGAAAAATTTCGGTACGTAAAGAAATAAAAACTGATGCAGACCTCGATCA
Organism: Cytophagales bacterium; assembly: GCA_043732665.1. Classification (GTDB taxonomy): domain Bacteria; phylum Bacteroidota; class Bacteroidia; order Cytophagales; family Cytophagaceae; genus JANYCO01. The sequence goes on along the minus strand of JAYTHK010000282.1, from coordinate 1,167 downwards.
TTTTCATTACGAACAAGAACAAACAAGTGCGTCTATCGATTTCTCTAAATTTAAAGGCGCACTTAAGAAAGAGCTTGACGAATTAGAACCTGATCATAAACTAATTTTCTTACTTAGATTTCAAGAAAATCTACCTATAAATGAAATTAGCAAGATCGTACAATGTCCTGAAGGCACTGTGAAATCAAGATTATTTTATAGTATAAAAAAACTGTCTGAAAAACTTACAAATTATAATCCGAATTTATAATGAACGAATCCAACATACATCCACTACTACTCGAACTTCTAAATACAAAAGACTTTGAAGTGCTTTCTCAGAAAGAAAGAATATTTATTTCTGAGCATCTGTCAGAAGAACTGTACAAAGAGTTAAGAACAGTCTACGTTTCTACAGAAAAAGTATTTAAAGAAGAAGTAACTACGACACCAGATAACTCTGTAAAAATCGCTCTTGATAATGCTTTCACGAAAAAACACAAACGACAGAATACTATTACAAATCTACTTCTTAGAGTCATCGACTACCGAATACCTGCGTATCAGGTAGCCTTAGGGAGCTTACTTTTAATAATGACCGCTGGTTGGTATATACAATCTAAAAATAACTCCATAAGCTCAGATAGCTTATGGGCAGTGACAGATACCGTTTTTATAGAAAAAGAAAAACCAGGAAAAACAGATACTGTTTATATTTTTCAAAAAGAAGCTACTCATCAAACCTCTTCAATAAGTTCAAGCCAGATTTCAAAAATGGAAGATTCTTCTTCGACTGAAAATTCAAAAATAGCATTTCCAGAACAGTATAATATTTATATTACAGATTTTAAAAACATCAGCAATCCTGGAAAAACAATGAGAGAAGACAGTTTGCCTGAAGGGTTTATGGTAGGAATATTATAAACGTTTTTCTTACTATAAAACCAATCCTACGTTACTAAGTAGCTTGCTTTTGAATGACATCACTTATAGCAGCCGTCATTCAGGAGGAAACCTATTTAATAGAAATGTCGAAGTATTAGTTGCCCCCAAATCAATTAAACCAAACACCGTTTATGAAATTTAATTTATATCGCCGTGGCTTTAGTGAAGGTGAAATTATCAGCTTTTCAAAATAAGACTACAACACTTCACACTCCCTCCACCCTTTATGTATTGTGACATTTA
>JAYTHK010000281.1:0-3344 GCA_043732665.1 Cytophagales bacterium | reverse complement strand
TATTTCCATGTTCTACTAACGCGTTGATGGCAGTAAGTAATTTTTTAATATCATGAAAATGCAAACCCGTAGTAGGCTCATCAAAAATAAATAAGATTTTTTCTTTAGAAATAGAAGGGGTTTTATTTAGAAACGAAGCCAGCTTCACACGTTGTGCTTCACCACCAGAAAGAGAACTGGAAGATTGTCCAAGTCGGACATACCCTAATCCAACATCGTTCAATGGTTTTAATTTTTCTGCAATTTTAGGTTTGTCTTGAAAGAAAGGAATACTATCCTCGATCGTCATGTCAAGAATTTCGTTGATGGCTTTCTCGTTGTATTTTACTTCAAGCAATTCTTGTTTGAAACGTTTACCGCCACAAGCTTCGCAGGCGAGTTTTATGTCGGCCATAAACTGCATCTCTACGGTCATCTCACCTTCACCCTGACAGGTTTCACAACGCCCTCCATCTACGTTAAAAGAGAAATGTCCTGCTTTATAACCGCGAGCCTTGGCAAGGGCTTGCTCAGAGTACAATTCCCGAATAAGGTCATAGGCTTTTACGTAAGTAACAGGATTTGACCGAGAAGATTTTCCTATTGGATTTTGGTCTATATATTCTACTTGCGTAATCAGTTGAATTTTTCCATCAAGACTGTCGAATTTCCCCGTAAAGTCTCCCGCTAAACCATGTTGTTTCATCAGAGCAGGAACAAGTATTTTTTTGACCAAGGTAGATTTTCCAGAACCACTGACGCCAGTTACAACGGTCATTATTCCTAAAGGGAATTTAACATTTACATTTTTTAAATTATTTTCTCTACAACCTTTGACTTCTATATACTCCGACCATTTTCTTCTAAAGGTTGGAACTTCTATTTTATCAATATGATTGAGGTAACGATACGTGTGAGATTGTGCAAGTTTATCGCTAATTTCTTCTTTGTTTTTTAACATCACTTCCGAAGCATTTAATTGAAAAATCAATTCTCCTCCATGGCTCCCTGCATTCGGTCCTATGTCTATAATTTGATCGGCAGCACGCATTACATCTTCTTCATGTTCTACAACAATGACCGTATTTCCCATATCTCGGAGCAGGAGTAATACCTCAATTAATTTTTCAGTATCTCTGGGATGCAGACCAATACTAGGTTCATCGAGTATGTACATAGAACCGACAAGCGCACTTCCTAACGAAGTAGCCAACTTGATACGTTGATATTCTCCTCCCGAAAGGGAAGAAGTAAGTCGATTTAGCGATAAATAACCCAACCCAACTTTGTCCATATAACTCAGTCGGTTGGTAATTTCGGTAAGGATACGCTGTGCTATTTTTTTATCGTAGTCGTTTAATTTTATAGAAGAGAAAAAATACAGTGCATCACTTATAGGCATTAGCACTATATCGGTAATGGAATGGTTACTAATTTTTACATAAGAAGCATCCTTTCTAAGTCTTGAACCACGACAGTCTGGACAGAATGTTCTTCCTCGGTAGCGAGACAACATTACACGGTATTGGATTTTATACGTTTGAGTGTTTAAATAGTTGAAGAAACTATCTAGTCCTTCAAAATATTTATTTCCCGTCCAAATTAATTTTTTTTCTTCGGCACTTAATTCATTATAAGAGCGGTGTATTGGGAAGTCGAATTTGATGCCGTTTTTGATAAGTGGTTTTACCCATTCTTGCATCTTTTCTCCTCTCCATGGAGCAATGGCTCCTTCGAATACCGACATGTTTTTGTTAGGTATTACAAGGTCTTCATCAATACCTAAAACAGAACCAAAACCTTCACACAGTTTGCAAGCACCATAAGGATTGTTGAAGCTGAAAAAGTTGGCTGTTGGTTCTTCAAACACCATTCCATCCAATTCAAAACGGTCTGTAAATGACTTTTTTTCTTTTCCAACAATCTCCGCTATGCAGTCGCCATCGCCTTCGAAGAAAGCAGTTTGAATGGAATCGGCAATACGGAATCGAGCTTCTTCCTCTTCCTTATTCAATACAATTCTATCGATAAGAATAAATAATGCTTTAATTTTTTTAATTTCAGTCGGCTTTTCAAGGAGTACTTCTATAAAAAGTGTTTCATTGTCGGCAAGAATTCTGGTAAAACCTTTTTGTAAAAGTACTTTTAATTCTTCCTCCCTTGACCTCCCTTCCTTAATTTTTAAAGGAGTAATGAGTAAGATTTTATCGCCTTCGGAAAAACTGTAAATGTAATTTACGACATCCGTCACGGTATCTTTTTTAACTTCTTTTCCAGAAATAGGAGAGAGGGTATGTCCGATACGGGCGAATAATAATTTTAAATAATCGTAAATCTCTGTGGTAGTGCCGACTGTAGAGCGAGGATTTTTAGAAGTAACTTTTTGTTCAATCGCAATCGCAGGTGAAACGCCTTTGATGTAGTCTACTTCAGGTTTTTGCATGCGTCCTAAAAATTGTCTGGCGTAAGAACTTAAACTTTCTACATACATTCTTTGTCCTTCTGCAAAAAGTGTATCAAAAGCTAAAGAAGATTTCCCAGAGCCTGAGAGCCCAGTGACTACTACAAGTTTATTTCTGGGAATAGCTACACTGATATTTTTTAAATTATTTACACGTGCACCTTTTATAATGATGTGATGTTTCGGGTCCAGATCTTCTATCGCCAATTTATTTTCTACTTGTTCCTGAATCGAGGACATAATACTTTTGTTCTAGACCGCAAATTTACATCATTTACTCGTTATATGCTACCTGATTTTTTTGTTTTTGGAAACGGCTTTCTGCGCATCTCCAAAACTATTTTTGGACTTTTTTCCAGTGCTTTACTCTCGTTTAGACTAGTATTTAATATTGAAAAATGTGATTTCTTATACTGCTTGTTATTCTATCTTTTTTGTATGGATAGAATGCTTTTTATACTGTAAAAATAAATAAATGTAAAACATGTCCGTAAGGAAATAAGCTATGCACATACTGATAAGCCACCTATTTTCTGGCCAACGGAGTATGCACATTAAGCTAATAAATCCGGTACAAGCTCCTTTTGTTCAGGCTGTAGTAAAGGACAGTACTGATTTATCTTCTAATCGAAGAAACATAAAGATATACAGGGATGAAATTGAAATATTTATCACATAAGCCGAGTTAGCTCCAATGGGATTGTCAAGCCCTTGACCTATATAAAAATAAAGTACTGCTAGCCATGCAATAATGGCAAAGGTGAAAAGTAGTTTATAATAAGGAACTATTGTTTTGTCTAACTGTTTATACCAATTAAACTTATGTTTTAAATCAGAAAGTTGATAATTTTTTTAAAATTCATATTAGACTAAAATATAAATTAATATATTTGTCTATGTCATA
>JAYTHK010000280.1:0-28092 GCA_043732665.1 Cytophagales bacterium | reverse complement strand
AGTATTCTTAGTATTCTTGCCAAGAAAAATTATAACAATCCAATATTATACCGAATCACGGCTTACTCTCAATATGAAACGAAAGACTATTCTTCAGCAATGCAAAACATGGATATTTTTTGGAGAAAAATCGATGCAAAAAATATAATCTCCAATGATTACGAGTACTACGGAAAAATAATAGCTAAAAAAGGACAAGATTCTTTAGCTGTTGAGTATTTGAATAAAGCTTTTAGTAGAGATAGCACTAACAAAGAACTCTATGGCGAAATTGTTACTATATGGTACAATTCAAAAAAATTCGACAAAGCAGCAGCGGTACTTCAGAAAAAAATAGACGTCACTAAAACTACTGCAAAGACTTCTTCACTAGCCAACGACTACCTGACTCTAGGACGCTATTATTTGTTGTACAAAAATTATTCGTTAGCCGATTCTGCTTTTATAAATGTGGTACTGCTCAAACCAGAACTGCCTATTGGTTATTTGAATAGAGCCAGAGCCAATGGAAATATCGATTCCAATCAAGAGAAAGCTTTAGCAAAACCTTATTATGAAAAATTTATCGAATTAGCGAAAGTAGATCCTGAAAAAAACAAGAAAGAATTAGTAGAAGCCTACTCTTATTTTGGTTCTTATTATTATAAAAAAGATAAACTAAAATTTGACGAAGCCTGGGCAAATGTGCGTAAGCTAGATCCTACCAATAAAGCTGGAATAGAAGCCGCAAAAATAAAATGGTAACTCTTTAAATAATATATGAAGAATTATTTGCTAATATTTATAGGAGGTGGAGCAGGAAGTCTGCTTCGCTTCTTTATTTCTAACTGGTTTAATCCTTTACTGGCTGTATTTCCATTGGGAACATTCATAGCCAATACTCTCAGTTGCTTTGTACTCGGACTTACCATAGAGCTTCTTCAATCTAGCTCCTCTGGCAACAACTATTTACAGCCTTTCATTATAACAGGCATCTGCGGTGGCTTCAGTACCTTTTCTACCTTCAGCAATGAAACACTTACTCTTTTTCGAGCAGAAAATTACACCTTCGGTCTATTGAACATTTTACTGAACGTAACTCTTTGCCTCATCTTTATTATACTAGGAATGAAATCAGCTAGATTGATAGTGGGTTGGTAGTAGATGATATATAAATTAAGGATAAAAAAAATAAAACATAAAACATAAAATACTAATAACTAATAACTAATAATGGCACTACAAAATATACACATCGCAATGGGCAGTCTAGCTTACGCTATAGCAAAGGCTGATGGCGTAATTCAGGACGAAGAGAAAGTAATAATCAAGAAATTGGCACAGCAGGAATTTGAACTTTCTGACACGGACAACGAGTGGATTTCTACTATGTTTAACAAATTGGAAAAAGATGGTATCTCCCTTGAAGAGGCATACAGCTATGCCATTGATACTTTAAATGCAAATCAATTTGATTATGATTTTACAGATTCAGTAAAAGCTAAATGCATTAGCTTTATGGAAAAAGTATCCGAATCTTTTGATGGTATTTCTGGAGAAGAACAATTGATTATCGAACGGTTTAAAGTGGATATGAGCAAATTTTAGCATGGCATTTAGAATTATAATTCAATGTCGTTTACTTATGGGATTTAATCTAGCTATTAAGATGAGTTCATTATAAGTTTGCGATATAGAATGTAATGCTTAGATCTAGGAAGTTTATAGAAGGGTTACTTCTGATTCTTTTATTAAGCTATTTAAAATAGCATTTTGCACAAACCACGAAAAAAACACCTACACCACTTCCTAAAAATCTATCTTTAAAGAGAGAAATACACGAATAAAACTTTTTATTCCTAGTACTTCTCTCCTATTTCCTACTTAATATTATATTGATTGATTAAACTGCTACGTCATTCTCTCTCAACGCATCGTTAAGCGATGTTTTCAAATCTGTACTTGGCTTACGTTTTCCTATAATTAAAGCACAAGGCACATGAAAATCTCCTGCTGGAAATTTTTTAGAATACGAACCAGGAATCACTACCGAACGTTCTGGCACATACCCTTTGTATTCTATTGGCTTATCTCCTGTTACATCAATTACTTTCGTGCTTCCCGTCAACGTTACGTTAGCGCCTAGTACTGCTTCCTTTCCTACACGTACGCCTTCTACAATAATACATCTGGAACCAATAAATGCTCCGTCCTCGATAATTACGGGTGCAGCCTGAACAGGTTCCAAAACCCCTCCTATTCCTACACCACCACTAAGATGAACATTCTTACCGATCTGCGCGCAACTTCCCACAGTAGCCCAGGTATCTACCATTGTACCTTCGTCTACATAAGCACCAATGTTTACATAAGAAGGCATCAAAATTACTCCTTTGCTCAGGTAAGCACCATAACGCGCGGTTGCAGGTGGTACTACACGAATACCCGCTTTTTCGTAGTCTCTTTTTAATTCCATTTTATCGTGGTATTCAAAAGGGCCAACTTCCATCGTTTTCATTTTTTGAATAGGGAAATAAAGGATTACCGCCTTTTTTATCCATTCATTCACCTGCCAACTTCCGTCTGCCTTTGGTTCAGCTACTCTAAGTCTACCTTTATCCAATTCTTCTATGATGTGACGAATAGTATCCGTAGTTTCTTTTTGTTGTAATAAGCTTCTGTCAGCCCAGGCTTTTTCGATTATTTCCTTCATTCTATTAATTGTTTGAAAATTTATTTTAAATTTAGTTCTGTCTTCTAGGACAAATGAATAAAAAGATACTTGTAATAGCCTCTGTACTCAAACCCGTAAACGACTCACGAAATTACGAAAAAACTGCAATTTCAATAAGTAAGTCTGGTAATTATCAAATACACCTTGTAGGTCAAAAGGTTCTGAATACTCCAATGGACAGTTCTATCCTTTTTAACCCTCTATTTTCGTTCTCACGACTGAGTATAAGACGTTTTTTTGCTGGTTGGGTATTTCTAAATTATTTGTTCAAAGTAAAACCTGATACCATCATCATTACGACGTTCGAATTACTTTTACCTTCTATAATTTATAAAATAATAAAAGGCAAGAAACTTATTTACGACGTACAGGAAAATTATTTCCGAAATCTTATCTATACCAGTTCTTTTCCTTTTGGAATAAAGCATTTCTTAGCCCTAGGAGTTAGAGCATTGGAATACGTCACGCGCCCGTTCGTAAACCATTATTTATTAGCTGAAAAAAACTATGAAAAAGAATTTTCCTTTACTAAAAATAAAAATACGATACTTGAAAATAAACTCCTAAAATCTTCCTTAAAGGCTCGAATAGCAAGACAAGACGATACCATACAACTTTTATACACTGGTACAATTTCTGAAAATTATGGAATTTTTGAAGTTGTTGCATTAGCAAAATTACTTTACAAATTAGATTCTAAAATACGATTAAAGATCATGGGTTTTGCTGCTCAAAAAACGGTTCTTGAAAAATTAAAATCGGCAATTCAAGGCGACAATTTTATTACTATAAACGGTGGAGATTCTTTTGTCTCTCATCAGGAAATTCTTACCGCTATAGCGGAAGCCGATTTTGGTTTAATTTCTTATCGCCCAGACAAAAGCACAGAAAACTGCATTCCTACAAAAATATACGAATACATCGCTCATAGACTACCTTATCTTATTAGCCCCAACCCATTATGGCTTGAATTAACAACTAACTATAAAGCAGGAATCGAAGTAGATTTCTCAAACTATAATGCTGAAAAAATACTAACGCAACTAAAGGAAGTATCCTTTTATACCCAAGAACCACGGGAGGAGATTTATTGGGACGAGAAAATTGATTTGATGATTTGGTAATTTGATAATGAGTAAATTTTACTCTTCTTTCCACTATTAAATATTACAATTAAAAATCGCCTATTCATGCTTAGTAGTAGTTATTCGAAACTATTTTCATCATCAAATTATCAAATCGCCAAATCATTAAATCAGAATATTATGAACATAGAAAGAGCAATAGAAATCGCAGTAACTGCGCACAAAGGACAAGTTGATAAAGCAGGAAGACCTTATATATTGCATGTACTCCAGGTAACGATGGCTGGAAAAACCGACGAAGAAAAAATTGTTGGCGCTTTGCACGATGTCGTTGAAGATACCGATTGGTCGTTTGAGCAATTGGTAAAAGAAGGATTCACAAAAGAGGTTATCGAAGCCCTTAAATGTGTAACAAAGCTAAGTCCAGAAGAAAACTACGAAGCCTTTACCGAAAGGGTGAAAAAAAATCCTTTATCCATAAGAGTAAAGCTAAACGACCTCCGTAGCAATATGGATCTGACCAGACTCGCACTTGTCAAAGAAAAAGACGTAGAACGTTTTAACCGATATTTGAAGGCTTATAATGAGCTAATACTTCTGGTTTAGAGGATAGCCGTATAGTACCAACTCTAACGATTAATAACCATATCCCAACGTTTAAACCCTGGGATTATTTCTTACAAATCACATGACCATGTCTCATCATATACGCTGTATATTCTTTGTCGATCATCTTGTATACAATATCCGCAAATGCGTCTGTAATTGGAATTCCTTGGGCTACATAATATAGTTGTCTGCCCTTTGCATCAAACACCCAAAACTCTAAATTTTTAGCTACTGCAGAGCCACTTTCCGATATTCTAAAAGCCCCTCGAATAGGGTAAAGCATCGTATCTTGAGGCGTAACAATCGCTTTTCTCTTTAATAATAAAGGACGCTTTTGTGCCACACATGTAAAAGAGATTCCAATAAGAAGGCAAAGGAAAATGTATTTTATCATACTAAGAAAATCATATTTCTAGTTTTAGCTTCTTTTATTTCAAACCCATTTTTTTAGCTATATCTTTTGGTACTGCATCTTTATGCACCATGATACAAGTGGTTTTTAACAAAACATAATTTTCTGTAGCGTAAAAATATCCTTTACAATCGTTCCGTTCTTCTCCCCAGGAATTTTTTACCAGATAATATTTAGTATTGTCCTGATCGCGCGCTGTGCCTATAATGTGCATGCCATGATCGTCTTCAGTGGTGTAATTATCGAAAGATTGTTGGCGCAATTCCTGAGTAACGATAAGCTCTGGGGTTGGTTTTGTAAACATGGAATCTTTTTCTGCCTGAGTCATTTCATCGTATTCTTTTTCAGGCACATAAGCTATACCATTCGTAAAAGAAAAATATTTCTCACTCACATCGCTCGCCCAAGCCACACCATAATTAGTAGCAATAGCGTTGTCCAATATTTTTTGTAAATCGGCAAGTGGAACATTATATACTGCATCCCAAGACCAGTTGTCAGGAATTTCAAGTGCAAACTTGCTGTAAAAGGGATGATGTGTAAACGACGTGATTTCTATATAATCGTCTGGATTGATGCCCAGAGAACTAGAGAAAGATTTGGGAGTGTATTTTTTTTCTTTGTATTCAAACTCGGAAGGCATTTCCCCCAAATAAACATCCAAAGTTGCTTCATAAGCTTTTTTCCACTCATCTGTGAGACGTCCATTTGGATTTTTAATAACAGCAGCTACCATAGCCGCTAGCACTCCATCCATTTCATTATGAACATTTTTGCCATTGTATTCTGGATTACCAGCGTAAACTTCATTGGGCATTATACCAGATTCGCGGATCACATTCGTAACGTCATGAAATACGCTTCCTGCAGCAAAGTTTACATTTCCATGCATTCTTACATATTTATCGGCTTTTTTAGAATACGTATTATGTACCACAAACATTTCAGACAAATCATGCTCTCCTTTACCCATTCTAATAAGCTCTGATTCAAAAAAAGAAAGTCCTGAATAACTCCAGCAAGTCCCTGATTTATACTGATTTTTAACTCCAGTAGCATTGATCTGCTTTTCAATCTTAAATTTGTAGCCACCGTTCTTTTTATTCAGACGAATACTGTCTTGTGCATTAGAAGTTATTGATGCAAAGATAATTATACAAAAAAAGCAACTATTTCTTACTAATCTCATACTTAAAGGTTTTAGATATTGTATATAAAGGAATAAAAGTAGATATAAATTATGAATTTTATACTTTCTGAAGCATTCTAAATAGAACTACTAGTTGCCTTTTATGTGTTAACTCTTTTGTGTTAATTAAGAGTATAAATGAGTTTATTTGTTTGCATAGTTGTTTTCTAAGCGTAAATAAATTAATTATTAACCGTCTTTATAGGATAAAAAAAAGTTAAAATCAAAACCTTTTTTAACTAGATTGCAACTATTCACGTACATTTCCCTAACTAATATCAAACATTAAATTTATAATAGAGCATGCTAAAAAATAATATTACCGTTCTTTTTGTGGGAGCAATTATAATAGGAACGTGTTCCTGTGCTAAAAAAAATGAAAGTACGGAATCAACTCCTGAACCTAAAATAGACAGCCTTTTGGCTGTGATGACTTTGGAGGAGAAAGCAGGAGAAATGACCCAACTTACCTTGGATTATATTTGTCAAGGCAAACCCTTTGATGAAAACAAAGAAATGGTGATTGACAAAGTAAAACTTGACTCTGCACTCTTATATTATCATGTTGGTTCTATTTTAAATACAGGCTCTTATACATTGAGTAGAGAAAAGTGGTACGAATTGATCAATCAGATACAGGAAGTAGCTACCAAAAAATCCAGGTTAAAAATCCCTGTTTTATATGGTATAGATGCTATTCACGGTGCCACATATACTAAAGGTTCTACGCTTTTTCCTCAGGAATTGGCAGTAGCCGCCACTTGGGATCCTTCTTTTGCAGAACAAGCAGGTGCTATTACCGCCTATGAGGTACGTGGTTCTGGGATTCCTTGGAATTTTTCTCCAGTATTAGACCTGGGGCGTCAACCATTATGGTCTAGATTTTTCGAAACATTTGGAGAAGATCCTTATTTAGCTACGCAAATGGGAAATGCTATTATTAAAGGCTACCAAGGCAACGATATTTCAAGTCCTGATAAAGTAGCGGCTTGTTTAAAACATTATGTCGGATACAGTTATGCTTTCAGCGGCAAAGACCGCACCCCTGTGCTAATGCCAGAGCGTTTACTCAGAGAATATTATTTGGTTCCCTTCGCCAATGCGATAGAAAATGGAGCAATGACGGTAATGGTAAATTCTACCGAAATAAATGGCACACCTGTACATGCCGATCATCATATCCTTACAGATATATTAAAAGGCGAATTAAAGTTTCAAGGTTTCGCAGTAACGGATTGGGAAGATATTGTTATGCTTAACTCCATACATAAAGTAGCCCCTACTTATAAAGATGCTGTAGCATTGGCCATCAACGCTGGTATTGATATGAGTATGGTGCCTTCTGATATGAAATTTTACAAATATTTGGTAGAACTTGTAAACGAAAGTCGGATTCCGATGAGTAGAATTGACGATGCGGTAAGAAGAATATTAAGAGTAAAATTAAAATTAGGACTGTTTGAAAAACCCGTTTCTGATTACAATTACTATACTAAATTTGGATCGAAAGAATATGCAGAGGTGAGTTATAAGGCAGCCTTAGAATGTATCACCGTTTTAAAAAATGAGAAGAATATTTTACCTATTGCAAAAGAGAAAAAAATATTACTTACTGGTGTGGCGGCTAACCTTCTAAACCCATTGAACGGTGCTTGGACTCATACATGGCAAGGAATGGAAACCAAACATAATCCTACCGACAAAAAAACAATTCTTCAAGCCATAACCGATAAGATAGGCGAAAAAAATGTAGTATATGTAGAAGGAACTAGTTATGATAAAGATATTAATACCGCAAAAGCGGTTGCCGCAGCAAAAGGAGTAGACATAATAGTAGCTTGTCTTGGCGAACAACCTTCTACCGAAAAAGTAGGCGATATCGAAGACCTGGAAATGGAAGCAGCACAACTGAATCTTGTAAAAGAATTAAGCAAAACGGGCAAACCGATTGTATTGATATTGGCTGAAAACAGACCAAGACTTATTAGAAAAATAGAACCACTCGTTGCCGCTGTTATAATGGCTTACTTGCCAGGAAACGAAGGAGGAAGAGCATTGGCAGAAATTGTTTACGGCGATTTCAATCCTTGCGGTAAACTACCCTTTACGTATCCAAAATACAGTGGCTCTTTTGTCACTTATGACCATAAACTTTCAGAAGATCGTGACAAAAATTTTCAAATGAATGCCTTCAACCCTCAATACGCTTTTGGATTCGGATTAAGCTACACCAGTTTTTCTTATTCTGATTTGAAGATAAATAAAGATACGATCACAAATTCTGATACGTTAATAGTTACAGTCAACGTAACCAATACAGGTGCTAGAATGGGGAAAGAAGTGGTTCAATTATACACCAAAGACGATTACGCTTCAATCACTCCTTCTGTGAAAAGACTTAAGCGATTTACCAAGATTGAACTACAAGCGTCAGAGTCTAAAAAAATAACATTTTCTATCACAAAATCTGATTTAGGATTTGTTGGAAACGACAACAAATGGATAACAGAGCCTGGAAGTTTTACACTAATGATTCAAGATTTGAAGTCATCTTTCACCTACAAACAATAAAAAAGGGAGGGGATTTATTAAGTTAAAATTAAAAACCATTATCAAGACTACTTCTTGATAATGGTTTTTAATTCATTTAAAGACTCTTCTGAAAGTGGTTTAGTAATAAAATGCACCACATATTCATTGTCTACTATTCTATCAATATCCTTTTTATTGTCAGAACTAGATAAAATTACAATTTTACATTTTTGTTTTATTTCTTCAGGGAAATTATCAAACTCAAAAAGAAAAACAAAACCATCTACAATAGGCATATTTATATCAAGAAACACCACACTTGGAATTACTTCTTGTGCTTCTAAAAATTCAAGGGCACTTTTTCCTGAATTTTTAACAATAATATTTTCCGAAAAACCTGCCAACTCGATTATCCTCCTGTGAATAAAATTGTCTGTGTCGTTATCGTCTACTAATAAAACAGTTTCAGTAAAAAAATCCTTCATAACTCGATTTTGTTTAATTAAATTTTATGATACTATACCTAAATTACAGACTCTTTTTAATACAATAATATGAGCATTTTTTGAAAATTTCAAGGTGTTTATAAATTCATTTACTACTTATTCTAAATATAACCATTTATGCCTGATTTACAACATCCTACGTTTATGAAATTAAATCTACTTTCTGAAGGTTTGAAGTAGAAAAACAATTTGTACATTTGACATCCAAATAAATTAATTGTATTAATGTTTAATACCGTAATATTAAAACTATGAAATTATCAGAATTTAAATTCGTATTGCCCCCAGAATCCCTCGCTCTATACCCTACTCCCAATAGAGATGAGTCTAGAATGATGGTCATAGACCGTGCAAAAGGTACGATAGAACATCGTATGTTTAAAGACATCGTAGAATATTTTAACGATGGCGATGTAATGGTGGTAAACGACACAAAAGTATTTCCTGCTCGTCTCTATGGAAATAAAGAAAAAACAGGTGCCAAAATAGAAGTTTTTCTTCTACGTGAACTGAATAAGGAAATGCATCTTTGGGATGTACTTGTGGATCCTGCACGTAAAATAAGAGTTGGCAATAAATTGTATTTTGGAAACGGCGATTTGGTAGCTGAAGTTGTAGACAATACTACTTCCCGTGGTCGCACCATTCGCTTCTTAGTGGATGCTAACGACGATTCATTTTACAAAACAATAGATGCTTTAGGCGAAACACCACTCCCTAAATACATCAAAAGAAAAGCAGAAGCTTCTGACAAAGAAAGGTATCAAACGATATACGCCGAAAATGTTGGTGCTGTAGCCGCTCCTACTGCAGGTCTTCATTTTACAAAACAAGTAATGAAGAAACTAGAAATCAAGGGAATTGATATCGTACCCGTAACGCTTCACGTAGGGCTCGGTACCTTTCGCGCCGTAGATGTGGAAGACCTTACCAAACATAAAATGGATTCAGAAAATTTCATTATCCCTGCCGAATCTGCCATAAAAGTAAATAAAGCGCTTGACGCGAAAAAAAGAGTGTGTGCTATCGGTACCACTTCTATGAGAGCCATAGAATCAGCTACCACAGCTAGTGGCAGACTAAAAGAATTTGCAGGCTGGACAGACAAATTTATCTTCCCTCCATACGAATTTAAAATCGGAAATGCATTGCTTACAAACTTCCACATGCCAGAATCTACGCTTCTCATGATGACCTCCGCCTTCGGTAGTTACGACTTGATCATGAAAGCATACAAACTTGCGCAGAAAGAAAAATATCGTTTTTACAGTTACGGTGATTGTATGTTGATTCTTTAATTTTAGATGCAAGATGCAAGATGCAAGATACTAAATTTGACATCTAGAATCTTGCATCTAAGTATCTGACAGACAACAACTAACGAATATGCCGAAAGATCCAAAATACGTCATTATAGTTGCAGGAGGCAGTGGTCTTCGGATGAGCGCGGATGTTCCCAAACAATTTCTTGAGTTGCAAGGGCTTCCTATATTAATGCACACCATCAAAAAATTTCACGAAGCCTTTTCTGATAGTATACTAAAACTAATTTTGCCAGAAGACCAACAAAGCTACTGGCATTTCCTCTGTCAAAAACATTCTTTCGCACTTCCCCACGACATCGTCAGTGGAGGTAACTCTCGTTTTCAATCCGTTAAAGCTGGACTAGGAAGTATTACTACTAATGAAGGTATCGTTGCTATCCACGATGGAGTAAGACCTTTCGTAAGCATAGCGCTGATTTTGAAAAGTTTTTCAGTAGCCCAAGAATATGGAAATGCGACTGCCGCAGTGCTCATGAAAGATTCTATCCGAATGGTAGACGAAGACGAAAACTGCGCTGTGGACCGATCCGCTTACAGAGTCATTCAAACACCTCAAACATTTCGCTTAGACCTACTGAAAAAAGCATTTAATACCCCCGAACTTCCTATTTTTACAGATGATGCCAGCGTATTTGAACATGCGGGACATAAAATAATTCTCATAGAAGGAGCTTATGAAAATATTAAAATCACGACCCCCGAAGATCTGATATTAGCAGAAGCTTTATTGGCGAGAGAGAAATAAATATAGCAGATTTCATTTCTTGCGTCCCTTTCGTTAAGGAATAATAAAGTTAATAACGTGAAATCTATACCTCCAAATCGTCAAACCCTGAAGGCGTCACCAAAACCACTTCTTCCCTCTCTACAAAAACTTGACCTTCCAAAGCACCTTTAGGCTTGCGCACAAATTTCTTTGGCGTTACAATAACAGGACAAAGAGAATCGGTCTTTCGTTTGGAATAATAAGCAGCCAATTGTGCCGCCTTTTCTATAACTGATTTTGGAAAAATTTTACCCGCTTTATATTTTATCAAAACGTGTGAACCCGCTACATCTCTGGCATGCAACCACAAATCTTCCTTAAAAGAATATTTTTGTATAAGCACATCATTATTTTTCGCACTTTTTCCAACCAAAATTTCAAACCCTTCTATTTCAAAACGTCGAAATAAACTCTCCTGCGCCTTCTCTTTTTTTACTTTCTCTTCCAGTAAATTATTTTCTTTTTTATATTTCCTTAGAATTTTTAATTCCTGACAAAGCTCTACAAAACTAAGTTGCTCCTGTAATTTTTCGTTTTCAGTTTTCTTATTGGAAATATTTTTTGACAATTCTACTAATTCTATCTTCTGGTTTTTATATTTACGATAATAATTTTCGGCATTCTTTTGCGGCGTCAGTTCTTTTTTAATTTTTATTTTGATCGACTTGTCCGTATAAAAATTAAACAATTCTACTACATCAATATTCTTAGGTATCTGATGCAAGTTTGCCATCAGAATATTGGCTATTTCATCATAACGGGTTTGTTCTTGCAGTTCTTTTAGTTTTTGCTCAACAATAGTCAAATAAGCAACTATTTTCTTTTTTTTCTGTCCTAAATAATTTAAGACCTCTTGTTTTTCTTTATAAAAATAAAATGCCTGTCCAAAATAGCGTTCATAATAATTAGCCGCTTCGATAGCAGAGTCAGTGCTTATTATGGTTTTACCTTTAGTAAAAAAACTGAGTTCAGTTCCATTATTTGTTTCTTCTATTAAAAACTTCTTCTCGTTCAAAATCTTCAGTAACCATTGAATAGAATTCCATTTCTCTTTGTTATCCTTTTCAGAATAACCAACCAAGTCCAACTGGTATAAAATTTCTTTATCAAAAGCAGGGAAAAGTTTTCTCAAATCTTCTTTTTCCAGTACAAAGTTTTCGAAATTCTGCTTTACTGTTTTGTGCGCTTTTGTAAGGTCAATTGCTCTGTCTTGTGCTAAATTTTTATTTACAATATCTAAACAACTATTATGATGAAATAGAATAAGATTAGAACGACTTCCATAGAGTTTAAACATCAAACTATAGTAATCTTCAAACACAATATGAAAGCTCCGATCGTTCTCATGTTGTACAATATCAATTACTTTTAATCCATTCAGCTCTTTGAATAAGTTATAAGTACCTTTTTTATTTTTTGAAAATTCAGCGGGAAATACTAGGCACGTAAATTCCTGATACAAATTTAATTTTATAAAAAACTCTTCCCTTCCGTTATGAAATCCCAGAACACACTCATTTCTGTTTTGAAGGTAACACTCTTTCTGTGTATAGCCAACGAGACGTTCTCGAAGTTCGGAAGAAAGAAACCGTAGAAAGTAATAGCTAAGATGCATATAGATTAACCGTTCGACAATTCCTTCGCTCTTTTCTCTGCCGCATTCAACGCTTCAATAATATTTTTACCTACTTCTTTTTCTTCAAATTTATTCAACGCAGCCTCAGTAGTACCGCCTTTTGAAGCAACCATTTTGATCATCTCGTCAAGACTCTGTTTAGAATTGTTCATGATCTGAAACGCACCAAGCATAGTTTGCTTTACGAGCATTGCTGCCACTGGCTCCTCCATTCCCATTTGTTTCCCAGCTTCGATCATGTGTTTTACGATATAATAAAAATACGCAGGACCACTTCCGCTGAGAGCAGTTACGGCATCGAGCAACTCTTCATCTTTCATGAAAATTGATTTCCCTGTAGTTTCAAACAAAGTATCTACAATACTAATATCTTCAAAGGAAACATCAGTAGCTGCCGTAAATGCACTAATCCCAAAACCCAACTGTGCTGGAGTATTTGGCATCGCACGCACCACTTTTTTATGGCTGAGTAATTGTTGAATATTTTTAATCGTAATGCCCGCCATGATCGAAATAATCAACTGGTCTTCGTGTATATGTTCTTTCAAAGCGGAAGCCATAACTTTAAAGTCCTGAGGTTTTACGGCACTTATAATGATATTGTATTTAAGCAACTCATCACTAATGTCGTTACTTAGCAATGCAATACCTTCTTTTTTAAGCTCTTCCCTCTTCTCATCGTGCCTTTCAATAATAAGTAAGTCTTGCTGACTTACAATATTACTTCTTACAAATGCCTTAGCATAGGTAATTCCCATATTTCCGCCACCTATGATTGCTATTTTCATGTTTTAGTTAATTATTTGGTTGTGACACCAAATACATGCACTTGATATCAGATTTGGTATACTATTTCGGCTATTCTTATTTTCAAAGGTAATCAATTTCCAGAAGAAATTTTATGAAAGAACACTTGGTATAGGGCAGGTTTTATGACCACATTTTCAATAGTAACAGATGTCGGAAACAGAGCAAACAGGTAGATTGAAAATAGACGTGAATCCTATTTCCACTGCACCTGTTTGCTAGTTTACGATGTCGATTTAAAATCATAAAACGAGATTGCGTGGAATAAAAAATTTCTAGTTAGGCAATTGGACCATTTACTTGGTCTCGCCAAGTAAATGGATAGGTTTAATGTTACACATCCTTATTACGGTTCAATCGCATCATTTTATCTTAATATTATCATAAATAAAAATAATAGTTAAGCACTTATAAAAACACATTATCAACTGTTTGTCAGTATATTAATTAATTAATACTTAATTTTCGCTCATAATCCATTAAGATAATTGGGTTTGTTGAATGAAAAAGATCTCCTTTGCTTTGTCCTAAAAATAAAAGATAAAATACTAAGTTATACTATCCTCTAATTTGGGCAAAATAACACTTCTTTAACATCCCTCTTTTAAAAAACACTTTAAAAAAATTAATTATGAAAAAAGAATTACTACTCTTAGCTGGCGCGTTGAGCCTTTCATTTGGGGCAATGGCACAAGTTTATACTGAGCCATTTACTGGAACTACTCTTGCAGCAAACTGGGGAGCACCAGCTGCTTACACTCTTACTCAAAACAATCATTTGATAGTTACGATGAATGACTCCATAGGACCTCAACAACCAGGTGGTCCAGTAGGTGAGTATCAGAATTTTTACTACGCAGTCGCACCAGCTAATGCATTCAGCATGACTGGTGGTTGTAAATGTATTACCTTTGACGTCAACAATACTGGCAATTCAGAAATAACTCTTTATGTGCAGGCAGGAGATGCTTCACAGGGTGTGGGAGGAGTAACTAATCATTATACTAACACTACATACGCTATCATTGCTGCAAACTACGTCGGATCTGTAACTGTAAATTTTGCTGGAAAATTTACAAATGTAACTAGTTCTACGGTTTATTTGGATAGTACAAATATAAAATCATTTGACTTTCAGCCAATCGGTAAACAATTGGGTGCTGCTCCATGGAATTATAAATTCAAAGGAACTTTTACTATGGACAACTTAGTAGTCTGTGGTCCTGTTACGGGAATAAATGCAGCTCAGGCAAACATTTCTTCCTCAAAATTATACCCAAATCCAGTTTCTGATATCGCTAATATAGAGTTGGATTTAATATCTTCTTCTGATGTGAAAGTGACACTTTCTGATCTAATGGGTAGAGAAGTAATGATTGTTGCTAGTGGCAGAATGTCTTCTTTAAGCCAATCTTTCTCTGTGGCCAGCCTTAATAGAGGTATCTACACAGTAAACTACTTCATCAATGGTTCAGCTGCTAAATCACAGTTATTGATGGTTAAGTAATTCGTTAAACCATCTTTTACTCAGTATAAAAAAAGGTTTGCCCAAATAGGCAAACCTTTTTTTATACTCATTGACGCTGACTTCACAGTCTACATTTTCATAATATAAAGGAGCAAGTATTTATGCACCAAAAACTATTTGCGCAGTGCTGCTAACCGTGCTTTATTTGTCCACTACCAAAATACACTTATCCTCCAACAATCACTTTCTCCAACGCTCTGTAATTTGCGGCCACAATCTCCTCTGCCAACTCATCTGTAATAGCTGTAGAAATAAACAAACTCTCGTATTGGGATGGAGCTAAATAAACTCCTTCGTCCAGCATATTGCGAAAATAATTTCCAAATAGTGATACGTCTGATGTTTTGGCCGTGTCAAAATTTACGACTTCTTGATCCGTAAAAAACAAAGTAAACATCGAGCCTATTTTATTGATCGAAGTTTTAATACCAAGCTTATCAGCATTAGCCTTCCAACCATCGGCGATTTTGGATGTTGTTTTTTCAAGTTGTGAATATACTTCTGGATGTTCACTGATAAGATTTAGCATCGCCAATCCTGAGGCCATGGCTATAGGGTTTCCAGAAAGAGTTCCTGCCTGATACACCGGCCCTGCAGGAGAAACCATATCCATAATTTCTTTTTTTCCACCATATGCTCCTACTGGCATTCCACCACCAATAATTTTACCTAATGTAGTAAGATCTGGTTTTATATTAAAAATCTCTTGTGCTCCGCCTTTTGCCAAACGGAATCCTGTCATCACCTCATCGAAGATCAATACAATATTTTCCTGATCGCAGATTTTTCTTAGGCCTTCCAGAAAACTAGACTGAGGTAGTACGCAACCCATATTTCCAACTACAGGTTCGATAATCATTGCGGCAATAGTTCCTTTGTTAGCATCTATCAATTTTTGCACTGCCTGAAGATCGTTGTAAGGAGCTGTAAGTGTATCGTTGGCTACCCCTTGCGTTACACCTTTGCTGTCAGGTGCACCCATCGTTATTACACCGCTACCGGCAGCAATAAGAAATGAATCTCCGTGTCCGTGGTAACAACCTTCAAATTTTATGATTTTAGATTTCCCTGTATACCCTCTTGCTACGCGCACAGCTGCCATCGTAGCTTCAGTTCCCGAATTAACCATTCGTACTTTTTCAATAGACGGCACCATCGAAATAATTTTCTCCGCCATTTCCACTTCACGTGCAGTTGGTGCTCCGAACGAAAATGAATTTTGCAATACATCCCGCACTGCTTTTTCTATTTCCTCTTTCGCATGACCGAACAGCATTGGTCCCCAGGAATTAATAAGTTCAATATAAGAATTCCCATCTTCGTCATGCAAATAGGCTCCTTTAGCCGATTTAATAAAGATTGGATTTCCTCCTACTGCCCGAAAAGCCCTTACAGGAGAGTTGACACCACCAGGTATAAGAACTTTTGCTTTTTCAAAAAGTGCATTGCTTTTTCCTCTTTCCATTTTATATACAGACTTCTATTTTGGGTTGACTAACACTATATTTTTTTCTTTAAACCTCGTAAGAGGAACATATTTATTAGAGTAGGAATTACTAAAATCAAAGCCTTGAAAAACCATTCCTTTTGTAAATCCTGATTCATCTAAGCCGTATTTAAAATAAGTACCATATTGATTCAGCGCCTTTCCAAAATACATCATTAACTCAAAGCCTTGAACAGAATATAAGGTAGGATAAATTTTTGTTCTGTCCACATACGTTTCTTTAAAATTTCTATACAGCAGACTGCTATAATCATAGTAATCGGTGTGAATGAAAAATACATTTCTTTTTTCAAATTGTTCAAATGAAATAAGGTTAAAAAACAACCAATCGGAGCGTGTAATCAGCGGTGTAGTTTGTCTACTTATTTCCATAAGGCTCATTATATTGGCTGCTACAACCTCGTCGGAAGTTGAAGCGAATACGTGATTACACAAGCTGAGCTTAATACTATCAGACAAAATTGTTTTAAGCAATTCTAAGCTACTTCTTTTTATTTTTTCAAAATGGGTAACTTTTAACTTATTTGCTTTGCAGGAATCTCTATGGTATACCGCCAATAGAGAATCTTTCACTTCTCCTCCGTAAAAAATCATAACATTTTTACGGTCGGTCGTTTCTTTTACTCTAAACCTATTCCTTCCTTTTGGAGGAGTATAATTGTAGACAAATAAAGAATCTTGCTTGAAATTTTCAGAAGCATAGCGCGCTGCAATGCCTGCCTGTATTTCTAGCGTGGGTTGAAACAGATAAGAAAATTCATTATTCTCAATGATCTTAGAATTTGCCGAAAATGGGCTAATATTAATAATATTATTCTTTCTTGAAAAATCCGCTACTACAGGTACCAAAACAGGGTAAACAGGTCCGATAATTAAATCCATTGCCTTCATCTCTGGAAGACTCATAATAGAGTTAATAATAGCCGTTTCTTTTTCAGTATCGTATGTATATAAATTTACCTGTATTCCTTTTTCTTTGAGAGTATCTGCCGCTATTTTAATACCTTCATAAAAATCCAAAATGTACTGATTACTTCTTTTACTAAGCGTTGGATCTATCTCATTCAATTGAAAAGGAAACAACAGTGCAATGTTGTAATTTTTCTTTAAAGTGGATTTTATTTCGTTACGAAGTTCGTTAATATTCAATTTAAACTCTTGCACTAAAAAACTTAGAAGCATTTTATTTTGCTCATTCATTATAATACTAGATAATTTTTGCGCTAAAATAGTTGCTATTATTTCATCTGCAGGATTGTCTTTTTGAATAGCCTTTAATGTGTCTATAGAATTCTGTTTAATGAAATAGTACGTTTTCATACTCTCCGAATCCTTCTTCAATCCATCGACTTTATTTAAAAATTGCAATGCCAACCTATAATTATTTTGTTCAAAGTAAATATTGGCAAGTAGATAATAAATATTACCTTTTTGATCCCAATTTTGGTATCGTTGCAACAGCTGCAGACACATAGATTTGGCGGCCTGTAAATCACCGCTTTTCATTGCAGACAAAGCATATAAATAAGACGCTGGTTTTGAAAAAGCATTTAACGAGGCTTCAGAAGTGAGTGGCAGAAAAACCTGCGCCGCTGCTTCATAACGCTCTTCTTTTAGTAATTCTTTCCCGTATAAATAATTCTTTTGATTTTCTTCTGATGTCTGCGCTTTTATATGGTAAGACAAAATTATCAGAAACAAAAAAGAAAAATAGTGAACTTTCTTATTCATAAACCTTTGATGTAGTAGTACAAATATAAACATTAATCTCATGTAACCACTTTGAAAAACAGTCCGTTTTGAGAGTGTTTATAAAAAAAAGGCCATTCATTTGTTTTGAAATAATTAATAATATATATTTGTAGAAAATAATTACTACTTGACAATAATTATCATTTAGATATGCAAGAAGAAACACTTACATACAATCAAGTAAAAGAGCGACTGGCCAACTACCAGCTAAAGGCAACACAACAGAGAATCGTTATATACGACGCCTTATTGCACATCCACACGCATCCTAAAGCAGAAAACATATATGATTTTGTAAAAACCAAAAATCCTAGTATCTCGCTTGCTACCGTTTATAAAACATTAGACACTTTTGTTTCTGCTGGTCTGGCGGCGAAAGTAATGTCTGCCAATGGAACCGCCCGATACGATGGGTTTATGGACCACCATAGTCATTTGTACTGCACCAATACAGAAGAGATTGTCGATTTCGAAGACGAACATCTTACGAAACTTATTCAGAATTATTTTAAGAATAAAAAAATAAAAAATTTCAAAATCAACGATATCCGTCTCCAGATAAACGGAGAAAAACTGAACAATAAAGAGAATATATCAATAAATTAATTTACACTAAACTAAATTTTAAAATTATGGCACTAATCGGTAAAAAAGCTCCTTCTTTTATAGCTCCTGCGGTATTGAATGGCAAAAAAGTAGTAGAAGATTTTTCTTTGGATCAATACCTTGGTAAAAAATATGTAGTGTTTTTCTTTTACCCAAAAGATTTTACATTCGTTTGTCCTACAGAACTTCTTGCTTTCCAAGATTTATTAAAAGAATTTGAATCAAGAGATGCAGTGGTGGTCGGTTGCTCTACAGATACTGAAAACTCTCACTTAGCTTGGTTGAATTTACCAAAAAACAAAGGTGGAATTGAAGGGGTAACCTATCCAATAGTAGCGGACACTGCAAAAACAATCGCTGCTAATTTCGGCGTACTTGGCGGAGATTTCGATATTAACGAAAATGGAGAAATGATTTTTAACGGCGCACCTATTGCCTACAGAGGAACTTTCTTGATCGATAAACAAGGAATCGTAAGACACTTAGTGATCAACGATTTTTCACTTGGCAGAAACATCGAAGATACTTTGAGAATGGTAGACGCAGTAAAACACAACGAAGAATTCGGAGAGGTTTGTCCTGCTAACTGGAACAAAGGCAAAAAAGCAATGCAAGCTACAGTAGAAAGTACTTCTGAGTATTTGGCTACTGTTTAACTACAAGTCACAAAATGCTAGATACAAGGTAAATTACATAAGTACTTTTAATACTTATGTAATTTACCTTGTATCTAGCATTTTGTATTTAATTTTAGTTGTAATAAATTTCAGTTAAATTTGAACTTCTACTATAACTAATTTATATTCTTTTGTATACCTCGTTACAAAAAACTATTACAGATTTTCACGGAATATTTCCAGAAGTCTGTCTTTTCGTTTTTATCCTTCTGCTTCTTACGGCTGATCTTGTTGGTAAAAAAAGATCTCCTTTATTATTACCTGTAGGAGCTATCACTGGATTCCTTTTTACTATTTTATTTACAATACTTCAATTTTCAACGAGCACTTTAGCTTTAACTGAAAACGAATCACTATTACTTTACAGCGATTTTTTAAAACTAGATTATTACGCATGCTATTTCAAAATCCTATTCTGTATTGCGGGCATTCTATCCGTGATTTTTACGCTCTTCTCTTCTGATTATAAAAGAGAAGAAAAAGGTGAGTTTTATTATATTCTTATCACTGTTGTACTAGGCTTACAGCTACTTGTAATGGCTAATAATTTACTAATGATGTTCGTCAGTCTTGAACTAATTTCAATCGGTTCTTACTTACTTACCATCTTCAATTTTGATAAAAAAGGAACTGAATCTGCAATCAAATATATCCTCTTCGGCGCTTTCTGTAGTGGCATTATGCTCTTCGGAATTTCTTTGTTGTATGGAATAAATGGAAATTTTAATTTCCCAACTTCCATTTCCTCTCTAACACTTGCGAATGACGGATCAATTTTATTTGTATTCGCTATTTTTCTTACGCTAACAGGATTATTCTTCAAAATTTCTGCCTTCCCATATCACGTATGGACACCCGATATTTATGAAGGAGCACCAGCTCCTGTAGTCGCTTTCTTTTCCATCGCTCCGAAGGCTGCTGCGCTGGCGGTATTGATCAGAATCCTTTCTCCTTTACTTATAAACAGCGAAGTATCTGGAATTCTTACATTGTTATTGGCAATTTTAGCCATGGCCACCATGACAATTGGCAATTTCTCCGCTTTGATGCAAATGAACTTACGCAGAATGCTTGCCTATTCTGCTATCGGGCATGCAGGTTTTATGCTTATGGCGATAATCACCGTTAAAGAACTAGCAGTTACTTCCATACTGTTCTATCTTGTTGTATATCTGTTTATGAACTTTACAGCCTTTTGCCTGGTTGACCTATTCGCAAGCAAAGCCAAGTCAATGAATGTGAACAACTTTAAAGGATTGGGCTTAAAAATGCCATTTTTGGGGGGTATATTTGTTTTAATTATGATCTCGCTCACTGGATTACCACCTACTGCAGGATTTTACGCAAAACTATTTGTGTTTTCAGCGTTATGGCAATCCTATCAAATAACGGGTAATCAACTCTTCTTAATTCTCCTTTCCTTTGGTTTATTAAACACGATCGTTTCTCTATTCTATTATTTGCGAATCCCCTATTTCATCTATTTTAAAAAAGAGGATTCCGATACAATACTTACATCTGAGCCTCGGCTTGTGTACATCTTTACCACACTGATTTCGTTACCTTTACTAATATTGTTCTTTAACCCAAATTGGGTCTTAAACGTACTAAAATATATAAAACTGTAATGTTGATATGAGCGATTCGATAAAGCATGAATGCGGTATAGTTTTAATAAGACTGCGTAAGCCTTATTCTTACTATGTCGAAAAGTATGGTGCCATGTATGGAGTACAAAAGCTCTACATGATGATGGAAAAGCAGAGCAACAGAGGGCAAGACGGAGCGGGAGTAGCCACTATAAAAATAGACGTCAAGGAAGGAAAAAGATACATCAGTCGTTACCGTTCCGTAGACACCCAACCCATCGCAGATATTTTCGCAAAGATCAATAAAAAATTTTCTAAAGCACTTAGAGACCATAAGGACAAAGCCAACGACGCACGCTGGCTTTTGGATAATGTAGCCTTTACAGGCGAAGTTCTTATGGGTCATTTACGTTATGGCACTCATGGTGAAAATGAAATAGAAAATTGCCACCCTTTTCTTCGCCAAAACAACTGGAGAAGCCGAAATTTAGCATTGGCAGGTAATTTCAACATGACCAACGTAGACGAGTTATTTCTTAAACTCGTAGAAATTGGTCAGCATCCCAAAGAAAAAAACGATACCGTAACGGTAATGGAAAAAATGGGACACTTTTTAGACGAAGAAAATCAGGATATTTTTGATAAGTACAAGGACAAATACACCAACAGAGAAGTATCGGATATTATAGAAAGCGAATTAGACTTGCAAAGAGTATTGATGCGCGCCTGTAAAGATTTAGACGGCGGGTACGCCATGGTTGGTATGACTGGATACGGAGCTTCTTTTGTAGCCCGTGATCCTGCTGGTATACGTCCTGCCTACTACTATGCCAACGATGAAGTAGTCGTAGTAGCCTCTGAAAAACCTGCTATTAAAATTGCGTTCAACGTAGATTACAACCAGATAAAAGAAGTAGAACCTGGGCACGCACTTATCATTGAGAAAAACGGGGACTTCTCTCAGAAACAATTTATAGAGCAAGTAGAAAAAAAATCTTGCTCTTTTGAACGGATTTATTTCTCCCGTCCTTCTGACCCGGATATTTATTCTGAAAGAAAAAAATTAGGCTTCTGTCTTTACCCACAAATATTAGAGTCTGTAGGATACGATTTAGAAAATACTGTATTTTCTTATGTACCCAATACTGCTGAAACTGCTTATCTAGGAATGATGGAAGGTATTGAAGAATATACTTCCCGTTATAGAAAAAAAGCGGTAGCGGACGGCATACTCAAAGGCGAAGACTTGGACAAAGCGCTTGCCTTCCGACCAAGAGTAGAAAAAATGGTAATCAAAGACGCTAAACTACGCTCTTTCATTACTTCTGATGCTAACCGCGAAAGTTTTGTAACCAATCTTTACGATACCACTTACGAAGTAATCAAAAAAGGCGAAGATAATATTGTTATCATCGACGACTCGATTGTAAGAGGAACTACTTTAGAAAAAAGCATCATCAAGATGTTGGATAAATTGGGACCAAAAAAAATAGTAATCGTTTCTTCTGCTCCACAAATTCGTTATCCTGATTGTTATGGTATCGATATGTCGAAAGTTAAGGAATTCGTGGCTTTCAGAGCGATGCTTGAATTACTAAAGGAAACAAAACAAGAAAATCTACTCGATTCTGTTTTAGAAAAATGTAAAGCTTCTATCAACGATTTGAGTGGAAATATGATCAATCATGTAAAAGAATTATATGCTCCTTTTACCTACGAACAAGTTTCAAATAAAATAGCAGAGATCGTAACTCCAAAAGATTGTAAAGCAGAGATACAAGTAGTGTATCAAACGGTAGAAAACCTTCACAAGTCTTGTCCAAAACATCTTGGCGATTGGTACTTTACGGGAGATTATCCAACACCAGGAGGAAACAGAGTGGTCAATAAAGCCTTTATGTTTTTTATGGAAGGGAAAGAAGTGAGAGCTTATTAATAAATTTTGAGTTCAAAAGGCCAATAGTTCAAATTTAGTTGAGCTATTGGCCTTTTTTGTTTACAGCAATATACAGAAATAAGCTATCCGACGACTCTTGACCGTCAGATAGCTATAATAGACAAATTGTATTAAGAGCACACTGCGTTACTTATTTTTAGGACTTATCTGCTTCTTCGTATTCCTTTATCAGCGTAGCACAAATCTCTTTAAGCGGTCTAATGTTATGAATATACTCAATCGAAGGTCCAGCACACCAAACAGTTTTATAAGTAGCACTAAAAGCTGCATTCTCTATGGCTTTCATCCCTCTGAGCGCTAAAAATAATTTTATATATTTTTTCAACCATTTATTTTTTAGCATCAATCGTTCTAAAAAACTCGCCTCTGCTCCCATCTTTTGCACATAAGGCGTGTTGATCACAGTGAGGGCTGAACCTGAGAGTTTGGTAGTCTTTACAATACCATCTGCACCGTATTCAATAAGTGCTTTTTTATAATCTTCCGAAACTGGAGCTTCGTTGGAAGCAATGAAAATAGTACCAATACTAACAGCCTCCGCTCCTAAATCCAATACCTTTTTCAATTGCTGTCCCGTGGCTACACCGCCTGCAGAAATGACGGGTATTTTAATATGTTTTTTTAATAACGGAATAAGCTCTTGCGCTTTTATATTTCCGGCATGACCACCAGCATCAGCGTTTACAGCTATTACAGCGTCTGCTCCGAGTGCTTCTACTTTCAAAGCATAGTCAAGATCTATTACATCACAGAAAACTCTTATTCCTTTCACTTTGCATTGTTCAATCGTTTCCCTCGGACTTCCAAGAGAGGTAATGATAAAATTCACGTTCAGCTCGACACAAGTTTGCAGTTGTCCTTTGTATTTAAAATTAGATTTATTTACAATGAGATTTACTCCGAAAGGTTTATTAGTCTTACTTCTTATTTCAGCAATAGCGTCCCGAAGTTGTTTATCTGTGCGGTAATTCAAAGCAGGAAAAGCAGCAGTGATACCGCTTTCCAGAGCCGCAACAATCATACTCGTATTCGACACCAAAAACATAGGAGCCATGATGATGGGGTATTGAATACCTAGCATTTTAGTGATAGTAGTTTCCATTTTTATGAATTTTAACGTACTTTGCTCTTCCTTTGCGAACTTTTCGTTTAAAATATAGGTGAGCCACTTAAACGCAAAGTTCGCAAAGAAATTTTCTCATTATTATATTTTATCCCAAATACTCTAATACACTTTCAAGTCCCATACCTCTGGAACCTTTAATTAGAACAGAAGAATCTGCTATTTTATTATTTTGAAGATAGAAAATTAATTCCAGTTTTGTTTCAAAATAATCAACAGACTTAAGTTGTTCGGCTGAGTACTTCATATTTTTTCCGCAAAGAATAATTTGCTTAAAGGCACAAGTGGAAAGTAGTTTTCCCAATATCGCATGCTCTGAAACACTCTCCTCTCCTAGTTCAAACATATCTCCAAGAAGAATTCGTTTATTTTTCATTTCTAATCGGTTAAAATTTTCAACCGCTGCTTTCATAGAAGATGGATTGGCATTATAGGCATCTAATAAAATTTCGTTGCTGCCTTTTTTTACAAACTGAGAACGATTATTCTGTGGTGTATACTCCGCTATCGCTTTATTAGAGGCTTTGGCAGAAACTCTAAAATATTTTCCAATACACAATGCTGCTGCAATATTATCAAAATTGTAAGCACCCGTAAATTTTGTTTCAATTAATTCTCCGTCTTCTGATTTGTATTTAACAAATGGCGTAGATTCTAAAAGTTCGCACTGAAAGAAATTAGTTACGGCTGGATAAAGAATGGGCGTTGGGAATTTAGAAATCTCCATTAACGTAATATCTGTAGAGTTCACAAAAGCCACACCATTATTGGCAAGTATATATTCATAGAGTTCCCCCTTCCCTTTTTTTACTCCTTCTACTCCTCCAAACCCTTCTAAATGCGCTTTGCCTATATTGGTAATCAAAGCATGCGTAGGCTCTACGATAGCGCAATAACGCTCGATCTCCTTTTGATGATTGGCGCCCATTTCAATAACTGCCATTTCTGTTCCCTCAGGAATAGCAAGCAGTGTAAGCGGAATCCCTATATGATTGTTCAAGTTTCCTTTTGTAGCCTGAGTTTTATAGGTAGTAGAAAGGACAGTGTACATAAGTTCTTTCGTAGTCGTTTTTCCATTAGAACCTGTGACAGCGATGAATGGAATGTCAAACTGTTTGCGATGATGATTAGACAAGGCTTGTAGTGCAGCGAGTACGTCTTTTACTAAAATACATTTTTCATTTACTTTATATTCTTCTTCATCGATCACAACATACGAAGCCCCCATTTTTAGAGCTTTTTCTGCAAATTCATTTCCATTAAAATTAGCGCCTTTCAATGCAAAAAATAATACTCCTTCGCTTATCTGTCGCGTATCCGTAGATACTGTTTTGCATTCTAGAAATATTTTATACAAATCTTTGATTCCCATATCGTAAATTTATGATTTATTGGGTATTTCAAAAGCCGTAGAGATGAATTTTATTTTATATATCAAATGTACTGAGAAACAGGATTTCACCTATTTGAACCCCTTTTTGGAAGCAATTGAAGTAAAAAAAATAGCCGCTGACTTTCTCGACATCGATAATTTTTCAAGTACTGAACTTATTGAATCCGCACTTAAAGCGCTAGACAAATCGGACAAATGTGCCGTTATTATTGACATTCAAACAAACACGAAACTTTCTAATCTTTATAAAATCGCTTATTACCTGGTCGATCATCCGGAAAAATGCCTCATTTTTTTACAGGGAAAACACCTTTATTTGGAAAAAATCCTACGCACAGAACCTGAGATTTTCAGCCAAGATTTGACTGGTTTTGAGGTTCGAAATAAAATTATAGCCTTTTTAAAATAAGGGACTTATCTATTAATTAATCTAAAAAACATTCCATACAAAATACTCATATTTTTTGGCTATTATTGTACCCTTTAATTTCAGTTAAGAATGAGCGAATATAATTTCAAAGAAACAGAAAGCAAGTGGCAGAAAATCTGGAAAGACAACCAAACTTTCAAAGCCGACAACAACAGTTCTAAACCAAAATATTATGCACTGGATATGTTTCCTTATCCCTCTGGTGCTGGGCTTCATGTGGGGCACCCGCTAGGGTATATTGCTTCTGATATTATTGCACGTTACAAAAGGCTAAAAGGATTTAACGTCCTTCATCCAATGGGCTTTGACTCTTTCGGACTTCCTACCGAGCAATACGCCATACAAACAGGACAACATCCTGCAGTTACTACCGAACAAAATATCGCGCGTTATATCCAACAATTAGAAAAAATCGGTTTTTCTTACGACTGGAGCCGTGAAGTATGGACAAGCAAACCTGATTATTATCAATGGACGCAGTGGATTGTTATTCAACTTTTTCATAGCTGGTACAACAAAACGACCAACAAAGCAGAACACATCGACGAACTTACAAAACAACTTGAAACCTCTGGCAACGCTGGTATTAAAGCAGCTTGTGACGAAGACACGCAAGTTGTTACAGCAGACGAATGGAAAAAAATGTCAGAGAAAGCAAAATCCGATTTGCTTTTAAAATACCGCCTTACCTATACTGCCGAAACCGTTGTCAACTGGTGTCCTGCACTGGGAACGGTGCTTGCCAACGACGAAGTGATTAACGGCGTTTCCGAACGTGGCGGTTATCCTGTAGAGCGTAAAAAAATGCAGCAGTGGATGATGCGTATTACCGCTTTTGCGGAAAGGTTGTTAAAAGGTCTTGATACCCTTGACTGGCCAGAGCCAATGAAGGACATGCAAAAATACTGGGTCGGAAAATCTTATGGTGCTGAACTTAATTTTAAAGTGGTAGACAAAGACATTACGCTTACCGTCTTTACTACTCGCGTAGATACGACGTTTGGTGTTACTTATGTTTCCATCGCTCCAGAGCATGAATTGATTCCTCAGTTAACTGCTCCAGAATATAAAGAAGCTGTTAACACGTACGTCACTCAGGCCAAGAACCGCTCTGAACGTGACCGTATGAGTGATGTAAAAACTGTTTCCGGACAATTCACAGGAAGTTATGTGATCAACCCTTTCAACGGAGAAAAAATACAACTTTGGATTGCAGACTATGTACTAGCTGGATATGGCACAGGCGTAGTAATGGCAGTACCTTCTTCCGACGAACGTGATTTTAAATTTGCGACACATTATAATCTTCCAGTCATTAACGTTCAGGAAGGCGCTAAAACAGATATTACAAAAGAAGGCTTCGACCCAAAAGCGGGAACAATGATCAACTCTGATTTCCTGAATGGATTAGCGGTGCCGGAAGCGATAAAAAAAGCAAGTAAGTATGCCGAAGAAAAAGGCGTAGGAAAAGCAAGAACGCAATACAAAATGCGTGATGCGATCTTCGCACGTCAACGTTATTGGGGCGAACCAATTCCAATTTATTACAAAGACGGAATTCCTATGACCATGGACGAAAAAGATCTACCGTTAGAGCTTCCGCAAATAGACGAATACAAACCTACAGATACAGGAGAACCTCCATTGGGTAGAGCAAAAAATTATACGTACAAAGGTTATCCCTTAGAACTAAGTACAATGCCAGGTTGGGCAGGTTCAAGCTGGTATTTCCTGCGTTATATGGATCCAAAAAACATAACCAGATTTGTTGGTGAGAAAGCAGAAAAATACTGGAATCAGGTAGACCTATACATTGGCGGAGCAGAACATGCTACAGGTCATTTATTCTATTCTCGTTTCTGGAATATGTTTTTATACGACATGGGCTATGTAACTTCTCCGGAACCATTTAAGAAGCTGATTAATCAGGGGATGATTCAGGGGGTGTCT
>JAYTHK010000279.1:0-3361 GCA_043732665.1 Cytophagales bacterium | reverse complement strand
GAAAATTCATAGGTTTTATCGCTGAGCTCACGCCCGTAATTTGTAGTGGTTATAAAATCTCCCACCGTCAGCGTACAATTCTGGCTTACACTTTGGAGGATCGTATTGTTTGGATCTACTGTAAAACCAGCAGGATTCAATTATATCTCCTAGAATATAGGAATAGAAACAAAAGTCGGCTTGAATTTTACCAGAGTCATCTTCCCGTTTTTCTTTATGGAAAGTCTTCTGATCTTAAATATGACACGGTCGCCAGAAGCGGCTTTATAGATCATGTTAGCCAGGTTGACGTTCTTACCATTACCGGCATAAGTGCTTACCGTAACGTTCCCCCTTATGGCTTCGACTTGCCAGAATACCATATAGTCTTCTGTGGGAACAATATCAAGCTTAAAGTTTTTTGGAATACCTCCAGAGCAGCCTTTAGAAAAATCGATTTCTTTGCCATCCTTATCAAGGATATGTACGGAAACAGTATCTTGCTGAGCTATTGATTCCTTATAGGTCAGGCTGACTATAGACATAATTACTATGATGAGAATATTTTTTTTCATTTTGATGGAAAGTTTTTAGGTAAGAACATGAAATTACTTTAAAGAATTTATTTTACCAAATGCGCCTAAATTATTTTTATTTGTTGATGGCGATTGACGATAATGTAGTCTTAATTTTTTCTTTGAATTACCATATCTTTTGGTATTTAAAAGAAGATCAAATAGGCAAACTAATATTTACAAAATGCTAAAGTGAACTATATCCAGTTATTTAAAAAAACTGGTTTCTTAAATTCTAAATGCAGTGGCATTTCTACGATAGAGATACAGTAATGTGTTTTTATTAAGAAACATTACAGATTTGGCCAGCTCTTTCTCTAACATTAAGGATGTTTTTATCAGCCATGATTCTAAAGAACTATTCTTAGTATTTACAAAAATAAAAAATTGAAACTTCCAACAAAAAAATGATACATAAAAAAGCCGAGTTTGGTAAATATTTACCAAACTCGGCTAAAAGTTACCAAATTTTATTTGTAGAAGCAAGTATACCAAAGTCGAACCTTTTATTGAAGGATTTGGCTCTTTTCATAAAATTTAAAAATGAAATCAAATAGCTCAAGAATGGACGCACCGATGCCACAATGGACGTGCCAGTGTCATAGACCACTTAATGCCGTCGCCAATTGACCAGCAATTTAAAATTTTTAGTTTCGGTTAATTTGTTTTATAATTTAATGAATAGTAAAATGTTAGTTTTACATATTAGGTGGTCAAAGATTTCCGGCCTGCATTGACATGGAATTCCAGCTCAAGCTGATCTATGACAACGGCAAGTACACTATAATTCCATTTGCGATTACATGAAAGCACATTATGGTTATATGCTAAAAGAAATAAAAATGGATTGAGACCTTTTCGTAATCTTAACTATAGTTCTTCGCAGTCTGACGAGATCCCTCTATAGCGGCCTAAAGGTTTTGATCTCCAATCCTGAAGGGATCAACAGAACAACCGACTCCTGAATTACACTTTGTAGTTTTTTTAATAATTTTCTTTTTACAAAATGTTTATGGGTAATCAAGCCAATCGTGCGAACGGGAGTTGGATTGTTAAAGGGAACTAGTTTTTGCTTTTCATCCTTAGCTAATTCAATGGACGCTAAATAAGGAATGATTGTAATTCCCTTATTTGCTTTAGTGAAGCGCAACAAACTTCCTAACGAACCTGCTTTAAACTCTATATTGATATTCTTCTGCTCACTCTTGTTTGATAATTCACAAATATTCTGAACCTGCGTTCGTAAACAATGTCCTTCTTCCAACAACCAAAGTTTTGAATAATCTAAGTCCTGAATAGCGATGGCATCCTTCTTTTTAGTTGAACTCCAATCGTACACCAAAAATGGTTCACAATATAATTCCAATTCTACCAACTCCATATCCAATGTAGGAATTGCAAGAATCCCTATATCAATCGTTCTGTTCTTTAAGGCCTTTTGAATATCGGGTGTTGTCATCTCCTGCACTATCATTTTTATTTTAGGA
Source organism: Cytophagales bacterium (assembly GCA_043732665.1). Classification (GTDB taxonomy): domain Bacteria; phylum Bacteroidota; class Bacteroidia; order Cytophagales; family Cytophagaceae; genus JANYCO01. The sequence continues at coordinate 1,320 of JAYTHK010000279.1, read as the reverse complement.
AAAGAATTGGCAAACTTCGACAAAAACAAGGGCAGCAAATCGGGTGCGATAGTTGGAATAATTCCAATTTTTAATTCTCCAACCATCTCGCCTTTTAGCTCCTGAACTACATTATTCAGTATGTCTAATTCTTTCTGAATAATTTTTAATCGCTCTATTATTTGGGCCCCTTCCTTTGTAATTGTAACGGGTTTTGTTTTTCTATTAAAAATCTTAATTCCAATTTCATCTTCCAATCGGTTAATCATAGTACTTAAGGTGGATTGGGTTACACAACAGGTTTCTGCGGCAGTTTCAAAGTGCTTAAATTCTACTACTGCTAATACGTATTGTAATTGCTGAATATTCATACTCAAATATACATAATTATCTACACTGTCAATATACTCATATGAAACATCGTTTTTATAAATGATTATTATCCCTTAGGTTTGTTAAATACTTAATATCTAATATTTAAACTATGAGAAAAATCATTTTAACTAGTTCTATAGTATTTTTACTTTTAGCTTGTAAGAATAAAAATTCAGAAAACATGACTGAAAATACAAAAAACAAAGGAGGCTGTCCATTCGGGTTTGACAAAAAAGGCAAATCAGGAGGACTTAGTGTAAGTAAAAATGGCAATTTAAACAGTGACTGGTGGCCAAATCAACTTGATTTAAGCGTACTCCGGAGTAACTCTGAATTATCGAACCCAATGGGTAAGAATTTTATGTATGAGGATGCTTTCAAAAGCTTAAATTACCAGGCGTTGAAGAAAGACTTGCTTGTATTAATGACTGATTCTAAAGATTGGTGGCCTGCAGACTACGGACATTATGGACCTTTCTTCGTCCGCATGGCTTGGCACAGTGCCGGAACTTATAGAACGAGTGATGGTCGTGGTGGTACAAGAGAAGGGCAACAACGTTTTGCACCTCAGAACAGCTGGCCTGACAATGGCAATTTAGATAAAGCAAGAAGACTACTTTTGCCAATCAAACAAAAATATGGTAATAAAATCTCCTGGGCAGATTTGATGATCCTAGCAGGAAATGTTGCTTATGAATCGATGGGCATGAAAACGATAGGGTTTGCCGGCGGCAGAGAAGATGTATGGCAACCTGCAAGCAATGTTTATTGGGGAGCCGAAACAAAAATGCTGGAAAATAATAAGCGCTACGATAAAGACGGCAACCTCGAAAATCCATTAGCTGCGGTTCAAATGGGTCTAATCTATGTGAACCCAGAGGGGCCTAATGGTAATCCAGATCCTCTTTTAGCTGCCAAAGATATCAAAGAAACTTTTGGTAGAATGGGGATGAACAATGAAGAAAC
>JAYTHK010000278.1:0-3368 GCA_043732665.1 Cytophagales bacterium | reverse complement strand
TATGGTCATGTAGTACGATTGAAAGGAGGAGATCCTTTTATTTTTGGTCGTGGACACGAAGAATTATTATATGCTAAATTTTTCGGATTGGAAACAGCAATCGTTCCAGGAATATCAAGTTCTTATTCTGTACCTGAATTGCACGGAATTCCACTTACGCGCAGAGGTCTCAATGAAAGTTTCTGGGTAGTAACTGGTACTACCAGAGAGCATGAATTATCCTCAGATATACTGATTGCAGCCAAGTCTACCGCTACAATCGTAGTGTTAATGGGTATGACAAAGTTGAAAGAAATAACAGAGATTTTCATCAAGGAAGGAAAAGAAAATATCCCTGTCGCTATAATTCAGAATGGATCTTTACCAGAAGAAAAACTTGCTATAGGAAAAATCAATACTATCGTTGCTATTGTGGAACAAAATCAGATTAGTTCGCCAGCAGTTATTGTAATCGGCGAAGTAGTGAGTTTGTATCCTGGATTTGGTTTTTAGTTGATAGCTTTTAAGAAAAGGGTTGCGGAGAACTAAATATTAAAAACAATAATCTAATTGTCAGGTTATTAAAATATTAATTAGTATTCCTTCCAGCCGTTGAGTTTCAAAATGTTTGTTTTTAAACAAAAACAACATGAATGTTATCCCACATTTTTCATAAATTGCAAAAGGTTTAAAAGTAAACTGATGTATTAGAAGCAAACTCTAACACATTAAAACGCTTTAACACCTTAACCCATTTTATGTTCAGCATTTACAGAAAAGAAATTACAGGTTTTCTAAATTCACTTATCGCTTATTTGGTGATGATTGTATTTATTACTTTCATAGGATTGTTTATGTGGGTATTTCCAGATTCCAACATTATGGATTATGGTTTTGCCGACATGGAAAGTCTCTTTACTTTCGGCCCTATAGCCTATCTATTACTCATCCCTGCCATCACGATGCGTACTTTTGCGGAAGAAAAAAAAGACGGTACGATTGAATTATTAATGACTAAACCACTTACCGATTGGCAGATTATCTTAGGTAAATATTTCGCTTCATTTTCTTTAGTAGTTTTTGCCTTAGTACCAACATTAATTTATTATTTCTCTGTCTATACATTAGGAAGCCCTATCGGCAACATTGACTCCGCAGCAGTATTTAGTTCTTATATTGGTTTATTATTATTAGGAGGAGTTTATACTTCTATAGGGATACTTTCTTCTGCTATTACCAGCAACCAAATATTTTCATTTATCATTTCACTTATTGTGTGCTATTTTTTTTACGACGGCATAAGTCGAATGGCAAGCCTAGATCTATGGGAAGGTTCACGTAACTTCCTTTCACAATTTAGTCTTAGTTATCATTACGAAGCCTTGAGTAAAGGAGTTTTGGATTCACGAAATCTTATTTATTTTATTAGTATAACGTTGATCATGCTTATATCTACCAATCTGGTACTGGGAAGTAGAAAATGGTAATATGAAAAAGAAAAGAGCAGATAGCATAGAATTTTTATTATTAGCAGGCATTATTTTGTTTGTTAATATTATTACGAGTACTTATTTTTTTCGTTGGGACTTTACAGAAGATAGTCGTTACTCTATTTTTCCCGCATCAAAAGAAATATTGGGAAAGCTGGACGACAAAATAAGTGTAGAAATATTTTTGGATGGCGACCTCAATCCAAATTACGAAAGACTAAAAAAATCTATTCAAGAAAAACTGGATGAATTTAAAGTGTATAGTGGAGGAAATCTCGAATACAAATTTACCAATCCCGATAAAGAAGAAAACAAAGAAGTTCGTGAGCGCCTATACTACCAGCTGGCTCAGCGAGGCATTACGCCAAAACATTTTCAGGAAGAAAAAAATGGAAAAAAAGGACAACGATTATTATTTCCCGGAGCAATAGTTTCTTACAAAGAAAAAGAAGCCCCTGCGCTATTTTTAAAAGCCGATAGAATGATCTCTGAACAGGAACAGCTTAATCAATCGGTAGAAGGTATAGAGTTTGAACTAATTTCTGCTATCCGAAAACTCATCAATAAAGATTATAAAGCGCTTGCTGTGATTGATGGACACGGCGAATATTCAAAAGAAGAAATTCAGGATTTAACGAATTCGTTAAACGAAAACTATGCAGTAGAACGCGTAAACCTTTCCGATGACACCTCCTTACAGCGTTTTGAAGTGGTATTAATAGCTCGTCCTAAATCTAAGTGGAGCGAACGAGATAAGTTTATTCTTGATCAATATATCATAAAAGGAGGTAAAGCTATTTTCTTTATAGATGCCACTGACACAAGAAAAGACAGTCTTCAATCAGGCATTACCTATTCGCTGACTCAAGACTTAAACTTAGACGATTTGTTTTTTAAATATGGATTGCGCTTAAATCAAAGTCTTATTCAAGACCTTCGCTGTAGCGCAACTCGAGTAGAAACAGGGTTGAAAGGAGAAGTACAAATGTTAAATTTTCCATACTACCCCGTACTCTATAACTTCAGCAAACACCCGATTGTTAAGAATTTAGACGCAATCCAAACAAGATTTATCGGAAGTATAGATACTGTAAAAGCGGTTGGTATTATAAAAACACCACTCCTGTTTACTTCCAGCAATTGTAGAGAGATCGCCGCTCCTTCAGAAATTAATTTAGATATTTTAAAGAAAGACAGTAATACCGATTTGTTTACCAAAGCAAATATCCCGGTGGGTTATTTATTGGAAGGAAATTTTACTAGTGTATACAAAAATAGGCCGTCTCCTATAAACGGGAAAACGGTAATAGTTCAAGAAAAACCATCTAAGATAATCGTAGTAAGCGACGGTGATGTTATAAGAAACGAATTTGACCCAAAACGTAAAATCCCCGTTCCACTTGGCTACAATATTGATATGCGTTATTTATTTTCCAACAAAGATTTTGTGCTGAATGCTGTCGATTATTTAATGGATCAACAAATTATCAATGTTAGATCTAAGGAAATTACCCTTCGTCCGATAGACAAATTAGCTATACAAGACAGTCGCCTTTATTGGCAATTCATAAATCTTTTACTTCCCGTCCTAGTCATCGTACTATTTGGGTTAGGAAGATTTTATGTTAGGAAAAGAAGGTATGAAAAATAAATAATTTTAAATTATAAATTTTGAGTCGAAAAAAACAAAGTACTCTAGCATCAAAAATTTAAAATTCAAGACTCAAAATTCAAAATTAATAATATGAAACAACCTTCCAGAATAAAACTACTTTCTATACTATTCCTAGTAACCGGACTTTGTGCAGCTATCGTCGTATGGAAAGATACAGGTTTTGGAGGTAACGATAGCGCTTTGATCAATGTTTCAGTAGACAGCGCTTCTTTAAATAAAATAAC
>JAYTHK010000277.1:0-3373 GCA_043732665.1 Cytophagales bacterium | reverse complement strand
AACGAGTTATGCTCAAGATACGCAACTATCTCAATATTATAACGCTCCCCTTAATCTTAATCCAGCGCTCACAGGTGGTGGACTTGACACGAGAGCAGGCCTAAATTATCGGCTTCAATGGCCAGGACTTGGAGATCCTTATAAGTCCATTTCGGCATGGGCGGATCACGATTTCTATAAGATTCGGAGTGGTGTTGGTTTTATGATTAATAGAAATGTTCAAGGAGCCTCAAAACTCCGTTCTACAGATATTAATGCACTATACTCCTATCAGGTGAATGTTTCCAGACAATGGACCGTAAAAGCTGGTTTGCAAGCAGCAGTTGGAATACGTGATTTTGGGTACAACAACGCTGTTTTCGGAGACCAACTCACCAATAACGGAAATACTGAAAGTCCATCCTCTGACCCACTTTCTACAAATGTTAAAAGCTACGTATACCCCGATATTTCAACTGGTGTAGTAGCGTACAATAACAATCTTTGGCTAGGAGTTTCAGCGTATCACCTCAATCGTCCTAATCAATCGTTTACAACAGGAGGAAATAGTCCTCTTTCCGTAAAGTATAATATTATTGGAGGTTATAAAATAATACTTCAGGAAAGACAAATTGCATGGGGAGCACCTATAAGGGAAACCAGCATCACTCCGACTTTTCTATACAAAGCACAAGGCAAGGCAGAGCAACTGGACGTTGGACTTTACCTCACAAACTATCCATTCATGGCAGGTGTTTGGTACCGCGGAATACCTATTCGGAAATATGGCGCTGGAGTGTCAAATTCTGAATCAATAGTACTAATGGCTGGTTTGATGCACAATGGACTTACCATCGGTTATAGCTATGATATTTTGGTTTCTCAACTATCAGGATTAGGTGGCGGTGCACACGAACTTTCTCTTATCTACCAATGGCAAACGGATAAAACCAACCGCAAAGGAAAAAAAGGACATCGTCCTATGCCTTGCCCTAATGTGGATCGCCAATTCAAACATATAAATTTTTAACATGAAGGTTCTCATTATTCATTGCGGGAAAACAGAAGATAGTTATCTGATTACTGGCATTGAAAAATACGAGAAAAGACTAAAACATTATTTATCAATAGAAACCCTTTGTCTTCCTGCACTCAAGAATACTCAAGCATTAAGCAAAGAAGAGCAAAAAGAAAAAGAAGGCTCGATCATATTATCTAAACTATTAAATACGGATTTTATAGTTTTGCTAGACGAAAAAGGAAAACAATTTAGCTCTGTAGATTTTTCAAAGTACCTCACTCAACATATAAATACAGGTACAAGACGTATCGTTTTTATAACAGGAGGACCTTATGGATTTTCGGAAGAGGTGTATGCCAAAACAAATTTCAAAATTTCATTGTCTGCAATGACTTTTTCCCATCAAATGGTGCGCTTATTTTTTATAGAACAGCTTTACCGCGCCATGACTATTCATAAAGGAGAACCGTATCATCACGAATAATAGTTAACGATCTTTGTAATTATAAAAAGGATGAACAATACACTTGCCTAAACTGTAATAATAATTTTGAAGGTAACTATTGTAATGATTGCAGTCAAGATAAATTGGGTAATGAGGAATTTACGATGAAGCATTTTGTGAAAAATGCTATTGGAGAATTGTTGAAAATTGATTCAAAGCTTTTGAAAATCGTTAAGCTTCTTTTGTTCAAACTAGGAGTACTAACTACCGAATATTTCAAAGAAAAATCCCACAATTATTGGTCACCAGTAAAACTCTATTTGATTTGTTCTCTTTTATACTTTGTTGTATTCTAAAATTTCCCAGACCACGATTTCTATCATCAGGATAGTCTCCAAAAGCAAGATGCAACTGGGCTCATGAAGAAAATAGTAGATGCTGCAATTACAGAACGAAACATAAAAGAAAAACAAAACGACCGTTTTGCTGACTTCGCTTCCTATTCTATTTACATTATCGTATTTTTTTATTCTATTTTATTTAGTCTTATTTATTTTTATAAGAAAATGAATTTTGTCCATCATTTCATTTTTTAACTTTATCTGATATGTTTTATCATACTTAAAGATGTATTACTTTTCCCTTTGTACTATGCAATAGCCACCTTTGAGCCCCAACTAGCATTGAATATTATCATAATTTGTATTTACTCTATTTTTTCATGGAAAAAATAGAGTAAAATTAACTTAGTCGGTGCTATTATTCGAATAAATATATTCATTGTTCTGTTTTGGGGAACATCTTTTCTTCTTACTTATCTGGCCTTAATTATTACGATTTATACATTTTAATTGACGACGTATTTGTAAAGACGCACGATAATAGATCTCTACAAATACGTCATCAACTAAACTTAATATAAAATACTATTCTGATTATGTAAAATAAAAAAGCTATCTTCGTTTACTATTTATAGTTTTTTTATTTTTTTTAACAAACGAAATGAATATATCCCTTTTACATGAAGTAGCTATAGGCTTGATACCAGGAGTAGGTTGTCAGAATACAAAACAACTAATCAGCTATTGCGGCTCAGCAGAGAAAGTTTTTACTACTTCTAAAGGAAGGTTGCTCAAAATACCAGGAATAGGCGAAGTGGTAGCAGATGCTATTGTCAAGCAAGTGATCCTTCCTAAAGCAGAGGCAGAAATAGCATGGGCAGAAAAAAACAAAGTGGAAATTTTATTTTACACGCATCCAAATTATCCGGAACGACTTCGTCATTTTTCAGATTCACCTCCGCTCCTATTTTTAGATGGCAATACAAATTTGAATACTTTAAAAACTATTGGTATCGTTGGTACTCGGCAAGCCACTGCTTATGGAAAAGAAATTACGGAAAAAATAATAGAAGAAATAAAATTGTATCAGCCCACTATTATTAGTGGCTTAGCTTATGGCATCGACATTCATGCTCATAAAGCGGCTCTATCCGCTAAACTATCTACTATAGCCGTAATGGCTTCTGGCATTGATATAGTCTACCCATCCATTCACAAAGAAATTGCTTATAAGATGAAAGAAAACGGAGGTTTACTAACCGAATACCGACCTGGCACAAAACCTGACCCTTCTTTCTTTCCTGCACGCAACCGCATTGTGGCTGGGCTCTGTGATGCAATTATTATAATAGAAGCAGCCTTTAAAGGTGGAGCACTTATTACAGCAGAAATAGCCAACAGTTATAGCCGTGAAGTTTTTGCAGTACCTGGCAACCTAGGAAGCAAATACAACGAAGGCTGCAACCATTTAATAAAAACACATAAAGCGCACATCTATACTTCCGTAAAAGATCTGGAATATATATTGAATTGGGATATAGAAAAAAAGGAGAAAATTGTTCCCCGACATAAAATTTCAGATACACT
>JAYTHK010000276.1:0-3382 GCA_043732665.1 Cytophagales bacterium | reverse complement strand
CGTCGGTATGTGCCGATATTTCTATGATAGCCGTAGTATTTTGTTTCATAAAGGTGATCACTTTGTTCAATTCTTCTTTAGAAGTTTCCAAAGGTTTTGATTCATCGGTGGCGAAATAAATATTTTTAAGGATTAACTTATCTCCTTCTTTAATAGGGCGAAGATTTATTTCAAAACTAAGAATGCTGTCATTTTTTATTTGTTCGGCTGTTGGAACAAGTATTTGGTTATCAGTAAATACATATCCAATTTTATTTATTTCTAAGTTGTAGATATTTCCTTCTTTTAGTTTTACGCTATAATGCCCGTCACGACATGCGTTTTCGTCCAATGTAATTTCGTCGCGCGAATCAAGGTTAATTAATCTTATTTTTGCATTTAATCCTTTTTTCGTTTCTGCATCTATTATATTTAAATCTACCACACGATTTTGAGCTACTAACGCTATGTTACGTTCTATTTCTTTGTATTCTTTAACGTTTGTTAAATCTAAATTTACATAACGTGTGCCAAATTTTTGAGAAGAGAATATTAAATCGTAATTCTTACCTTCATCAAGTACTAATGTATATTTTCCTGTCGAGCTGTTTGAAATGTGTGTGCTAATCTCTTCTACTGTTGCTCTATCCGTCACTCTTATTTTAACTTCTACGGGTTTTCCTGTAGCCGAATCGGTTACAATACCTGTAACCAAAAGGACTTTAGCAGATTCTTGTTTATTTATTTCAGCATAATAAATGTCTTTATTTCCATAACCACCCTCTTTTATGGTAGAGAAATAGATCCTTTTTGCATTAGGAGAAATTACAAAGTGTAAATCGTCGTGTGCAGTACTAATGGGATAGCCGAAATTTACTGGTTTTTCCCAAGTTTTTTTATCGTTGTCGAATTTTGAAATAAAAATATCAAATCCTCCCATAGAGCTATGTCCTTTAGAACTAAAGTAAAGTGTTTTTCCATCAGGATGTATAAAAGGAGAATCTTCGTCGTATTCAGTATTGATGCTGTCGCCTATGTTTACAGCCTTGTCCCAGCTACCATCGGAAAGTTTTTTACTATAATAAATATCAGTACCGCCTTTTCCTCCTGGTTTATCACTTACAAAATACAGTGTTTTTCCATCGTCGGTAATAGTAGCGCCAGGTTCCCAACCTCTAGAATTTATTTTATCGGAAAGTTGTTCGGCACGCGCCCATACTTTTCCTTCAAGTTTGGAAGCGTATAAATCTCCTGAAGCATTTTTAGAATCACTAATATCGAATCGATAAATAAACAAGGTCTGACCATCGGGACTGAGTGCTATACTTGCATCGTGGTTGGTAGTATTGATATTGGTACTCATTTGTATAGGATCCGACCATTTGTTATCTTTTTTATGAGAAATATAAACGTCTTCAAAATACAAACCGTCTATTTCATCTATTGCCCCGCCAGTTGTATTAGGCCTGTTGGAAGTGAAAATAATTTCTTTCTCATCAGCAGAAATTACGGGACCGTATTCAGGGTATTGACTATTTATCTCTGGTCCAAGATTTACGATTTCCATTTCAAGAGGTGAAGCGATTAGTTTTTTTCCATTTTCACACATGACAATATCTCGTTCTACTTCTAGCACTAATTGTTGGTTGGTTTTCGTTTTACTATTTTTGAACTCATTTTGATACATCGCATAGCGTATAATAGCTTCGTCGAATTTATGAGAAAGGTGGTATGCTTTACCTAGATAATAATTTAATGCTGCGGGATGTTTGTCATCAACAGCAATACATTTTTCCAAATACTTTATTGCATTTACATTATCTTCAACAACAACGTAACAAACCCCAATCTGATAATTATAATTTCCAGTATTAGGGCGTAAACTATCCAATGTTAAATACAAGGGTAGTGCTGTCGGAAAGTTGTGTGCTTTGAAATGGTCGTCTGCCTCACGCTCCATTTCAATTAGCTGCATCTTGTTTTGAGCAGATAAAGAATACGAGATGAAAAAAATAAATGCTATTATCGGAAACGTAGTTTGTGAAAATTGTATTCTCATAAGGTAAAGTCGTAAGGTTATAGTTCTTAATTAATATATAAGGTACATAAAAATATTTTAAAATCAATGCTTCAGGACTATATGCTTTTTTTTTGATTAAGATTTATAGAATTACAATATTATAGGATTAATTGTTCTACATAATAATAACTCATCTAATTTTATCATTTGAATTCAAGAAATAAAAAATATACAATTCAAAAATAGTATCAAATATGAAAAAATCACAAATTTAATTATTGAAAAAAATATCCCAAAATATTGCAATCCTATAAATCCTAGTCGCTGACAGAATTTTCAATGAAAGAATAGATAAGAAATGAATATAGCAGCTATCACTCCCGCAAGGTCAGCAATTAGGCAAGTGGTAAGTGCATAGCGGGAATTTTTTACGCCAACATAACCAAAGTATACCGTTAAAATATAAAACGTAGTTTCTGATGAACCTTGAAAAATAGAAGCTAATCGGCCAGAAAAGGAGTCAACATTAATGAAGTTAGGGCCAAACGTTTGAATCATCATAGCTCTGGAACCACTGCCACTAAGAGGTTTCATAAGGGCAGTGGGCAATGCTTCGATAAAATCTGCGTTCCATCCCATCGCTACCACTAAGGAGCGAAGTCCATCCATCATAACATTCATAGCACCACAATTTTTGAACAGAGAAACTGCTACCAACATACCGACTACATAAGGAATGATTTTTATAGAAGTTTCAAATCCTTCTTTTGCACCTTCTATAAAAGTTTCATACACATTTATTTTTTTTGCAAAACCGTACAAAATAAAAAGCACCATGATTGATAATAACAAAACAGCAGAAATATTAGAAGACCAGACGTTAAGTATGACTGGATTTATTTCTTTTACGCTGTCGGATAAAAATACAGCTCCAATAATTAACGCTATCGTAAATGGAATTAAATAATAAGCCAATTTCATTTTCTGGAAAATCGAGACCGCAGCAAGTCCTGCAAGTGTTGAGCAAGCCGTCGCTAGTAGTATGGGTAGAAAAACGTCGGCAGGATTAGCGGCACCAGAAGAGGCTCTTACAGCCATAATACTAACCGGCACAATTGTAAGTCCTGAAGCGTTTAACGTCAAGAACATGATTTGTGCATTGGAAGCTTTTTCCTTGTCAGCGCAGGCCTGGAAACGCTAGATCGCCCGGCGACCGGTGCAGGGCGCTAACGGCGTCGGAATTTGCCGAAGTGGCGAAGCGGCTGGCGACCAGGCTGGCCTGCGGCGACATCACGCCGGAGGATCATGTCCTCGCGGTGCTCGAAGCCACGCTGTATCCGCGGCCGGCGCAGATCGCGCTTATCAAGGTGAGGGATCTCGTCC
>JAYTHK010000275.1:0-11022 GCA_043732665.1 Cytophagales bacterium | reverse complement strand
GGATTCAAAACACGCAACTGGTGCATTTATGATTAGAATCCACCCTTCATTTAATGACATTCGTGAATTACGAATATGACTACTGGTTAATATGTTATCCATAAAAATAAAAAATAGGTTAATCCAAGGCTAAGGATATTTTCTTTATATTTAAAATACTATGTTTTTAGTGTTGCATAGTGACAGGTGCTTTGTCAGGGGACAAAGCACGGTGGAGAGAAAAGCTCCAACAACAGCGGAAAATGGGAATGCAACTATAAATATGGCCAGCAGTCTTAGTACTAAACCTAGTTAAATTAACTAGGAAAGTTCTTTATTGTCTAATCCAAAACTTCGCATTGAGTTTATACTCATTAACGCGTTGCTACAATAAAATAGAAAAATATGCTTGACTTAATCCGCAGGCCCTAAATAGGTAATGATCGAGACTTTTTGTTTTTGTCGTGCATTACTCGGCCAGAGACCTCACCAATAATTGTCACTCAGCGTTGCCAAGCGACTGATTTTCGGGTCTAAGCGAGTGCAAAGAACACCAACGCCAAGACTTGTTTATTTGGACATAAAAGTCACAAGAAACTCCTATTGGGGAAAAAGCTCCAACAAATGCAAAATCCTATCATCCTCTTGTCCAGACAACCTACTCCGCCCCCACACCTGGCTCTACCACCACATCGGCTTTGTTCTTTTTCTTTCCAGGAAATTTCAACGGCGCCTTATGATCGCCTTTACTAAAGGTAAGTAACAGCGCAGGAAGAATCGTTAAGTTTGTAAACATGGCGAAAAACAAAGTAAGCGAGGTAAGCAACCCTAACGCTACTGTACCGCCAAAACTTGAAAACACAAAGATGATAAAACCAAAAAACAAAACGATAGAAGTATAGATCATACTTACGCCGGCTTCTTGTATACTTTTTGTAACGGCAATCAATACGTTTCCTTTTGCAAAAGCAATTTCTTGTTTGTACTTACTTAAAAAATGTATGGTGCTGTCTATTGATATCCCAAAAGATATTCCAAAGATAAGTGCTGTACTTGGTTTTAATGGAATGTGAAACAAGCCCATAATTCCAGCAGTCATTATCATCGGGATTACGTTTGGTATCATAGAAATGATAATCATTTTCGGACTCGTAAAAATGAACGCCATCATAAGTGAAATAAGAAGAAAAGACCAGACCAGACTTTCTGAAAGATCGTCGATCAAATATTTATTTCCTTTCAAGAAGAGCAGTGTTGTTCCCGTTATTTTAACATCATAACCGTCTGACTTTTTAAATATTTCATCGGCTTTCTTTTGAATATTTTCCTGAATCAACTCGTTCATTTTTACCGTACCCAAATCAGCGACTTTACAGGTGAATCGTACATACTGTCCTGTGCTGTCCACAAAGGTACGCAAGAGATGATTTTGCTGTTCGTTGTTTCCAAAATATTTAAGAATAAATGTCCTTTCATTGTTTGTCGGAAGACGGTAAAATTCTGGATCTCCTCCATAAAAAGATTGTGTGGCGCCTTTCACCACATTAAGAATAGAAAGTGGCGGAGAAATATTATTAAAATTAAGCAAGTATCTTTCCAGCTCTTCTAATTTTTCAAGATTGGAAACTTTGGAATGAGGATAATTTCTGAGCAACGCTTTTTTCTTTCCAAGATTCACCACAATTTCTAAAGGCATCACACCATTAAAATGCTGTTCGAAAAATGCTAGGTCTGTACGAATTGTACTACGCTCTGGCAAATCATCCACCATATATGAAACTGGTTTTAGTTTCAAAATTCCATAAACAGATATCGCCAACAAAAAAGCGGTCACCGCATAAATCCAAGGACGGTGACGAAGCGTGATTGTTTCTAATAATTGATTTACTTTTCTCAAAAATCCGAGGTCAAGATGTTTGAGTTGTTTTGCTGTGGGTGGCGGAAGAAATAAAAGGAATGTAGGTATAATAATAAGTGTAATCAAGAAAGTAGCAACGCTAAGCAAACCTGCTACCATACCAAATTGTTTTATCGTAACAATGTTTGTAAAATATAAAACAAAAAAACCAACAGCTGTATTCATGTTAGTCATGAAGGTGAGAAATCCTATTTTTTCTATGATGCGACTAACTGCTTTTATTTTATTCTGGTGACGTTTATATTCCTGATGGTATTTATTGTACATATATATACAATTAGGAATACTGATGATGATGATAAGTGCGGGCAATACTCCAGTGAGTACCGTAATTCTATAATCCAACAATACAATCGTTCCACCAGTACAAATAAGCGTGGTAGCAATTACTAAAAAAGTAAAGACAACAGAAGAAAATGAACGGAAAAACAAAAACAATATTCCCGAAGTAACAGATATCGAAAGCCCTAAAAGGGTGATAAGTTCCCATTTCATTTCTTTCACCATTATTGCTCTTATGTATGGCAATCCTGCATAGTGAAGTGGAATGTCGGCGTTAGCCGAAAAATTTCTGGAAAGTTCCAAAATGGTTTCCATTACTTTTGCTCTTTTAGCAGAGTTCAAATAATTTGCATCAAGGGAAATCGCAACGAGTAATGCACCAGTATTTTTATTAACTAAAAGCTTGTCGTAAACTTTTACATTTTCGGCAGCTTTTAATAAACTATCAAGCTGTTTTTGATCACGAATTTTTTGTGGAAAAATAGCTTCCTGGTCAAATTTTTTATTGGTGGTATCTTTTACCAGATTTTTTAATGTAGGTAGAGAGATTACATCTTTTACGCCTTCTATAGCTTTAAAATCTGCACAAAGTTTCTGAAGCTTTGAAAATTTTTCTATTGTGTAAACAGATTTATCTTGCATTCCGATTGCAAAAATATTTCCATCCTCACCAAATGTTTTTTTGAAATTTTTGTAATAGATAAGTTCAGAATCATTGGCAGGAACAATCTGAATATAGTCGTAAGATATTTCTATCTTTCTACATTCCCAACCCATGAAAAGAGATATCAACAGGGTAACCAACAAAAAGATCAACCTGTTTTTTATAATAATACTTGAAATCTTATACCACATATCTTACGTAAAGCATCAAAGTTAATGATTTTTTATTCGGTTATGAAAAACGTTTTTTCATATTCTTTTAGGTTAAACCGTATCCACAAATTCTTTTTAACATTTTATTTAATAATATAAAATTTTAAAAATTTATTATTTCTTATTATTAAGGTTGTGAATTGGTTGAGAAGTTTACTTTTGCACGCTTGTATTTTTGAAAAATGGATAAGTGTCTTCTTCGTCCACATTAATTAACAATTTATTAATACTCTATTTCTTTAATAAATAATGGATTAAGAACTTCTTTAACATTCTTAATTAGATATCCTTAATTTTTTTTGTATTGTTAACATTGTTAATTTTGTATTGATAAACCTGTTTTTATACCAACTTATTCTTCGGCTATTGTGGGTTATTTTGTTCTTCACAAAAAGGATGGTTTAGATTAACTTATAAAAACGATTAATCAACACTCTTTGTGGACTTATAAAAAGACAGATAGTTGAATATGTCAGAAAATGGTTTATTTAGCGTTGAAAATAATGTCTAATAGTTCCCAGTTGGCTCTTAGATTGATTTTCTCTTTATAATTTTTGATAGGTTCTGGTAAAATGTTCCTATCAATATTAGTAGCATCCCATCTCCCATTTCTATTTACGTCTATAATTATTTTAAGTTCATAGTCTCCTGGCTCGAGGTAGGTATAATAAAATTTTGTAGGATTAATTTTACTGTCAATAACAATTCCTTTATTATCAATAAGTTGAAATATATAGTAGGGTTCTTTACACACAATTGTTCCTCCCAGTATTCCAAAGTCTTCTTCTTTTTTACGTTTGAATTTAGCTTTAAAAGCTTGGCTACTGTCACCCGTTATGCTTGTGAAAGCCCCTTTATTAAAAATAAAGGTCAATGAGTCTTTAAAACTGAACTTATTGTCTATTGTAATTTTTAAGCTCGTACTGTCTGGCTTGATACTTAGTTGAGAAAGTTTTAAGTAGGCAGTATCCCTTTTTATCTTTATTAGAGTGCTGTCTATAGCATCTATTGGTTTATTGAATGTAAATATAATAGCTTCTTTAGGACCAAGTTGAAGATTTCTTGGATCTGCCATAAGAGTGAACGTGTTTTTTTTATCTTTGTCTTTATATTCTTCAAATAGTATATTTTTTGCACCTTTTATACTGTTTCCACTAGAGTCTGCAAACACATAATTTAGGAGTACACTGTCTTTATAATTGAAGGTATTGAAAATGCGAATTATTTTTTTGTTTTGGGAAAGATCAGACGTTACCTTTTTATCTCTGTATTTCAAAGAATAGCTTTCCAAACCTTCGTTTAGGGTTAGAAGATAATATTCATATTCTTGTTTTTCATTTATTATTTGTGGAGGTTTTGTGTCTGCTTTTGTAAGCCCTAATTTTAGTTTACTTATCGATTTATTCACTTTTAGATTGTACAAATAAGCAATGTTTTCTTTTTCGTTATCATAAGTGTAATTTTTATTATCATCTTGAAGTGCGTAGATATTGTATACCCCTTCTTTTATATTGTTTATTATAAAGTCTCCAGTAGCATTGGTTTCAGTGTAGTAGAGCGGTCTCCCTTTTCTAATCGTATTTGTTGTATCGTTGACATCGTATACTTGAATGGACACATCTTTTATTCCTCCTCCTTTTACAAAATTATAAGCATTTCCTTTTAAATAGAGAGAATCAATGTATGGACCAGTGCTAAATGCTAAGGTTAAATTTCTAGTAAAATTTCCTTTTGTAACATCTTTAATAGCTTCTCCGAAGTTGATGTTGTAAGTGGTGTTTTCTTTAAAATTTTCTTGGAAGCGAATGTACACCTTTTTCTTTTTTGTGATGATCTCGTATTTACTACTTATCAAAGGAGAAATAATAATATCTTCTTTCAATTTCGTGGCGTCTACGTTTTCATTAAAAACTACTGAGACTGTTCTGCCTTTGTAGTTTACACTGTTGTTACTTGGCATAGTCTTTTTTGCTATAGGAGCAGCCATATCGTCTGGGCCACCACCAGGAGGTTTGATATTTGCGCAGGAGGAAAAAAGTACAATTATCAGAGCAAAAGAGAAGAAATAAATTTTGTTAAGCATTCTTATTAAATACGTAGATAAGACTTGAGTGATTTTTAGTTTGCTTTGCTTTTTTATTTGATTTAAACCCGTTTACGAATGCTCGAAAGTGGTTTGTTTTTCCGTATTTATATTTATCGCTCAGCATACTCACATAAAAGGAATCGAAGACCATTGGCTGTGTGTCTGTTTTTATAAATTTATGCTTGTTCAACAAGTTATCCATATCTTTTGGCGTGAAATGATAAAGATGTCTTGGTACGTCATAAGCCGCCCAAAAATCTCCATAAATGCTTGAATCATAAGATAAACAATTGGGAACTGCAATTATCAAACGACCATTTTCTTTTAGCAATTTGTGAATATGTTGAATACTTTCATTCAGCTTATGCACATGTTCTAATACATGCCAAAGAGTTATAACATCGTATTTGTTTTCTTCTTTTACAGAGAATACATCTTGGAATATCTTTTGTTCCGTGTTCTTTTCAGCAAGTATTCTTGCCGTCGAGTCAGGTTCCATTCCATCTATTTTCCATCCATCCTCTTTACATGCTTGTAGAAAATAACCTGTTCCGCAACCAATGTCAAGAAGTGCGCCTTTTTTTGTAGCAGCTTTATTGATCAGATTTAGTTTCGATTTGAGTGATTGTTTCCGAACCAGATGATAAAGTTTGTTGATAATTCCTTTGTTGGTATCGCTGTGCGAAATATAGTTTTCAGATTGGTAATATTTGCCAATTGTATCCTCAGAAGGTATTGGATTTGTAAATCTAAATCCACAGCTTTTGCACATTGAAATGTTAAAAACCTCTCCTGAGATACTGTGGTCTTTTACGGAGAGAAATTTATTTAATTCGGATCCTGAGCAAACAGGACAGGCTTTTAATTCTACTAGCACTTTTATTTTATTCTATTAGTTTATAATATTCAACATAGTAACATTTGATCGTAGCCTATTTATCTACCTTCCCAGATAGATCATCAACACGGAAATGTCGGAAGCACTTACGCCACTTATTCTCGATGCTTGACCAAGTGTAAATGGTTTTAGTTTTTTTAATTTCTCTCTTCCTTCTGTAGACAAAGCCGCAATAACAGAGTAATCCAACGTATCATTTAGTTTATAATCTTCTAACGATTGAAGCTTTTCGGCCATCTGTTCTTCTTTTTCTATGTATTCATAGTATTTGGTTTCGATGGTTGCTTGCTCTATTTCCTCTTCGGTGAACTTACTTACCATTTCATGAATAGAACTGTTGACATGCATCAGTTCTATCAGCTCAATATTTGGTCTTTTTATCAGGCTAAATAGCGTTGCTTTTTCTCTTATCCCTGCAGACTCTTTGCTTTCCAGAAAACCATTAATATCATCAGGTGTTACTTTTATTTGTTTCAAAAGCTTTTGTAATTCCTTAGAATTTGTCAGTTTTTTATTCATCGTATCCAAACGACTTTGAGAAGCAAGACCTAATTGATGTCCTTTCGCGGTGAGGCGAATATCGGCGTTGTCTTGTCTGAGCAATAAGCGGAACTCTGCCCTTGAAGTAAACATACGATAAGGCTCGTCTGTGCCTTTGTTTACAAGATCGTCTACCAACACACCAATATACGCTTCTGATCTTTTTAGAATGAAAGGTTCTATTCCTTTTATTTTGTTGTGTGCATTTATTCCTGCCATTAATCCTTGGCAAGCTGCTTCTTCATAACCTGTGGTTCCGTTTATTTGTCCTGCAAAATATAGATTCTTTATTAGTTTTGTTTCTAGCGTCAGGTCTAATTGCATTGGTGGGAAATAATCGTACTCAATAGCATAACCAGGACGGAACATTTTTACATTCTCAAATCCTGGAATTAGTCTCATTGCTTTCTGTTGTATATCTTCGGGTAAAGAGGTAGAAAAGCCATTTACATATATCTCTATAGTATCCCAACCTTCAGGTTCTACAAATATTTGATGCCGGTCTTTGTCTGCAAATCGAGTTACTTTATCCTCTACAGAAGGACAATAACGAGGTCCTTTGCCTTGTATTCTTCCTGCATACATTGGAGATTTGTCGAAGCCTTTTCGTAGCGCCTCGTGTACCTCGTTATTGGTATAAGTAACCCAACAACTTTTTTGTGTTTCGGGTACTTTCGTGTCTGTATAGGAGAATTTGCCACATTTTTCATCTCCTTTTTGTTCTTCCATTTTAGAGTAATCTAGACTTCTTCCGTCTACTCTTGGAGGCGTTCCCGTTTTCATTCTTCCCGATTCAAAGCCTAATTGTATCAGCTGTTCGGTTATTCCGGTGGCTGCTTTCTCTGCGGTTCTTCCACCTGAAAATTGTTTTTCACCAATATGTATTACTCCATTAAGGAAAGTACCGTTCGTTAAAACAATAGCCTTCGCTCCTATTTCAATCCCCATTCCAGTCCTTACGCCACAAGCTTTTCCATCTTTAATGATCAATCCTGAGACCATTTCTTGCCACATATCTATGTTAGCATTTCTTTCTAGTGTTAATCTCCACTCTTCGGCAAACTTCCAACGATCGTTTTGTGCTCTTGGACTCCACATGGCAGGACCTTTAGAAAGGTTAAGCATGCGGAATTGGATCATTGTCTTGTCTGTGACGATTCCCGACATTCCTCCTAATGCGTCAACCTCTCGCACTATTTGCCCTTTTGCTACGCCTCCCATAGCAGGATTGCAGGACATTTGTCCTATCCTACTCATGTCCATGGTAATCAGCAAAACTTTTGACCCCATGGCAGCGGCGGCATGTGCAGCTTCACAACCTGCATGACCGGCGCCAACTACTATTACATCGTATTCTTTAAACATTCTTTTCGTTCTTAATTGCTAATTCTTACTTGTTAGAATTTGTTTCACGTGGAACAAATTTCAGGATAGCGCTTAGGTAGTAGAACAATTCTTTAAACGTTCCACGTGGAACCTCCTAGTAGTTAATCTAAGTACTATACGCTAGCAATCAAGTGCTAAATTCAGGTGCAAAGATAAAGAAGAATATTGTATTCTGTTATTAATCTGTTTATAAACTGTGGAGAATAGTCGTTTCGTCGAGCAGTTGTTTGCTGCTTGTTCTATTGCTATGAATAGTTTTATAAAGCGGGACGAAAAGTGAGGCGCAAAAAGCTAGGGGTAAGAATTCCATTTTTTATTTATTCCAGTAGCGCTATGTCATGTTTCTATTTTGTGTTGAATCGAGCAATCTAAAATTAAGGCTTATTGATTAATTAGCGCATGCATTCCTACTAAATAAATTCCTTTAGAATAGAGTGGACATGCCATTCAGAAGGAACCTTTTTAACAATAGATCTTAAGAATAAGTAATGCCTAGAGTTTGCTTGCTGGGAAACTGCTGAGCAGTTGATAAATCAAATATCAATGCCTTAATTAATAATACACACACTGTAACCCTTAATAACTTATTTGTTTCTTGTTAATAAGAGAAAAGTGTTTGCAACCTTGTTCTTAACATGTGATTATAGATGTTTTTATCTCTAAAAAGCGTTTACAAACTATTTTTGTGGCTATGCGTGTTTACAATATGTGTATGAGTTGTAGACAGAATGTTTTCAACCATTTTACTTGGAACAGCATTTGTTGGTAAAATCTCTCATAAACATAAAATTTATTGGTTAGATGTTAGCGAAGGTAATAAAGAGCTAAAAGTGTTTGTTTCTTGTTCGTAACGCTCCGCTATCGTTTGACTTGTTAATACAATGTTTTGAACTTGTGCAGATCGGTGTTTATAACCGATTTTTTACTGTATAGTGTTGTTTATAATGGAACTGTTGTTTACATCTTGTTGGTATCATATAGCTTTGAAAAATTAAAAGAGCGGTTGGTTATATGCTTGATATGTGTTGATTTTTTGTTTAAAATTAATAACCCGTTTATGTTCTTGTTCTTAACTTGTGTTTATGGATGTTGGTATCGCGTAGAAAGAGTTTACAACTTGTTAGAATGCTTAGTTTAACTGCCCTTGGCTTTTGACTAGACCCTATCCCTTTTGGTTTATTATTAGCGAGGTTCCTCCTGAAGTGCTTAAGCAATAGCGCTGCTTACCACTTTTGCCGTTATTCCTGCTGACACATTGTTAGAATGAGGCGCAAACAAAACTTTATAATAGTCGGCTTGTCTTTTATTATTTTGATAAAGCTCCTAACTATTTCGATTGGCCCTAAAACGTTCCACGTGGAACAGGCTGGCTACAGATGTTGCCGCTTCAATGAAGTGTTTCACGTGGAACGGTGCGGCGGCCAGTGCTATTAAAATAGGAAATATTGGCTGTTTTATGTACAATTGATTTCCTCAAATGGATTAATCTTAATAGCGCATCGATTACGTAATTCCCAAAGTTCCGTAGGGGTGCTATAGCCAGATCCTTTAATCATATCGTCCTTGCAGAGCTTTGGGATGGGGGATAAATTATTATTTTTTATTAAGATTAATCCCCTATGAGAAAATTGTGTATTATTAGAAGACTCGTCACGATTCATTCTCCAACAACAAAATCCAAAAACACTTTCCTGTTCCTGTTTCCTTATTTGAATAGCATCGGCGTGGTGACCATCAATTGGTTTAGAGCAAGGTCGTCTAAGGGCGAAGAAGTGCACTGATTCTTTCCTCTTCTCCAAGTTCTACATCTTCAAGCAAAACAGAGCTTCCCCTTTTTTCGAAATTTAAGAACTGTATTCTCAAAGGAACTCCTTCTTTCTCAAATTCAAAATGTACTGCTTTTTTCAAGGGAATGTGAAACCGCTGACCAAGGTCAGACTTAAAGTATTTGCGTATAGCAAAAATGACAAGAGGAGCTTCGATGAGCAAAAAACAGTTAATTCACCCGAACTGAATTTAGCGACTAAAAATGAAATGAAAATAGCAACCAATAGACTAATAAAAAGATAAACGCTCATATTTTTAAAAGCATCTCTCATCGATTTGCCAGTTCTTTTTTCAGACACCTTTTTGTCTCCGCCCAATTTATGGAAGTCGTAAAATAGAGGTTAGTTTCATCTATATTGATGTATCCAGCATCGTATTTAAAATGACGTTTCATGTCTTGGTTTTATAAACGAAAGATAGCAAAAATGAAATTATCTTGTCTGTTATCCACCATTTACCGAGGGCAAACGCATTTAGAAATGTCATTTATGTTTAATGGTTGAATAGTATGTTATTAAAGAGCCTCCTTTAAATCCTGCCCGTGAGGGAGATTTAGAGGAGGCTCTTTGCATATTTGATGTCAAATGTGTTTATCTATCAGGTACCATGCAGAGCCGCACCCATAATCCGTCTCTGCATGGTACCTGATGGATAAACGCCTAAATCTGCCAATCTTCGACCAATATCACAATACCTTTCCACAAAAACGAAATGTCTAAAATAAAAATAATACACAAATTACAAACGTTATATCAACCATTAATCCACAAAATAATAATTTTTATTTGCCTAAAAAGCTCTCGAAGAGAAGCATCCTAATGCGTTTTGGCAAATAATGAACCCCAAATCCGCCAATAGCAAGTCCATACTAAAATATCTTTCCACAAAAAAAAATTGCTAGAATAAAAATAGCGCACAAATTATAAATGTTTTATCAACCCTTAATCCATGTAAAATGCATCCTCGACAGCTTGCCATTCGTGATTGTTCGATTGTAAAGGAGGCTATAAGTGAAAATTATTCGCTTTTCTCTCCACCGTGCTTTGTCAGGGGACCAATGTTATTCAAATAAGGAATATTTGCATTTGATATACAAGCGATTTCCCCAGTGGGGGATTAATCTTAATAGATCATCGATTACTGTTATTCCCAAGCTCAGTAGGAGCGATGATATGCTTAGAGGATCTAGCTATAGTGCTCCTGCAGGGCTTGGGAATAGAAGATAAATTA
>JAYTHK010000274.1:0-11093 GCA_043732665.1 Cytophagales bacterium | reverse complement strand
GTTTTGATTTACCTTCTTCCCGTTTATTGAGTTGGATATTTGCATTTGCATAAAAGGTTCTTATATCTGAAAATCCACCTGTAAGCGCTCTATTTCCTGTATTGAATTCTATCGGAGACTCCCTTCCAATGCTAGCAGGATTAATAAGCATATAGGTTTTATAAAACTGAACAAATTGCATGGGCAAGCCTGCTACCGTTTGTCCATAAGAGGAAGTAACAGTATACCAGTTAAAAAAAAAGGCAACAGTAATACTAATATAGATTCTCATCTTCTTAAATTTATGGAGAATATTTAGTAATTTCAGTGCAATAAATTATATAATTTCAAGAAAACCAACTTAATCTAAAAAAGAAACATGATAAACTGTTTACTTTTTACAAGTTCAGTTGTCTTTCACTGTATAAGACGAGAATTGGGATATGCACTATAGCGACAAGGATGTAATCTCTGCCTTAAAAAAAGGGAATGACGATGCTGTATTGTCCTTTTTGTACAAAATAGTATTACCCAAAGTAAAACATTATATAAAAGCAAATAGAGGGAATGAAGACGAAGCAAAAGATATATTTCAGGACGCAGTAATCATTTTCTATAAAAAAGTAAAACTTGATCAGATTGCGGAGGACATAAATATAACGGCTTATATATGCCATGTAGCAAAGAACCTTTGGATTAACCGAGCAAAAAAATTAAACAAGACGACTGAACTTCCGAGTGAAGATTTTCTACAAACGGAAGATGACAATTTTCTTAACAACCTGATTACCGAAGAAAAAAAGAACGCTGTCATAAATTTACTCTTGCAGATCGGAGAAGAATGTCAGAAGCTATTGAAATATTCAGTATATGACAGTTTAAGCATGAAAGAGATTTGTGAGAAAATGGGTTATTCCAGCGAAAATGTAGCGAAGACTTATAACTATAGATGCAAACAAAAATTAGTACAGTTGGTGATGAAAAATAAAGGCATTGAAAATTTATTAAGAAATAATGAATCCTAATTATCACATACATGAACAAATAGACCGTTACCTCAATACTAATTTGAGTGAAGAAGAACTTGCGCATTTCAACGCAGCTCTTTTGAATGACATTTCATTTAAAGAAACTTTTGAAGCACAAAAAGAAGCGCATGAACTAATCATCGACAACGAGATGATCAAGTTAAAGGAGAGAATGAGTAGAGACTTAAATAATCAAGGTGGCGGCGACGCTTACAACTGGAGTAAAATTATACTCTTGTCGGCAGCAATAAGCTCGGTTGTAGTTTTCTCTTATTTTCTCTATAACAATACGAAACAAACTTCTACTACAACTACTCAAGAAGAAATAATTATTGACCAAAAAGAAATAGCGATTACCAATACCGACAAAGAAAATGTGGTAACTGAAAAGAATAATACTAATTCTGAAATTTCTATACCATCGTCTCCTATTGAAAAGGCTAATACTAGAGAAGATAAACAGACTATTACTTCAGAAAGTAATACTAATCTCAATGTTAATCTTTCCAACGAAAACAAAGTCATTCCTCCTCCGTTAGTTATTGAAAAAACTATTTCTACACCTGAACTAAAAAATACAACGCAGGATCACAAAACAACTGTGAACTGTGAAACCACTGTAATAACGGCAGAAGTAAGAGTAGATTATGGCCTCGACAATCAAAATGAAGCTACGATAATTGTAGATAAATTATCGGTAAAAGGAGGTTCTTCGCCTTACTCTTTTTCATTAAACAAAGAGAGATTTAACAACGACAATACATTTGAATCTATAAAAAATGGTAATTATCATATTCATGTAAAAGATAAAAATGGTTGTATTTCTGAAATCAAAAAAGAGATTACTGTTAAAATTCCACAGAAAGAAATAGACGATGCCTTTACGCCTTCTATGGGCGAGACATGGAGCTTTCCAATCAAAAATAATAGCGATGCTACCATAAGTATTATAAACAAAGCTGGATTGAATGTGTATTCAAGTGCTATTAACGGTGGATATCCTAGTGAATGGAATGGCAGAGACCTCAATGGAAATGAACTAAATGCTGGAAGTTATTATTTTGTAGTAAATTTCGTGAACAACGACCTCTTAAAAGGTCATATAAGTATTCTCAAATAAAATGAAACCGAACTTTATATACCGTACCATAATTTTATTGCTGCTTGTTTCAAGTAGTAAAATAGCTATGGCGCAGGTTATTCTTCCTGACACGAATTTTAGAAACTTTCTGATTGCTACTTATCCTACAGTTATGAATCCTGACAAAACACTGAATATTTCCGCAGCAAATGCTTATAATGGAATGTTTCAGTGTTATAATAGAAACATCATCAATCTTAGTGGTATTGAGTA
Organism: Cytophagales bacterium; assembly: GCA_043732665.1. Lineage (GTDB taxonomy): Bacteria > Bacteroidota > Bacteroidia > Cytophagales > Cytophagaceae > JANYCO01. The sequence goes on along the minus strand of JAYTHK010000274.1, from coordinate 8,732 downwards.
TTTCACGAACATCACCATGTTAGAAGTCAAATATAATCCAGGCTTGCAATCCATTCCAAATATTGACGGGCTTATAGGTATAACAGTTTTAGGATTAGACTCGAACGGACTTACTTCGCTGCCTAATTTATCTATGCTAACCAACCTTCAAATACTATCTTTCCATCACAATAAAGTAACTTCGATATCAAGCTTAACTAACTTAACTAAACTCGTAACTTTATTTGCCCATAATAATAACATTACCTCTATTCCTGATCTATCTTCGCTTATAAAGCTAAATCAATTTATTTGTTCTTATAATCCCATTACCAGCCTTCCAAGCTTTTCTTCGTTAGCAAAACTAACGCAAATCATTTGTGATAAAACACTTATTACTGCTCTGCCTAATGTGAGCAATTGTCCATTGCTGTCTTCGGTCGTATGCAGGCATCACCTTTTAACTAGTTTACCAGATCTGAGCAATAACCCGAATATGAATGACCTCAGAGTGAATGATGGAAAACTAAGCGCTCTTCAAGATCTTTCAATATTTACATCGCTAACGTCTGTAAATATTTCGAATAATGCATTGTCCTTTGAAGACATTCAACCGTCAACAGGAAATGCTTCTTTCAATACCTATACCGTATCTCCTCAAGCTCCAGGAGTTGCTTCTACTGTAAATGCATTAAATACAATGTCTACAACCATTGGTTATAATTTTGACAATACAATAACCAACAGTACTTATAACTGGTATAAAGATGGAGTTCCTCTAAGTCCAACTGCTATAAATCAACTGTCGTTTAACAACGTTTCTTCCAAGGAAGCTGGAGTATACACCTGTACTATTACGAGCACTATACCCGCTTTAGCAGGAATCATTTTAAATGCTGCGTCGATTACCTTAAAAATTATTCCTTGTATTAATTCCAATGATGTGCAGTACCAAATTTTAAATACAGATTGCTCCTATCCTATTCGGGTATTAATAGATGACGCATCTTTTACATCAGGTACTGCTCCCTTTTCTTATCAGGCAAAAAATAAACAAGACACCATCACATTCACTTCTTCTTCTAATTTGACAATTGCTAGAGATGGTATTTATGATCTTATCGTAAAAGATGCATTAGGTTGTATTGTAACCTTCGCTGCAAAACTTGTTGTTCCAAGAAATGAACAATGTGATCCTGTCTTCTATCCAAACAGTAACGGCGCATCAACTACTTATTTTATAGAAGAAAGTGGTTCTGCTAAAATTTACAATAAGAGCGGAGAAATGATAAAAGAACTGGACACTCCTGCAAGCTGGGATGGCACAACTGCAAAGGGACAAAATGCTCCTACTGGATTATATATCATTGTGGTGAATGGGAATACGAATATAAAAGTTACGTTGTTGAGGTAGTTTTCATAAATGCTCAAATTTTTTCTTGCACAGCCAGAGAGAACTGGTGAGACAATAGATACAGAAGAATACATAAAAAATCTTATTCGCATTTATTTCCTCTATCTCCGTTTCTAATTTTCCTGTTTCCTCCGTCAATTTTGAAACCTGTTTATTCCAATCGGCATTTTCCTTTTTGCTCATACAAAAAATACTTTCCTGAGTAGTCAGTTTAGTAAGCTCTCCTTTGAGTTTATAGAGTTTGGCAAGCTTCGGGTCGTTTTTGTTAATATCGCTTCTGAAATCCGATTTTATATCGGCAATCAACCGTTCCATTTCTCTTTTCTACTCCTTGCTTTCTGCATTTCGGTGTATATCCACCGCTATGCGGTAGCTGTCTATTGTCCACTTGCTTTTTTTGAGCGCTTGGCTCAAATCTGAGTCTGTCGCAAAACGGCTTACTAAAGAATTTCCGCATTTTATATTGATGTCAATATTGGGAAGCGTTTCAAGTTCAGTAGCATTTTTATAATACGCATTTTTCAACAACTCAATCCACAAATGCAAGCGACAAATTTTTACCGAGTTTGGATTGATATCTACTCTAAAAAGAAAGGTTTTAATAATCGTTTGTTTTTCGTGAAACTGCGTTTCTTGTATGCGCTGAGTTTCTTTGTTGGTTAAGTTATAGTCGAAAAATTCTCCTTCTTCGTCTGTTAAAATGAGTTCATCGTTTACTACTTCAACCTGATATTCTTTCAAACGCTGTCCTGTCTTGCAGTATTTTTATGTCGTTTTTTATGGTGATAATTTCATTGAGTGCCGAAACCAAGAAGTGCCCGGAACCAAAGGCAGGATCACAAATTTTGATACTATTTACAATATGGTTCGCTTCTTTACGGTCTTCTATTTTGTCATAAAGTTCTTCAACCGTTCAACAGTTCCATTCTTTTGTTTCATTGAATTTTTGAACAACCGATTTCTGAATCTTTTTACGGCACATATACATGGTAATGAAACCTGGTGTAAAGAACGAACCATCTTTGTAGCCGTTTATTTTCTCGAATATCAAGCCAAGTACCGGAGCGTTGATAAGCGATTTATTGTCTTCTTGAATTTCTTCTTTTCCTTAACTTGTAAAGTCGTAGACATTCAAAAACTCAAACAAATATTCTAAGATGTTTATATTCCCTGTGCACTTCTTACCATGGTTATTTTTGAGAACCGTAGTCGAAATTGCAGGAATCGTTTTGACTTTTGCACATACTATGGGAGCGTTTGGAGTTGTTTTGATGATAGGAGGAAACATTCCTAGAGTAAGCAAAGTAGCCTCTATTGCTATTTACGATGAAGTAGAAAGTATGAATTACGATGCTGCCAATTTCTATACAAAATTACTGATTGCAGTATCCTTTATTATTCTGCTGCTATTTTTTTGGTTTAACAAAAAATTTACAAAAAAAGAGTTAAAATATGTTTAGCATCGAGGTAGAAAAGGGATTACATTCTTCACAAGGAACTATGCTACTCAACATCGATCTTCAGATAGAGCGAGGAAAGTTTGTTTCTATATACGGAAAATTAGGAGCAGGTAAGACTACGCTTTTGAAACTATTGGCAGGCCTTGTTCCTCCTAAGCAAGAAGTAATTAAGAGTGGTGATGAACTATGGTTTAGTAAAAAAATCGAGTTGATGTAATTCCTCAAAAACGAAAAATAGGTTTTGTATTTCAAAATTATGCCTTGTTACCAAACATGACAATTCGGGAAAATCTCGAATTTGTATTGCCAAATAAAAAAAATAAAAATAGAATTAACGAGCTACTCGATATTATGAAACTTACCGCCTTGTCTTCTCGGTACTCTGCCACATTATCGGGAGGCCAACAACAACGGGTGGCTCTGGCAAGAGCGCTCGTTAGAGACCCCGAATTATTACTACTTGACGAACCTCTCTCCTCTCTTGACCATGAAACAAGAATTAAGCTACAGGATGAACTAGTGAAAATTCACAGCCATTTTAATCTTACCACAATTTTAATAAGCCATGCCCCTTCTGAGATATACAGGCTATCGGATTTTGTGGTTGAAATGGCTTTCGGAAAAATTGTACGACAAGGTACTCCTTCGGATATTTTCGTTTACAAATAGATCACAGGAAAAGTGCAGTTTATGGGAGAAATTTCGGAAATAATCTAAAATGCTATTATTTTTATTGTGAAAATAATAGCAGGAAACTCGGTTATGAAAGTAATGGTAACAAAGCAAGAGGCTTCTGAACTTAATACAGGCGACAGGGTTTTAATTGCCTCGAGGGCGTTTAATCCTGTTTTGATAAAATTGAGTTAAACTTCTCCACTAATTGCCATCTAATCGCTTCAGACACCTTCAACTATAAAGACGTCTCTATTTAAATCGTGGCGGCTACTCCGGCCAGACTACATAATACGCTAATAATAAAGTTTTTAGTAGCCCAATTTTGATTAACGACGTACATTTTCATCTTTGTCCTAAAGATATTCACTATAAATATTAACAACGATTAAACCTTTCTACCGTAAGTATATCTAAGCCGTAAAGTATTGTTCGCCACAATACAAACTCTTTTATATCATTATATGCTACAAATATTTCAGGCAAAAACTCCTTTTCGATGGAAAGTAATTAAAACGATTTCTGTTAGTAGTATTATTCTATCCACTGTCCTGCTCATCATTGCTTCTCTTTCTCTGATAATGAAAGATAATCACGTTTTACCAATTTTATCTAGTAATGGAATAGTGAAAAATGAAATTCTAAAAAACAATAACCTATCAACTATTCATACCAAAAATAAAGACCTAGCAAGAGAGAAAAAAATACTAAAAAAAGAGGCCAGCTTTGATTATGCGCATGAGCACACGACAGTACACAAAATAAAGGAGCATCAATACAATAAAAAAATCAGAGCTGCTTTCTATGTAAACTGGGATAGAAATTCTTTCCGCTCCCTGGAAAAGCACATCCATCAATTGAATATGATGATGCCGGAATGGTTTTTTATTCAGGACAGCGCCGATTCAATAGCTACTAATGTTGACCTTAAGGCTTATGAATTATGTAAGCAAAATAAAGTCTCCATTGTTCCGATGGTATCAAATTTTTTTAACGGTGACTGGAAGGGAGAAAATGTAAAACGAGTGATCTCCTCCAAAGATAGGAGAACTGTATGTATTAATAGTATTTTAAAAAATTTGAAAAAATATGATTTTCAAGGCATCAATATTGATTTTGAAAATATGAATCTCACCAACAATGCTAATCTCGTAGAATTCCAACAAGAATTATATAATGCGCTTCATGCTGAAAAATTTATAGTCACACAGGATGTTTCTCCTTTTAACGAAGATTATGATTATGAGGAATTGCAAAAGTACAACGATTATCTTATGCTGATGGCTTATGACCAACATTCAGAAGAATCTATACCAGGCCCTATCGCTCATTTCAAATGGGTAGAAAAAGCGCTTGACGAATGCTCTCAAATTGTTCCTGATGCTAAGATCATTTTAGGTCTTCCTGCCTACGGATACGATTGGCCTGAAAATGCTCTGGGAACAGAAATAGATTTTCAAAATGCAGTCAGTATAGCACAAAATTATGAAGGCAATATAGTGTATGATGAAACTGGTTACAATTTAAAGTTTAACTATGTGGACGATGCCAACATCAAACATCAAGTGCACTTTACCGATGCCGCTACTATTTATAACCTGATGCGACTAGCAGATGATTACGGACTGGGAGGAGTATCTCTGTGGAGACTTGGCGCAGAAGATTCCAGAATGTGGAGTTATTTTGGAAGAGAACTCTCGACAGAAGCGCTGCAACATAACATTTTTTTGTACGGGCAACTGAACGACATTAAAGGAGATGAGCAACAAATTTCTTATATCGGAGAAGGTGAAATTCTTGATCTTATTGCTACACCTAAAAATGGATCGTTAAAGATTAATGTAGATAGTATTGAACAATTAATTAGTTCAGAAAAATACCTTACTTATCCGTCTTCTTATTTGATCAGAAGATTTGGAAAAATGAATCATAAAATAGTATTAACATTTGACGATGGTCCCGAGGAACCTTATACCAGTCAGATATTGGATATATTAAAGCAAGAGAAAATTCCCGGAGTTTTTTTTGTAACGGGCTTAAATGCTGAAAAAAATATACCTTTATTACAGCGAATCTATGAAGAGGGACATGAAATCGGCAATCATACTTTTAGTCATCCGAATCTTGCTAAGATAAGCGAATCAATGGGCAAAATAGAATTAAGTGCTACCAGAAGGCTTATAGAATGTATCATCGGCCACTCAACCGTTTTATTCAGACCTCCATACAGAGCAGATGCTGACCCGCACACCTATGAGGATTTATATCCTATCGCATTGGCTAAGCAGGAAAATTATTATACGATTGCGGAAAGTATTGACCCTTTGGACTGGCAAGAAGGGATCAATGAGGATTCTATTGTAAACAGAGTCATCCGACAAGAACAGGAAGGGAATATTATTTTACTGCACGATGCAGGAGGAGACCGTTCGGCTACTGTAAAGGCTTTACCGCGCATCATTCACTATTTTAAATCAAAAGGATATACCTTTACGAATATTTCAGGACTTTCAGGTAAATCGGCAAAGGAACTTATGCCTGCTGCCGATAACAAAACCGATACCTTCTTCGCTACGTTTAATGGAGTTTCCGCTTTCTTTATATACCTAGTAGAGCATCTATTGTATTATTTATTTTTCCTAGCCATTTTTCTTTCTATAGGAAGATTATTGATATTGGTAATTCTGGCACTTATTCAGAAAAAAAGAAAAGGTAAATCTTCCCATCGTGAAACAGAACTTGTAAGTGTAATTATACCTGCTTACAACGAAGAGCTTACTGTATGCAAAACCATTTCTACCTTATTAAACTCTACTTATAAAAATATCGAGATTATAGTAGTAGACGATGGATCCAAAGATAATACCTATGAAACACTTACCAGAACTTTTTCTGAAAATAGGCAAATAAAGATTCTCACAAAACCTAATGGAGGAAAAGCTGCTGCCTTGAATTATGGAATACATCAGGCCTACGGAGACATTGTAGTATGTATTGATGCGGACACACTTCTTAATCCTGAAGCCATCGAAAAACTGCTGGAAGGCTTTGAAGACGAACGAATAGGCGCAGTGGCAGGAAATGTAAGAGTGGGAAACGAAGTAAACATTATTACCAAATGGCAATCCATTGAGTATACTGTTTCCCAGAATTTTGATCGAAGAGCGTTCGACTTATTAAATTGTATTACAGTAATTCCTGGAGCTATTGGAGCATTCAGGAAAAAAGCCATTATAGAAGCTGGGGGCTTTACGACCGACACCGTAGCGGAAGATTGTGACATTACAATCAGAATGCTTAAGAATGGAAATAAAGTTACTTATACCAGCGAGGCTATAGCTTATACAGAAGCTCCTGAAACAATTGATATGTTTTTAAAACAGCGATTAAGATGGTCTTTCGGAATTATGCAATGTGTATGGAAAAACAAAGATCAGTTTTTCAGAAGCCAGAATAAAGCGTTAGGATGGATCGCACTTCCCAATCTTTTATTATTTCAAATCATACTTCCCTTACTTGCACCCTTCGCCGATATATATATGTTATTCAGCATACTCTCTGGTTATGGAATGCATGTATTGAGTTACTATATTATATTTGTGGTTATTGAACTTGCTGCGTCAGCATTGGCCATATCGATGGAAAAGACTCATTTCTCTTCTTTGTGGACATTACCTTTTCAACGTATTGTGTACCGTCAGTTAATGTATTATGTGATTATTAAGTCTATCTTTAAAGCCACAAAAGGAGAAATTCAATCCTGGGGTGCTCAGAAAAGAACAGGGCATGTCAGATCGGTAGAGCAAAACTCTTACTAGCTTTTAAGGCGTAACTATTCATGAAGATTAAAGTAAAAATAGGCAGTGGCTTTTTATTGTTATGTTGCTTTCTGCTTCAGTCGTTTCAAACTATAGCACAGCAAAAGAAAAAGTATATGTCTTCTCAAAAATCAAAGAAGTATACTACCGTCAAGAACGATTCCATTCGTTTCTATAATCAAAAAATAGACACCTTGTATCAGGAGTTGAATACTACTCTTCTATCGTCCAGACAGGAGTATACAGGCTTTGTGGAATATATAGATAAACATTACAGTAAAAAACTAGACGAGTCTGTGATGGAAATATTAAAGAGCAAAGTGAATACCATTCAGAAAGTAATATCCCAGTTGCAGGATTCGGGAATTGTTTATCTTCAAACGATAAAAGGAAAAAAAATCACCAGTTCCAATTTACCTGCTGTCGAATCCTATTGGTCTATTAAAAATAGTTATGATTCTCTTGTTATACAAAAAAGAATATTTACGAAACGGCTTGAATCTGTAACAAAATTCTATCAGGATTCGCTGGACAATTATTCTGAAAAATTAAAAGAGGAAAATTTTTCTACACTCGATTCTCTTGATGAGCTTAAGGAAAAGTCCTCTAAACTGATACTGGACATCGAGTATATGAATTTTGTCAACTATAACGGAAGAGATTTTGGTGTCAAGCAATTTGGTATTATGCCTCAGATAAAATATAAGTTTCATTCAGGTATTGCGGTTTATGTCATTGGTTATTTCTGGAGCAAAGCCGAACATCCTTTAGCCAAAACGGATCTGGGAATTGAATATTCACGTAACCTCACCAAACGCTGGGACATCACAGTTGGATATGCCAGATGGTTTTTCACTAATGGAACCCCAAGCGATCGAAAGGCATTGACGAATGCGATCGAAATGAACACGGCGTATGATCTGGGAGAGTTCAATATAGGCCTTTTTGGAATGTATATATTTGGCAAAGAAACCTTCTCTATTCTCGCTCCTGAAATAAATAAATACATAGAGATACGAAGAGTTTTCTCCAGAAAAGATAAAATAATATTGGAACCTGGGATCAGAGCCGTTTTTGGGAATAATGTTATCTATGCCGTTAACAATAATAATGTAGCTGCTATTTCAGTAATGAATATAAATACTAACAACACTACTCCGTTTTTCGGAATACTAAATTACGAGGCATTTTTACCCATAAGCTATCAGCGAAATAATACCACTTTAAAAATAACACTTAACTATGCCCTACCGCAGAATGCTCCGCCGCTTAACCCAACCAGACCTTACTTTTATTTTCAGACAAATCTGAGTTATAGTATACCGACCAAAAAAAGGTGAGCGTAAAAGGTTCTTATTGGACGTACCAGTTTTTGCTTATGCATTGAGG
>JAYTHK010000273.1:0-3434 GCA_043732665.1 Cytophagales bacterium | reverse complement strand
AATATCCTTCTCGGAAATGTCTTGTAGTTTTTTATGCTTTACAGTTTCAGGACTGAAGTAAACGACAGGCACATCTGCAGCTTTAAAGGTGTCTTTGTATTGCGAAAGGAAATCTTTATTCAAGCTACTAAAGGTGTGAAGCTCTAGAACAGCCACTAAATTTTTGCGTTCGTATTGTTTCTTTACAGCATTCGTAGTAGCTTTTACTTTTGAAGGAGCGTGCGCAAAATCTTTAAAAACTATTGTGCTGTAATTTCTGTTTAATACTTCCAGACGATTAGCTGCACCTTTAAAGGAGAGGATAGCCTGATAAAATAATTCATCTGTTACTCCGATTTTATTGCATACCGCTTTTGCGCCGCTTATATTTCTCATATTATGTTTGCCAAAAATATGAAGTGGAATTCTACCGTAATCAGTAACTAGATATGTTATTCCATCAACGATATCGTTTTTATGAGCATCGTATTCAATGCTTTGTACATCGTCTCTTTCTTTTTTACAAATATAACTGGCAAAATCGTCGTTCTCTGAATAAATTAGTGTACCTCCTTTTGGACTTGCTTCCGCAAATGCTTCAAATTGATTTACATACTCGTCAAACGTTGGGTAAACATTGATATGATCCCAAGCGATACCACTAATAAGACCAATATGATGATGGTAATGTAGGAATTTTGGAGTTTTGTCAAGCGGGGAAGAAAGGTATTCATCGCCTTCCAAGATAATAATTGGAGCTTCTTCCGTCAGTTTTACCATAGTATCAAAACCTTCTATCAAAGCGCCTACCATATAGTCAAACGATCGTTTATTGTGCTTTAATACATGAAGTATTATGGACGTGATTGTTGTTTTTCCATGACTTCCCGCTATTACAATTCTTTGCTTGTCAATACTTTGCTGATAAATATATTCGGGATAAGAATATATCTTAATTCCAATTTCCTGAGCTTTCAATAGCTCTGGATTGTCTGCTTTAGCATGCATACCAAGAATAATGGCATTGATATCAGAAGTTATTTTTTCAGGATACCAGCCGAGAGTACCTGGCAAAATTCCAGCTTTTTCTAATCTCGTTTTAGAAGGTTCAAAGATTTCGTCATCTGATCCAGAAATTATAAATCCTTTGTTGTGAAGGGCTAATGCTAAATTATGCATAGCACTACCTCCAATAGCAATAAAATGTACTTTTTGTGTAGCCACAGCAATTCCCATTTTTTATTAATTAGCTAACAAAAATAAAATAAAAATGAGAAGGAGCAAACGAAGGTTGATAAGTTTATTAGGGTTGGAAATGTCAATATCAATTAATACAAAGATTTTATGTTGATAAACTAAGGATAATATTAAACTAATTTTAATTCAAAGAAGAAGGTTGTGGTTTACATTTGTATGATGGAACAAAAGAAATTTACTTCTAAAACAGGATTATTGAAACCTAAAAGCACTAGAATGGACGGCATTGAAAGCTTAGGGAAATTGCCACCTCAGGCATTGGAACTGGAAGAGGCTGTTTTGGGAGCGTTGATGTTGGAAAGAGATGCCTTTAACGCTGTGATAGAAATCTTGAAACCAGAAAGTTTTTACAAAGAAGCACATCAGAAAATTTTTAAAGCCATAGTGGATCTTTTTGACCGCTCAGAACCTGTTGATATTCTTACAGTAACCAATAACCTGCGTACAAAGGGCGAATTGGAAATAGCGGGCGGTGCCTATTATGTTACGGAACTTACGACTAAGGTAAACTCTGCAGCCAACATAGAATTTCATGCGCGTATAGTGCTGGAGCATTCCATAAAAAGAGATTTAATTTCTATTGCTTCCGAAGTACACCGTGATGCATTTGAAGATACGACAGATGTTTTTGAATTGTTAGATAAAACAGAGCAGTCTCTTTATAAGGTTTCCGAATCAAATATTCGTAAAAATTATGCGGATATGAGAAGTTTGATGGGAGAGGCAATTAAAGAATTACAGGCAAAGAAAGATCATGACAACCATCTTACGGGCATTCCAAGTGGATTTACAGATTTGGATAGGCTCACTTCAGGTTGGCAGAAAAATGATCTGGTTATTATTGCTGCTCGCCCTGGTATGGGTAAAACAGCTTTTGTGGTTTCGGCTATGCGTAATGCAGCTGTTGAATTTAAAAAACCTGTTGCTATATTTTCTTTGGAGATGTCTTCGATACAGCTTGTGAATAGGCTTATTTCGGCAGAAGCAGAGCTGGACAGCGAAAAAATAAAGAAAGGAAATCTGGAAGAATATGAATGGACACAATTGCACTATAAAATTAATGCCTTGACAGACGCTCCAATATACATTGACGATACGCCTGCCTTGAGTATTCGTGAACTTAGAACAAAATGTCGCCGACTGAAAGCGAAAAATAATATCGAATTGATTATCATTGACTACCTTCAGTTGATGAGTGGCGAAGGAAATTCTAAAGGATTTGGAGGAAATCGCGAACAAGAAATTTCAGCCATTTCACGAGCATTGAAACAACTTGCGAAAGAATTGCAAGTGCCCGTTATCGCTCTTTCACAGCTTAGCCGTAGTGTGGAAACAAGAGGCGGAGACAAACGCCCGCAGCTTTCCGATTTACGTGAATCTGGTGCGATTGAGCAAGATGCGGACATGGTAGTGTTCCTTTACAGGCCAGAATATTATAAAATTGATGTAGATGAGTCTGGCAATTCATTGAAAGGAGTAGGAGAGGTTATTATAGCCAAACACCGTAACGGTAGTTTGGATAGTGTATTTCTTAAATTTATCGGCAAGTACACAAAATTCTGTGATCTTGATCGTGATAAATTTAATAATTCAAATTCTGGTAGTGGTTCTTTTGACGATTCTTTTTCTAAAACGCCTCCGGCACCGAGATTAGGAAGTAAATTAAATTCGTTAGAAAGTAATTTTGAAAGCGAAGGATCGAAAGACGATGATAAAGCACCTTTTTAATAAGGATTAATTATTAGTGTTTTAATTGACGAATTTCACTTTCGGATTTAACAGAAGAAACTCCTTAAATTCTATTTTCAACAGCATTATAAGTGGGTTTATATTGGCTCTACCTTTAACCTTAAATGCAATTAGAGAATATAATACCTAATCCTAATATTTTTAAACCATAGTCCTGATATCCATCTTCAATATCATTATATTTTCCATTAAATCCATATCTATAATTACTAGTGAATCCTCCACGACCCGCCATTGGACTTCCGAAGGCATAATAATCCGTGGAAGACCGTATCATAGCCCTATAATAATCATAAATATTTTTATTGTCAAGATCTACGCCCATTTTCATAGCTGAAGTGGTCGTTAAGACGTTTCCTAAATGATTAGAAAATTCATAGGTTTTATCGCTGAGCTCACGCCCGTAATTTGTAGTGGTTATAAAATCTCCCACCGTCAGCGTACAATTC
>JAYTHK010000272.1:0-3438 GCA_043732665.1 Cytophagales bacterium | reverse complement strand
CTGTGCGCCTATCGGGATTTCAATGTTCCATTCAAGGTTAGAACTCTGTCCAGATTTAACACTAAATTTTTGCACCATCTTTAAATTCTTCATCTGATCATTTATTGGAAACATGGTGAGCGCATCAAAGAATTCTAATCGAGCTTGTCCTGAAAGTTCTTTGTCGGAAAGACTCGTAACTTTTACAGAGAAAATCATTTTGTCGTTCTCTCGAAAAAATCTTGGCTGATTGGGTACAACCATCAACTCCTTTTGAGTGACTAATTCTTTAGTTACAAGTCCTGATTTCAAATCTTTGGTGTGTGCAAATCCCAGCATTTTCCATCTTGTCAGTGCTTCTGGAATCGTGAAACTAATGAGTAATTCGCCATTTTCATTAGTCATTAATTGTGGGTAAAAGAAAGCCGTTTCATTGAAATTGCTGCGTACTTTTACATCGGTGAAATCTTCTTGTTTAGTGCTTTTTTCAGGCTCTGGTTTTGTAGATCCTAATGCCACTGAAGAATTGGATGAGGAAACTGTGTCGTAGACAATATTAACCTCTCGTTCCTCGTTTGCCATTTCTTTCATTACAGGTGCGCCAAGAGATGACATCACCATAGACTTCATTTTTTTAATCATTTCTTTACCTCCAGATCTGAGAACATTCCTGTTTCCACCATAACCATGATAATAAGCATAAAAGGAATACCCAAACCAATTTAACTGGTCGTAATAGGGTTCTGAATAACCATGGCTTAGACTGTTATTCCAATCTTTTAAGAAAGTAGTAAATGCTTTTTCGTTAAAGCCATTCGTACTGCTCCAGCCCATTGTTGCATACATATACGAATTGAAATTTGCATACCAAGAATGTGGACGGAATGTGTCGAGTGAAGCGTCGTAAAGTGTGGCCACCATTTCAGCAGCTATATGATCAGATTTTTTACCAGTAATTTTGATTTTCCATTCTTCTTTTTCTCCTGGCTGTAATTTATTTCTAAATGTTTCAAAATTTATATCCAGTTCTTTGTTACTATAAGGTACGTTTACCACTTCGTTTTGGTAATACAAACGGTTGTTAAGAATGAAGGTGTAATGCACCGCGATGTTTCCTCTGTATTCTTCCTTGATAGGGATTTCCAATAACTTTTGTTCGTCTTTTAAAAAGAGCCATTCTTTATAAATAATTGTACGGTCTTTTTCAATTTCGTAAAGTACTTTTATTTTATCATGTGAAGTTCCAGCTAATAGAGTAGCCTTTTCTCCTGGCTCTGTTGTTAGGTTTATGCCTTCCAAACTCTGTATTGCAGGAATAGCGAGTTTCGCATCTTTTATAGAATAAATAGTAAAATAAGTTACTTCTTTCACATCTTGTCCGTATTTGTCTTTGGATGTAATTTCTAGTATGTATTTTCCAGAAGGCTTATGTTTAAGACTTTCAATATTGAGTGTTTTCTTTTTATCTGTATCAAATTCTTGTTTAAAAACTTTTTTTTCTTTGGCCCATTTCAGAAAATTATTTTCTTCTTTGTATTCATCATAAGGAAAATATTTTGCAAATTCTTCTTTTGACATGAGCTGTCTGTCTGGTCTTTCCCATAGACGTTCACGATAGGATTTTTCAGGTTGCTTTAGACTGTAAATGGTGATGAGTCCTATTGCTGGTTCAAATTCTCCTGCCAAATTAGTGGTGTTTATGCTGTACTCTTTTTTCCACACATATTCATTTTCTTTATCCATGTCCACAGCACTTACACTTACTTGTAAGGCTCTGTATCCAACAGAAATAAGAGAAGTTGTACTATGTGTTTCTCCGTTAATATCAGTTACATCCGCATAAACAGTGTAAATGAAAGTAGGCTCTGAGGTAGGATCTATAAGCGGATCGGGAATAGCTTTAAATTCTACCGTAAATTTCCCTTCTCCATCTGTTTGTGAAATTCCATTGGCGATTTCTATTTCAGGCGAACTTGGGTAATATCCCCAACGACACCACCACCAGTATGGATAACGAGCTTTTCGCACCACTCTGTATTGAACTTTTGCGCCGTCAATGCCCACACCAGAATAAGCTTTCGCTAAACCTTCTGCTTTGATTTGTTCGTTGAGACGGAACCTACCTTTTACAGGTTCAAACGTTACTTCAAATTTTGGCCTTTTATATTCTTCTACAGAAAAAGAAGTGGAGCCTCCGTCATTTGTAGATTCTATGCGCATTACTCCCGTAAGCCCTTTTGTAGGTGCTGTAAACGTTCCGTTGAATGTGCCGTATTCGTTGGTTACTAAAGTTAGTTCTGCTACTCTTTGATTGTTTACATCGAATAAAACGACAACGGTGGAATATTTTGGAACGATAGAAGAATTTTTACCATTACTCTTTATCGCTAAACCTTTAAAATAAATCGTTTGTCCTGGACGATATATAGCGCGGTCTGTAAAGAATTTTAAAGTCGTGGAATAGCCTGGTTCTTCTTCGACATATTGAGAAATAGAACCGTCATTTCTGTAACCATCTATTGTAGTAGTGCTGTATTTATCATTTCCCAATGAAAAATCAACGTAGAAATCTCTCGCATAATTATTTTGTTTTTCAAATTGAAAAGGGATTTTTATATACCCTTCTTTATTAGAGAGGGAAGGGCTACCTTTTAAACTTTCGTAGTCACTTTTTTTATAATTATATTCGATAAAATAAGTGGTCGCAGTAACGCCGGATAATGGCTCTCCTGTCTCACGGTTTAGGATATAGAATTCGGTACCTCCCTCTGATGTATTACGGTGTATGTAGCTAATGTTGGTAATAGTGGTGAACTCATAAGCCAGACCGTTAGTGCCAATTTTAAAATCAGCGTCGTTACTAAGCAGTATCATGTAATTTCCTACAGGAACTCCGTCGAGTTTTATTTCGACACTGTGTTGCTGGAAATCGCCGTCGTCTACCAAGGTATAATAGCCCGTTTTTTCAGCTTTTTTTGGTGTGAAATATTGTAGAAATTTCTCCTCTCTATCTACTTCATAATTTCGGTCCCATTTTTTTCGTTGTGCCTGTACTTCGGATACCGATGTTTTTATAAGTCTCCAATAGACAGTTTTTATGTTCGCATAATGAATTAATGCTTTGAATGGAATAGAGGGGATATTCGTTTCCTCAATGATGGCTGATATTTCCTTTGCCTGCAAATTATCCTGCACATTCATGCATTTCATGGCGCCTGAAGATTTTGGAAATCTTTTTTTTGCTGTTTCGCAAATATCAAAAGCCTTTTTTAAATCCCATTTATGGTCGTCTGATTGCAGTGGTTTGTAGAGCTTTCCGTAACCTACATAAAGGTTTGCAATTTCTAAAGTGACTAAAGTGGAAACAGGAAATTGGATTGATTTCGCTTCTAATATTTCCAATGCCTTTTGATATAAAATATTTTTATTTGGTAATGTTAAATGTTGACGAACGAAGCC
>JAYTHK010000271.1:0-11151 GCA_043732665.1 Cytophagales bacterium | reverse complement strand
GTTGCTCTAAGGCGGCCTCCTTTTTCATTTGATAAAGAATACAGCTCTACTGGAAATTTTTTCGCTGTATAAAGAAGTCCTATTTTTTTTTGCCTTTCTTCTATCTTTGAATCTGACTCTCCAATGGCAGCAAGACCACTCAAATCACCTTTTATATCCATTAATAAAACGGGCACGCCTGCTTCAGACAAACTTTCAGTGATCATTTGAAGCGTTTTTGTCTTACCAGTGCCTGTAGCGCCCGCTATTAATCCATGGCGATTCATGGTTTTTAAGGGAAGTTTTATGTAAGAATTGGTCAACGATTCACCATCCAACATGGCTCCTCCTAGGACAATGGAAGCCCCAAAAAATTGGTAACCTTCCACTATCACCCTCGAGAATTCTTTTTTTCTATCCATTTTTACAAAAATTAGTTAAAACCAGCCTTTAAAACTTAAATAAAACTACATTTCTCGCAAGTTTTTTCTCAAAACTAGTATAAATTATTTAATTTTCACAGATTGTGTAGTATACGGATAAATAATTATAGTTAAAATTATAATCCTCTAATAAATAGCATTGAATATTAAAATAGTACAATATTTAAGAATAGCCTAAAATATGAATATACGTAATAAAATGACATAATAATGTACATAAATAAGTTATTTATATAATTTATTAAAGAATATGGAAAAATAAATACGATTTATTTTGTTGGAATTATAAAAATTACCGAAGTTTGTATTGACTTAAAAAAATACTATTATGGTACTCTTTGAAACAAGAAAAACAAAAAATCTCAAAAGCCACTTGGCAAATCTAGTAGCTATTGCAAACTCAGATGGAGATTTCTCAGTAGCTGAAAAAAGATTAATATTTGATATCGGTGTGAAAAATGGTTTGAGCATCGACGAAGTGAAAAAAATTATTAAATCTGATGGTAAAACGATCGAATTTAAAGCTCCAGATAACGACGCAGAAAGATTTGACGAATTATTTGACTTAGCTTCTATTATGCTTGCCGATGGCGAATGTACTGAAGACGAATTGTCTAACTGTATCGAACTGGCTGAAAAACTTGGTTTCAGAAAAGCTATTACTGGAGTATTGGTAAGAAGAATTGTAACCTTACAATCTTCATCAGAAGGCGAAGGAAAAAGCAAAGAAGAAATAAAAATTCTTTGTGGTGATTTCCTTACTTTCTAAAACTTTAAAAACAACACCTAATAATTTAGTTTCATAACCTAAATTCAAAGGAAACCCCTCACACAGGTTTCCTTTTTTTATTTATATCCGTTATCTTGTAGGGTGTATTATTGTAGGAACACATAATTATGCGTCTCTCCAATAATACACCCTACAAAAAAATAAACATGACAACAAATCAATACCTGAGAATAGCTGGTGCAGCCCTTAACCAAACGCCTTTTGACTGGAATAACAACCGCTCGAATATTCTAGAGGCTATTCAACAAGCGAAAGAGCAAAATATCAAACTACTTTGCCTGCCCGAACTATGCATTACTGGATATGGATGTGAAGATGTTTTTCTCAGTGAATGGCTTCCTAAAAAAGCGATTCAAGAGCTATTGACCATTATCCCTTTTTGCAAAGATATCGTTGTAAGTATTGGTTTACCTGTTTTATTTGAAGGACATTTATACAACTGCGCTTGCCTTATTGAAAACGGAAAAATACTTGGTTTTACTGCGAAACAATTTTTAGCTAATGATGGTGTACATTACGAATCTCGTTGGTTTACCGCATGGCCAGCTGAATTAATAGAAGAGATTACCATTTCTGGAATTACGTATAATATAGGCGATGTTTTATATGAAGTTGAAGGAATAAAAATTGGTTTTGAAATATGTGAAGATGCTTGGAGACCGCAACGTCCTGGTATCAGACACCAGCAAAAAGGTGCACAACTTATTTTAAATCCAAGTGCCAGCCATTTTGCTTTTAATAAATCTATTATTCGTTATGATCTTGTCATTGGCGGTTCTGAAAAATTCAATTGTACTTACATCTATGCAGACCTTTTAGGAAACGAGGCTGGACGTATGATTTACGATGGAGAAGTTCTAATTGCACATCAAGGCAAACTTATTCAACGCAACGATCGTCTTTCTTTTAAAAATGTAAACCTTGTATACGCCGATATAAACTTTCAAAGTGGCGAAACGAGCCATGCACCTCTTGCACACGATGACCGAGAAAGAGAATATGAATTCTGGGAAGCTACTTCACTTGGTTTATTCGACTATATGCGTAAAAGTAAGAGCAAAGGTTTTGTGCTTTCTCTTAGTGGTGGAGCGGATTCATCGGCTTGTGCTGTAATAGTTTCCGAGATGGTAAAAAAAGGACTTAAAGAATTAGGCGCCAAAAATTTTATTACAAAAGGAGGAATTACGGATTTAATAAATCTTGAGGAAATCAGTTCTCTTCCTTTTGAAGAACAGGTGCAGCATATCATGAATAAAATTCTTGTATGCGCCTATCAAGGTACTACAAACTCTGGTAATGATACTTTTAAGAGTGCAGAAGAACTGGCGAAATCGATTGGTGCTGCCTTCTACCACTGGCCTATAAACGAAGAAGTAAAAAGCTACACCGAAAAAATAGAAAATGCAATAGGTAGAAAACTTAGTTGGGAAACAGACGACATTACACTGCAAAATATTCAAGCCAGAAGTCGTTCTCCTATCATTTGGATGCTTGCCAATATTAACCGTGCTTTACTCATTACCACTTCCAACCGCAGTGAAGGTGACGTTGGCTACGCTACCATGGACGGTGATACTTCGGGAAGCATTGCTCCTATTGCTGGTATAGACAAACATTTCATTAGAAATTGGTTGCTATGGGCGGAAAAAAAAATGGGACAATCAGGATTAAGACTTGTAAATGCGCTTACTCCTACTGCTGAATTAAGGCCGATCGAAAGAACGCAAACAGACGAAAAAGATCTAATGCCTTATTCTATTTTGGTAGAAATAGAACGCTTGGCAATTAAAGAAAGAAAGTCTCCGAAAGTAGTTTTTGAAGAATTAAAAAAGAAGAATATAGAAGATTCAGAATTACTTCGTTTCCATATAAAAAGATTCTATACCCTATGGACGCGCAACCAATGGAAGCGCGAACGCATAGCGCCTTCTTTTCACATCGACGATTTCAATGTAGATCCTCGCTCATGGTGCAGATTTCCTATTTTGAGTGGAGGATTTGAAGAGGAGTTGAAGGAATTTTAATATAAAGTGTTTCTTAGTTATATTCTATATCAAAAAAAAGTCCCATTGCTTACACAATGGGACTCCTAATATTAACCAATTTCTCTATTCCTTAATACACATTGAATTTTTCTTCCTGAGTCTGAAAAACAATAGTTAATGACTGATCTTTCAACTCGACATCATTCCCATTTATTTTTTGCCATTCAACTTTTTAAATATATATTTTCCAATTCGGAATTATCCGTTTTTATATCCGTCAAGGAAATAATACTATTTTCGTCTATATTTAATACAACTTTTACTAAAGAAGATAATCCACAGTAAAACGATACCGATCAGGAACGGCGCCCTCAAAAACCTCCTGCGGAATATAGCCATAAAGAGTTATAGGAAAACGTTCATTATCATTATCATTATAGTATTGGAATTTTTGCAACAATTGAACAGCCTCTTGTTTCCCGATAATATCCTTACCAATAAAAAATTTATTTCTGAAAATAGTAAACGTACTTTCAATTTCATTATTCGTATAAATAAAATCTTTAGTACCAGCCATTTTCTTTACAAACGTATTTCCCTCCAGCGTTTCTATTCAATTTAACACCTCTCATTTGTTTTCCGAACCAGCACAATCTTAATAAAAAATCGTTGCTTATTTGGACTTAGGAGCCACGAGAAACCCTTATTGTAGAAAAACTCCAACAAGGGCGGAAATATCAAAAACGACATGCGTATTTCTATAATTTTTATCCGACTGTAACAGTTGGATAAATTTTTTGTAAAAGGTCTTTTACTACTCAAAGTTTAATTTTATCCTTTTCCAATTTTATAAAAATGTCTACCAAATAATTATTCCGAATACGATCAATGACTGGTGTTTCAGGACCTAGTAATTGTTTGCTTCTAGCTTTATTCGTAGCCTACAGACTATAAACAATAAGTGACACTAAAGAATATCAGAATGTGTGAATTATGTATCATATTTCCTTAATTCTATAAAACTTGCATAAACGAAAAAGGGCAACTTTATGCCGTTGTAATAATTAAATTACAATTGAAAAAAGACATCAAGATGAAAACTGATTTAGAATTACAGGAGGATGTTCAGAATGCTATTAAAAGAGAACCGTTATTGAATGCAGCAGAAATAGGTGTTATAGTCAAAGATGGTGTTGTTTCACTTACGGGTGTTGTTGATAATTATGCAAAAAAAACAGAAGCAGAATTTGCAACGAAAAAAGTAATTGGAGTAAAGGCTCTTGTAGAAAATATCAAAGTGAAATTTTCGGGTTCATTGAACAAAAGCAATATTGAAATTGCTAACGAAGTCTTAAATGCATTGAAGTTAAATTCATCTGTACCACAAGAAAAAATAACTGTAAAAGTTGAAGATGGATGGGTTAGTTTGGAAGGTGAGCTTTCATGGAACTACCAAAGAGAAGCTGCAAAAAATTCAGTCATTTATCTTAATGGTGTAAAAGGAGTAAGCAATAATATTTTAATCAAATTGGAAACACCAGATGCCATCGAGCAATTAGAAGTTAAGAACGCCCTTGACCGCATTTTAGGATGTAAAGATCTTGATATTCATGTTAACGTATCTGGCACAAAAGTTATACTTACAGGAACTGTGGGTACTATTTACATAAAAGAGGAAGCGAGTAGAATTGTCTGGAACACGCCTGGGATTGAGAGCGTAGAAAATAATCTGGAAGTAGATTATTTTTATGAATTAGGATAATAACAATTATCCTATTGTATAACTAATAAAAAAATATCCTTCATAAAACTATAATAAACTAAAAATGGCAAAAGCATTTTCGGAAATTATCAAAAGCAATACTCCTACATTAGTCGACTTTTTTGCTGAGTGGTGTGGTCCTTGTAAAGGAATGAAACCAATATTAGACGAGTTGAAAAATATTGTGGGCGACAATGCAAAAATTATAAAAATTGACATCGACAAAAATCCAAAAGCAGCTAGTGCTTATCAAATAAAAGGAGTTCCTACATTCATACTTTTTAAAGATGGGCAAATAAAATGGAGACAATCAGGAGCCGTTTCAAAAAATCAACTTCAGCAAATTATTCTGAAACATTTATCTTAATTTTCCTCAATAATAAGCTAATACTAAGACTTAAGGCTATACGCTTTTCTATCTTTTGATTCATTGACAAAAAATAATTATCTTGCTACGAATTATTGGAATCAACAACACTTTGTGTGAACTATTTCAATAAAAGGCATATAGCTTAAAATTAAAAAAATGAAAAATTTAGATATAGTTATTATTAAATCAAGTTTTGAGAACTTAACAAAATTGAATGATCAAATTTATTTTGAAGTCGAAAGGGACGGATATTATAACCATACAACTGAAACAAAAGATGGTATTAAAACATCAATATTTGTCTTCAATAATTTAAAAGACAAATCTGTCTTACAATCTATCGTTAATGGATATAAATATGAAAATAAAGTTGACGTTCATTTTGGCATTATCACTAATCTAGAAGAATATGTCGCCACTGAATATTCTGGAAACCCAACCAGACTAAAGATTCATTTGGATAACGAGAACATTTATGATATTCCAAAAACGGCTAAGAAATACCTGAAATTATAAACCGCTTTGTGGTAGTTTTAAATAGTATAGAATCAGGTAGTTTATTCGCCTTTAATTTTAATTTCAAGAAATCTTCTTTCTAAATAAATACTAGTCCCATCCTTAATTAACGAGTTTCCTCCTGAATGACCATAACCATTTCAGTCATTCAGGAGGAAACTCGTTAATAGTAAAAGGGAACATTTCTAAATTCTCTAAGCTATGTGAATTCGAAATAGGCTTATGCGTTTATATTGCCTATATCCGAAATAATTAAAATTCAATAGACGCTTCTAGCATGAAACCATTAAAATTTCCTCTCGAACGAATATCAGTCGACATAAAATTTTTGTACTGCTGATTCATGTACTTTACTTTTGCCATGATATTTTTTGTAACAAACCATCCCAAAGATCCAGCTGCATGGCTAATGGTTACATTTGTTGAATTACCAAGAAGTATATTTGTCATATAATTGTACCTTACTCCGATCCAAAAATTTTCTTTGTTCGCAGGAAATCTATAAATTAAATCTCTGGCATATTGAGTTGTATTGCGAATTTTCTTTTCAACGATCGTTCTACCTTGAGCCATTTCGTATGTTCCAAAAAACTCCAACCCTTTAAATTTCACAAATGGATTGATCATAAAGAGAGTCAACTGTTCGGTAAACTAAAGATTGTGTCTTCCCGAAAATACATTACGAGAAGAAGTAGCAGCCGTATTTTCCATTATATAGTAGTGTGAACCAGCACTGTCTCCTCCAAATAAAGTATTACTAGAAGCAATTCTGTCTAAATAAAACGAACCAATTATTCTGAATCTGAAATCTTTATTCACTTGTTTGTCGTATCCAAGTTTACAGTGAAATGCAGGATTGTATTTATTTAATTTATCAGTTGTAGAATCTATCTGAACCGCCCTAATAAACGTTGGATTAAGTTATTCATTCGCTACGCCGAACATTGCTATGAGACCATTTTTGGTATGATAATAAACCTCTGCTCCTAATTTCTGTAGCAAATATTCATCCATAATATAATTTTCTAAAAATGGATTGTAAATCGCATTACCTCCATCACTCCTTCTATAATAATGATCTCCGTAATCAACTTCATAAACACCTGCTTTGATAGTGAAATTTTTCATAAGACTATCTACAAAAGCACTTTTAAGAAAAGAGAGTTTGTCGAATTGTATATATCCTCCTTTAACTCAGGTTTCCTCATGGTGCCGAATAAATAAATACATCGTCATATTCATCCGAATTTCATCTGTCAATTGAGCATCAACATTCAAATTGGCAATGGCAAGATCGAATCCATTTGTGAGGGACATAAGTTAATTCGATTTAACTCCTGCTACCAATATAGATGCTGCACTATTACTTTACCCCAGCCCTTGAAAATCCTGTATAAAATTTTCACCGATTCTCACCTTCATTCCTGTAAATAGCGTCGTATTATTTTTTATTGACCTAAAAAAATTTATACCTTTTCTATGATTCGTACGA
Organism: Cytophagales bacterium; assembly: GCA_043732665.1. Lineage (GTDB taxonomy): Bacteria > Bacteroidota > Bacteroidia > Cytophagales > Cytophagaceae > JANYCO01. Next base: position 3,814 of record JAYTHK010000271.1, on the reverse strand, counting down.
TAATATTGAATGGCCAGTAGCTGTGCCATTGCCGAAAAGCTAATGGCAACCATAGCAATTACTACCAATCGAAATAATTTAGTTGCCTTTGTAATAGCAGGTTCTATTTATAATTGTGTTTCGTTTACTAGTCATTAATTTTTTGTTGCAAAATTTGTTTTAAAATGAATGGTAATTTCATTGCCAGTTCTCAATGTTCCGAAAAGAGCTATAGGTGGGTTAATACCATAATCTGTCATCTTTATACTTTGTGTTCCTTCAAATACCAATTTATTTTGTTCCTGCATAAATACCTTTACCTGCATATCGACAGCTTTAGTTACACCTGCTATTGTAAGAGCACCTTTTGCAAGAATGGTATTCTGATTTGATTTAGTTTGAATTGATTTAATCGGACTAGAGAGTCTGAAAGTAATTTCAGGATAAGTATCTGCTTTAAGTGCCTTATAAGTATTATTATTCATTATAGCGCCCCTATCGCTTTTAATGGAGTGTACATTCATTTTTATATTAACAGCATCCAAATTAAAGCTTCCGTCTTTATTGCAACTCACATTCACGTCACCTGATACTAGTTGAACATTTTCATCCCAGGTATGAAGGTTCGATTTACCATAAATAGTAACGGAATAATCGTTGGTGAGGGTGTAGGTATTTTGAATAAGGCTAGCGGCACTGATAAATAAAATAGTAATCAGTAGCAGCAAGAATATTTTAAATAGTTTCATATTCTTTCTAATTTTAAGTTATTAATGGATTTGTTTTTTCAAAAATTAATCCTGCAATTATTCCTTGCGCTAATGCAAATACAAACCATGTAGCAACCATCGCTATAGATAAATCCATAGTACTATAGATTAGCCACATCATTGGAAATATGGCGATAAACAAATAAACCAACCCGAATTCAATTCCAAGAGTAAGAAACGATCCTGACAGAAGATTTTTAAATCTATCCCAAAACCAAGAGAGTATTAAACTTATGACAAAAGGATGAGCATAATATAAAATGTACCTATCCGATTGCCCATCGAAAACTGGATTGAAATATTCTGTAGCAAGACTGGGAAAAAACCAGATGATCGTATACAATCCAAGAACGCTAATGATTAACAAAACAATTCCGGCAATTAATCCTGATATAAGTATCTTTTTCATAATGCTTTTTAAACAACTAATAAATTTATTTTTAATTATTTTTTACAATCAAATAGCAATTATTTAAACAGTTATCTGATAGTTTAAATTTCTGTTTTATTTTTAATCTTCCTATACAAATTTGAAGTAGTAAATGTATAATTGAAATTCATTTTAAATAATGTTCACTATTAGAAGTTATAATGATTAAAACCATTTATTTAAAATGGTTTTAATCATTATAACTTCTTTCTAACTTGTCAATATTACTTTTAATGCTTTTTCTTCTGATGCATTTCCAAACGTTTCATAAGCCTCAATTATCTGATCCAATCTAAAATGGTGTGTAATGAGTTTCTTTGGATCAAGTTTACCGGACTGTATCGTTTTAAAAAGCATTGGAGTCGTTACTGTATCAACGAGACGTGTTGTAATCGTAATATTCTGAGACCATAAAGTTTCCATGTGAAGTGTCACACTTTTACCATGCACTCCTATATTAGCGATATGACCTCCGGCGCCAACTATTTTCTCACATAACTCAAAAGTCGCAGCAATTCCAACCGCCTCGATTGCAGTATCTACTCCTTTACCATTTGTAAGGCTCATTACTTTTTCAATGGTATTTTCCTTACTGTTGTTTATGACATGTGTAGCACCAAAAGTTTTTGCAACATTCAGTCGATTTTCATCCATATCTATCATAATAATTTCAGCCGGAGTATAAAATTGAGCCGTCAACAAAGCAGCCATACCAACAGGACCTGAGCCTATAATAGCGATTGTGTCGCCTGGTTTTACTTTACCATTGAGTACCCCACATTCAAAACCTGTTGGTAAAATATCACTTAACATTACCAAAGCTTCTTCGTCAGAGCCTTCAGGAATATGATATAGGCTGTTGTCCGCATAAGGTATTCTAACATATTCGGCTTGACAACCGTCAATTAAATTTCCCAATATCCATCCACCCTTTTCACAATGAGAATACATTGCTTTCTTACAATATTCACATTTTCCACACGAAGTAATACAAGAAATAATTACATGATCGCCTTCTTTAAAATTACTTACAGCAGTTCCAACGGTTTCTATAATTCCAACACCTTCGTGGCCAATAATTCTACCTTCTGCAACGGCAGGAAGATCTCCGTTCATTATATGTAGATCTGTTCCACATATAGTAGTTTTTAGAATTTTCACAACAGCATCTGTTGATTCTTTTAATACAGGCATTGGAACTTCTTCCCATAATTTTTTTCTAGGTCCATGATAAACTAATGCTTTCATATTTTTCGTTTTAAAATCCAACTGAATATTGTGTTGCAAAAATGGTCATTAAAAAAAGGGAACTATTGCATAATTAAACGATAAAGTTACATAATTTATTTCTCTCCATATTATAATGTTGCTCAGAAAAATGAAGCTGCACAAGATGTTTTAAATAAAATATCTTACAATTTCAACAACTAAAATATGTGTGAATTACATAACTTATTCGAAATGTTGTGTAATGCTAGCCAGTTCAAATGCGCTCATCTTTGAATAACGAATCATCTAATAAATCATAATATGAAAAAGGTAAAAATAGTTGCGATAATTATAATAGCATTATCTACCATGAGTTTATTGTATGCTCAACGCAGTGGTCATGGAGGTGGTGGTTACCATGGTGGTGGTAGAGCGCATCACGGAGCAGGATATGGATTTAATCATAATGGATATGCAATGCGTCCCTATATTGGAGTATCAACCGGCCCTATCGGATATGGAAGTTATGGCTACTACGGTTACGGAAACAATTGTGGATATGGTGGATACTGGCATCAATGGAGATGTTGGTAATTTTTAAATAATCCATTAAAATATAAATAACAAACACAATCAAGATATCTATAACTATGAACTATTTCTTATCTATAATAATAATTGGTTTCTTACTAATAAGTTGCGAATCAAAAAAGGAAAAAAGTCTAGGCTCTAAAGCTTCAGAAGATACTTCAGCAGTAGAGACTACCGTCAATAAAGAACCTTGCGTGGGTGGCATTTACGTCAAACATGCACATGCCTACAATAATTTCATCATTGAAAACCAAGGATATATTCTTGAAGAAAATATTCGATTTATTAAAACTGTAAAAGAAAGTGACTCAAAGGAAAATGTAGCGGAGGCATATAAATCCTTAGAAACCCAAACTAAAAGATCCTTAGATTCTCTTGAGAAATTATGTTCTTTTAATGGTAATGTAGAATTCAAGAATGCTTCTATAGAACTTTTTAAATTCTACAAGACTGCTTGGTCGGACTATAAAGAATTAGTGAAAAACGAAACAAAAGCAAAAAGAATTAAAGCTTTTGATAAAATAAAAATTCGCTTTAATGATATTCATTCTATACAGGAGAAAAAATTGGAAGAAAATTTTAGTGAAGCACATACAAATTTTGTAAACGAGTATAGGCTTCATGTTCGTTCTACTCCTTTGCACGAAGAATTAGACAGCATAATGTATCTTAAATAAGTTATATACTATTTAAGTCGTTGTTAGAGAAAAGTTCAAACAACGGCTTAAATAATATATAGGATTAGATATTTTATTCGCCAATGCAGATATACTGCATTGAGGATGTTTAAGATTGTATCAAAATTAAGAGATACAATGGAAAGATATAAAGGTAA
>JAYTHK010000270.1:0-3446 GCA_043732665.1 Cytophagales bacterium | reverse complement strand
TTAGACAGTCTAATAAACTGGTTCTACTCAATAACCTATGCCCTTTTATTTAGAAATATTAAATCGCTAAATGTGGGTTTTTAAGGGACGACTATTTATTCTTGAAAAATATTCCTGCCATAATACATCCGTTACCGCAACCAAAACCTCTTGCTTAATAGGAACTCTTAAGTTTATATTAACCGACTGCCTTGCGATTATAGGATTAGGATAAACGGTTAATTCAGTTGGGTTTTCTATGCAATTTTCAACCGCAATAATAGCAGAATATTTAAAATTTCCTTTACCGTCAGATTGCTTTAAACGATAATAAGGAATTTCGAGGTCTGGTTCTGAATATGCATAAATGTAATTTTGTAAAGTAAATGAATTACCAGCTCCCTTAACCGTATTAATGGTTTGCCAGTGAATGCCATCTGTACTTCGTCGTTCTATTGAAAAATAGTCGTTATTTATCTCTGATGCAGTACTCCATTTCAATAGAATATTTTCATTGTTGCACTCGCCTGTAAACGATAGTAATTCAATAGGTAAAGGGGTATAGGCGCAAGGAAAACTATAAGCTGGCGTGGATTATTAAGGATGGCACCTTTAGTATGCTAACATTATTTGTAGTAGTATTTATAGTACCAACGATGGTAAACACCCGGCCATCAACTATCGTTGCTGTATTTAATACTATTGCAGCGTTAGAAACGATAGTTCCTCTGAAGATTGAATTATTATTTATGGTAGCTGCTCCATTAATTAACCAAAAAATATTTTTCGACTGAGTTCCACCAATCAATTTAACTTTTGAATACACACTTGTAGTAAACGCTCCATTTACATGAAAAATAAATACAGCATTTGAATCGCCTCCTGCATTCAGAGAAAGGTATCCCCCCAAGCAACTACATATTGGTAATAAAATTTTGGGGTAATAAGTCTTCGAGATTATTGACGGTTCTGTTAGGGATTTCCTCAAAGACTTTCATAAGCCATTCCTGCGGATTCACGTTGTGTGCTTTGCAGGTTCCCAAAAGGGAATATATCATAGCGATTCGTTGAGCGGATTCGTGAGAACCTGCGAATAAATAATTCTTTCTACCCAAAGCAATGGGGCCAATGTCATTTTCTATCAGATTATTATCAATCTCTAACTTACCATTGGTCGTATAATGCGAGAGTTCTTTCCAACGTCTCATTGAATATTGCAAGGCCATTCCAATTGGTGATTTGGGAGTAACCTGTGGATATTGTTCTACCATCCATGCTCCAAGTTCTTTTAAAATAGAAACAGATTTTTCCTGTCGAATTGCATACCGCTGCTCGGTCGTTAATTCTCTTATCTCCCGCTCAATAGCATAGAGTTCCTGCATCCTTGTTATCGCATAGTCTGCGCGCACTTTATCGTTATTCTGAGCATCCTTAAATTCACGACGTGCATGAGCCATACAATTCAATATTTCAATTTCCTTGCGCAAAGCAAACTGATCATAACCGCTATACCCATCGGTCTGGAGATAGCCTGTAAATTTTTTCAATAATACTGCAGGACCTATTTTCCCTCGTCCAGGTTGATACTCAAAGAAAATAAGTTTTTCTATCGGACTCTTGTATGCCCATAAATAACCTTGGTGGGCGCTTCCCTTTTTCTCATTGTCCAATACCTTCAGCTTAGCCTCATCGGCTTGTACATAGCTACTATCAAACACTTTTCTCGGAGTAAATCATAAAAGTGGTTCCAATACTTTTAAACTCTCATTACCCCAGTCCAATACCATATTGTATTTTAATTCTATCCCTGTTCTTTTGAAGATAGCAATTTGGCGGTAAATAGGAAGATGATCGATGAACTTTCCTACAAGCAACATGGCCAGTACCGATGAACCGGCTATACCTTTTTCTATTACTCTGTTTGGAAGCAATCCGATAGCCACACCTTCTTCATTCTTGCGTGCGTATTTGGGACGAACAAAACGTTTTACATAAAACTCTGCCGCCTTTATTTCCAATACCTCGGTAATCTCTTGACCGATACATACGCAATCCGTCACCTCTTCTAAAGGCTCAAGAATAATTTCTTCCCTGCGAAGAGAAGCTGGAAGTGGGTTACGACCTGGATGAATCTTCATTTTCTTTTCCACTTGCTTGCGCTCATGGACTGGTACTTGTGAGATTTTAAGTTCAGCTGCAGGAAGCGTTTCTACCGCAATACCAAGTGCAAGTTGATTTTGGGCGACAGGAATAGTGGGAATAAAACGTTCGTGTTTGGGGCCGAAGTGCATCTTCTCAAATACCGACAAGCGGTGTTCGAGTTCCATCACCCGAACTACTAATTCGTTTTTGGATAAAGAAGATACATCAGTTATTTGTTTCACTGATGCAAAAATACACTTATTTTCCAGGCAGGTGGTAACAGCATTTAAAGAACTTTTTGCATCATAAAAAGATTGTTTCTGCTTGCTGATAGCGTATCCAGTGTTGTACACTTTTCAAAGAGATTTCCTGCAAAATTAGATTCAATTTTTCGCTACTTATGCTTTGGTGAATTTCGGTTCCTTCGGGCAATTCGTAGGTACCACGTTCGAGTTTTTTCTGATACAAAGAAAAACCATCCTGTTCCCAGAGCAAAAGTTTTATCTGATTACGATTCCTGCTAAAAAATACAAACAACTCGCCGTTGAGAGGGTCTTTGCCTAGTTCGTTGCGAATGAGCCCACAAAGACTGTCCACTCCTTTGCGCATGTCGGTGTGGGAACAGGACAAATAACAGCGGTGAATAAGGGTTATGGAAAGCATTAGCCTATAAGTTCTTTGAGCCAAGGTATCGGTGGAGCGCAAGGGAATACCATTCGCACTCCCGAGGAAAAAAGAAGTTCTGCCGATAAATCAGACTTCTGTTGAGCAGGAAGCGCAATTTCTGAAAATCCAGTTTCCTTGGAGCAGGTGAATTGTTTGTGCCAAAAATTGAAACTGGCGTATGAAATCTTTTCTCGTTTACAAAACGCCATACGGCTCAATCCTGAGTCCTGCCATTTTATATTAACCAAGTGCATTTCTGATGAAGTACTTCGCATATCTTCTTCTTATGCAAAGAAAATAACTATCTTTAAGTTAGGAAATATGTACTTGCTCGGGGGATACAGTATTACATTAAGGGTTTATGTTTTTTTATAGCCTCATCGTCATAACTCACAAATAAATAAAGATAAATAATCCTAGAATATCTAAACATAAGAGGACTTATTGATAATAGTATTCCAATATATGTAGTAAAGAATACGTATGGTGGTACGCTTAATATTATTTCTAAAATCAAGTAGCTTATCAAAAATAGAAATAAACCAAAAGCGTAGTTAACATACATAGCTCCTGTATAAAAACCAGGTTCAGGCTCAAAAGACCGTCCGCACTCTGAGCATTGTTTCGGCATTTTGTGCATTTTTTTAATATTATATGAA
>JAYTHK010000269.1:0-3475 GCA_043732665.1 Cytophagales bacterium | reverse complement strand
TTCAAGATGTTCAGTTTCATCCAGTAAATGAGCAAATTCTTCATGTTGACTTCCTAGAACTATTGGACGATAAAATTGTTAAAATCGAAATTCCAGTTAAACTTGTTGGTACTGCAGTAGGAGTAATAAAAGGTGGTAAATTGGTAACTAAATTGAAGAAAGTAACCGTAAAAGCACTTCCTGCAAATCTTCCTGATTTTATCGAGGTAGACGTTACAAATTTAGAAGTAGGTAAATCTGTGAAAGTGAGTGATGTGAAATTGGGTAATTATACAATTGTCAATTCGAAATCAATTCCTTTGGCTAGTGTTGTTTCTACAAGAGAGTTGAAACAAGCTGAAACTACAGATGGAAAAGCTCCAGTAGGAAAAGTAGCAGCGAAAAAATAATTTTTTTTGAAAAATAGAAATAAAAAAATCCTGTCTTTCGGCGGGATTTTTTTTATAAAGTAAATTAGAGTTGTAGGCTCAGTAATTAAAATATAATTCAAAATTAAGAATTTGAAATTCAAAAAATTCGCCCATGAAGTACCTCATCTGTGGTCTTGGTAATATAGGTCCTGAATATGCGAAAACCCGGCATAATATCGGGTTTATGGTGTTGGATAAATTGGCAAAAGACCATGCTGTTGATTTTGATTCTGATCGACTTGTTTTTAAAACGGACTTTAAGCATAAAGGGCATCAAATTTATTTGATAAAACCAACCACTTTTATGAATCTGAGTGGAAAAGCGTTGAATTATTGGTTAAAAGAATTGAATGTTCCCATCGAAAATTCGCTTACCATCACCGACGACATAGCTTTGCCTTTCGGTAAACTTCGTATGCGTGCCAAAGGTTCTAATGGGGGACATAATGGACTTGGGAATATTCAAGAAATACTTGGTACAGATGTTTATCCAAGACTCAGGTTTGGGGTGGGAGGAGACTTTGCAAAAGGCCGGCAAGTAGACTATGTACTTGGGAATTTTGATTCAGGAGATGCCGCCGAGCTTCCTATTTTTATTGATAAATCTTGTGAAGCGGTATTGTCGTTTTGTACAATTGGCTTGGAAAGAACAATGAATACAGTGAATTTAAAGTAATAAGTGAGTGAAAGAAGAGAAGTGAAATGTAAAAAGAATGTGGCATAACATTTATGTTGTGCTTCAATAAAAAAGCGGATTATAATACAAACTGTATTATAATCCGCTTTTTTAGTTAAAATTCCTCCAATTAGGCTACACTAAGAGCCTTGGTCTTTCTTTCAACAAAAGCATCTTTTCCAAAACGCTTGAGCATCGTATAGTGAGATTTCAAAGCCGTAAAGAACGTTCTATTTTCGATATATGTAACACCAAACTCTTCAGCAGTTTGTTTTACGATATCTGAAATAGCAGGATAGTGTACATGGCAAACTTTAGGAAATAAATGATGTTCAATTTGCTGATTTAACCCACCGCACAGAAAGCTTGTAAGAAAATCTTTTCTACCGAAGTTGGCAGTAGTTTGCATTTGATGTACCGCCCAGGCCTCTTCTATGTTACCTTCTGCATTAGTAGGCGGGAAATTGGTTCCTTCTACCACGTGAGCCAATTGAAATACAAGACCTAAAACTAATCCTTCGAAAAAGTGCATAGACATAAAACCTATAATGAATTGCCACCAAGTGATGTCTAACACTACCAATGGAACAACAATGAATAGAGCGTAGTATACTGCTTTGAAAAAAAATAAGTTAAAATACTGAGACTTTGTATGTTTTGAATTGTCGAAAGAGCCAATTTTTTTTTGAAAAAATTTTAGATAATCTTTTTTCAATACCCAGTTTACACTTGCAAGGCCATACAGTAAGAAACTATAGTAGTGTTGATATCTTTCAACTTTAGTTAATTTATCTTCGGGTGAAAGTCTGATAAGTCCGGGTGCTACTTCAATGTCTTCGTCGTGCTCAGGAATATTTGTAAACGTGTGGTGAATCTGGTTATGGGTGATGTTCCATACATAAGGGCTAGCTCCGATGAAATAGAACGAGTAATTGCCCACTATTTTATTAATCAATGGATTGGAAGAGTAGGCGCCGTGAATACCATCGTGCGATACATTAAAACCTATAAAGGCTACGAATATGCCTAAAATAATGGCTAACATCCATAACTGGTATACGTTGAACGAACCAAATATGATTAGACAATATAATCCGATCGTTCCTCCTAAAAAAAACAATGTTTTGAAATACATCAAGGCATTGGCATTCTTAGACAGTTTATTGGTGGTAAAATATTCTTCAACACGAATTTTAACAGTGGCAAAGAATTCAGACTTATTTTTATCAATAAATCTTAATTTGGTGTTTGTTGATGACATTAATTTTTATAATTATGATCTATACAAATATACGATAGAAAAACTTTTTCTACAACAAATGTTTTCTGTCGTTGGCTTTTTCTATTTTAAAGTCTATTCCATTATATTCTAATAAATACAATCCAAGATTTTCATGGTGGAATGTATCCATCAGCTTAAGGTCTTGCTGCATAAGATGTGATAATAAAATTCGTAGCGCTCTTCCATGCATGCAAATAAGAATAATATCTTCTTCTTTTCGTGCTAAAATGATATCCATCACTTTTTTCTGTTTCTCAAGCAAATCAAGTGGACTTTCGCCACCTTCGGGCTTAAAATCGAGATCTCCTTCACGCCATTTCTTTACCATATTCCAATAGTAGGTGTTATCTCCAAAGCTAACCAATTTACCATCTTTATTTCCCCAACTTATTTCATTTAAACCTTTGTAAGCTTCGTGAGGAATTCCATTATCTATAAATTGCTGAACCGATTGGATACTTCTTTTTAAAGCGGAGGTATAAACTTTTTTGAAAGGGATGTCTTTGTAGTGATTGTGAAATTTTGCTCCCTGCTCCAAACCAGTTTGGTTTAAATCAGAATCTACACCGCTTCCCTGTACATATCCTTTCAGATTATAATCCGTTTGCCCATGGCGTAATAGGTAAATTTTTTTGTGCTCCAAATTTATTCTTTTTTTATATCTTCATATTCTACAGGTAAATCCATTTTAAATAAAACGAATTTTATGAAATTTTCAACAATTTTGAAAGCTTGCTGAACATTATCTTGAGAAAGATTAATTGAAGTATCTGGATATCTGATTTCTACAGAAAAATCTTCTAATGAGGATGCTTCATCAAAAATGTCATTGCTAATTTTTTCTTTTGAAGAGATTAAACTTAATAAATAATTAAGTGAGTGCGTCTTTTTAAATGGGATATCGAGGAAAAATAAATAGCCTTTCAAATATTTTCCAACCGCTTGTTGGCAATGAAAAGCTATTGTGTCTTGATATTTTGGGATATAAAGAAAAGTCACTTGAGCAGTCCCTAAATCATGATCCGCCTTTTCTATCCGTTGTTTTACGATATCAGTCCTTTCGCTCATATAACAATTTACTTTCTTTTATCGCAGAGCTTAAAAATG
>JAYTHK010000268.1:0-11256 GCA_043732665.1 Cytophagales bacterium | reverse complement strand
TTTCCGACCAGTATAATATTCCTTATGGTTACATCTTGAGCAACTATATCCCCTGCCCCATTTCATATCAGATAAATAGTCATAACAAGTTTCATCTGTAGTAAACCTATCACTAAATGACAGAATATCTTTACCTTTGTATCTTTCCATTATATCTCTTATTTTGATACAATCTTAAACATACACTATCCAGTATATCTGCATTGGCGAATAAAATATCGAATCCTTTAATGGCAACTAAAAAAGTATGGGTTCTTACACCCCAAAAAAAAGTAATAACAGAAACGGATAAAACTCAGTTAACCATTCTGTTTGGGCCTTTAATAAACGGTTATAAAAAGAAATTTATTGAAGCGAAGCCCAATAAAAAAGAAAATTACCTTATAAATTTTTATAGTAAATTTTACAGAGGCTTTTTTTATTTGTGTGCCGAATATAAAGCCGAATATGAAAATAGAACGTTAGATGGCTTTGAAGAAAAATTTGCTCGCTTGGAATTCATTGACACCAATATATACAACCTTGCATATCATAGACACACAGGGCAATGGTGGACAGTTGAAAGTAACGTTACACCAGAGTTTTGTTTAAAGTACATAACCAATAATGCTCTGTTTTTCAGCTAATCAAAACAATGAACATACCATTAAATCAATTTGAACAACATATAAGCGAAACCATTTTAAAACGAGGCTTAAGCTATTTTAAAAACGGTGCTGTAGAAAGTATAGATGAAATTGCTGTAGGCGAGTATTTTGCAATTGTTAGTGGCTCTGAACATTATGAGGTAGAAATAAAAATAAAAAATAATACAATTACTAATATAGATTGTGATTGCCCTTATGATGGAGGAATTTGCAAACACGCAGTTGCAGTTATATTTTCGATACAAGCAGAAGTTTTACAATTAAATGATATTCAAGCACAAATCTCCTCTAAATCAAAAAAAGAAAGAATTAAAAAAGAAAAAACACCTAAAGAACAATTGGTTGTTTTACTCAACCAATTAGAAAAAGGGGATTTGATTACTTCACTTATAGAATTAACAACAAAAGACAAATCATTGCTCTATCAATTGTTAAGTAAATACAGTTACTTAAACCAAGAGCAAACACAGGCATTTTATACCAATCAAATTAAAAACATCATTAAAAGTGCTACAGCAAGGGATGGTTTTATTGGCTATCACGAAATCAAGAAACTCAACAATCAAATTGATGAATTAATTGAAAATGCAAAAAAACAAGCTCAACAAAAGAACAAACAAGGCGCTTTATTTATTTGTTGGGCAATTATAGAAGAGTTAATTTCTATTATGGATTCAGTTGATGACTCAAATGGTTATGTATATAGATTTGTAGAAGAAGCATTAGAACTATTAAATGATATAGTAACTGGCGAAGCGAAAGAAGAATATGCACCTGATATATTTTATAATTGCATCGAAAAAATAAAAATTAAGTTCGGTGATGGTTATGGTTTCTTAAACAGTTTAATAAGACTTGCCTGTGCATCTATTCTTCAAAAAGAGCAAGTGCAAGTTTTAAAATCGTATTTAAAACCAACCGCTAACAGTAAATACGATAATGAATTTTATGCACGAACGGAATACAATTTAATTGAACGATTTGAAGGCTCAAAACAAGCACAAATATTTTTACACCAAAACCTGCGTTATTCTTCCTTTAGAGAACAGGCTATAAGCCAAGCTATAGAGATTAAAGATTATTCTAACGCAAAAAAAATAGCCAACGAAGGTGTTTTATTTGATAAGGAATACGCTGGCTTAGTAAATAGTTGGAGAAAATATTTATTGCGTATTGCAGAATTAGAAAAAGATAAAAAAACAATTGTAGAAATAGCTTTATTTTTATTTAATAATAATCACCATGATTTTACCTATTACAATATTGTAAAGAAAAACACTACAAGCCAAGAATGGCAAAATATTATTAAGAAAACATTACAAAAATTAAATAGTTCAACCCATTGGCGAAAACCTTACGATACAATTGCTAAAGTATATTTTGAAGAGCAACAGTGGGATAAGCTATTAGCCACGGTAACTGAATTTGCAAGCTTCGAATTATTAGCAAACTATGAAGCTATATTAAACGAACATTTCTATAGCCAATTAATTGCGCTATATGAAAGAAGTATCCGGAATTATTTAGAGAAAAATGTAGACAGAAGTCATTATGTTATTGCTTGTAAAGCTATAAGAAGATTAAAAGCAATTATACCTAATCATAACATTAATTATCTAATAAATGAGTTTCGGGAAAAGTATAAAAGACGACCAGCTTTAATTGAATTAATAAATAAAATTTAGATAACCCAAAGCTAATCCTACCTGGGCTCTCGTTGCTCCTAAAATTAAGATAGAGAAAGATAAAGAGCGTCCTGAATTTACAACACAAATTATTGAATATGAGTAATTTAAATAGTTCTTGTTTTTGTCATTTTAAGATAGGATAAGACAGGGTGGCTTCATTAGAGTGGAAACATTTTAAAAGCAGAACCCAAAAACTATAAAAACTTAACATGCTGGATTCTAGCCAAATCCTTGATAATTTCGTTCGATTCGGGCATGGTTTCTCCCACATAAGAAAGCCCACCTCGAATAATAGTTAGAGTAACTATTGTATTCCAATAGCAGCACCTCGTGAATTTCGTTGTTTAGTATACGATTGTTGTTTGTTTACGTTAAAATTATTATCAAAATAATAATGAGCAGAAACCGATATCCCAAAGCGTTTATCTAATTTATAAGAGATAGAAGGAGAAGTGTGATACAATAAATTTTGGGTAGAATAGACTGGGGTGATAAATAGGACGTGCTGGTGTCATAGATCAGTTTGAGCCAGAATCGCATGCCAATGCAAGCTAGAGATTTTTGACCCCCTAACATAAAAACTAACATCTTACTATTCATTAAATTATAAAACAAATTAACCGAAACCAAAAATTCTAAATTAATGGTCAATTGGCGGCGGCATTAAGAGATCGATGACACCGATACGTCTATTCATACTACAAATACATATTTTTAGGTTAATTATGTAAATGATAAATGGTAGATTATAGTATGTTTGTATAAATTTTACTGAAATTCGAAAAGGCTGTGAAATATAAAAATATAATACTTAAAGTTTTACTTTGGACCATAGTCTCTATTGTTAGTCTTTTGCTTTTGGCTGCGAGCTTAGTCTATGCATTTAAAGACAAAATAATCAAAGCATCTATTACAGAAATCAATAAGCATCTCAATGCAGAAGTCGATATAAATCCAAAAATCGAACTCTCCCTTTTTGATAAATTCCCCCAAATAGCCATCGGATTTAAAGACGTGAAAATATACGAAAGTATACCCAGCAGTGACAGTCTTCTGGGGAAAGCTGACGAACTTTATCTTACGTTCGACTTTTGGAACATCGTAAATGGAAAATACATTATCAACAAGCTATATCTTGAAAATGGGAAATTTAATCTTCGTGTTACTAAAAACGGCGACAACAATTATTCTATCCTGAAAAAAGATTCGATACAAAGCGAGAAGAGCCCAGGAGGACTAGATCTTACTGATATATATTTAAAAAATGTTTTGGTAAGTTACCATAATGAAAGCAATGAGCAATTTTACGAAGTACTTTCGCATGAATTGAAAGCAGGCTTTACGCTGAAAGACGATAATTATCTTATCAATTTAAGTGGTCCTCAATTAATAAATATCATTCAAGTACACGACGGCGAATATTTCAAAGGAAAAGAAATATTCATAAGCAGCAATTTGAGATTCGATAACAAAGAAAAAAAATTTACTATCCTACCGACTTCCATAAAATTAGAATTATCGGAATTTAAAGTAGCAGGATTTTATGCCTACAAAGACAAAAATATAATTGATATAAAAATAGACAACGATAAAGGAGATATTCAAACCTTACTTTCTCTTATTCCAAAGAAATATTACGAGCAGTTTTCTTCCTATAAAAGCGAGGGAGAGATTTATTTTCACGCAACGGTGAAAGGAATTATCAACGAAACAGAAAACGCTGCTATCAAGGTAGATTTTGGCTGTAAAAAAACTTCCTTCTTCCATCCTGATTTTAAAAAGAAAATAATGGATGCTAATTTTTACGGCACCTTTAGCAATGGAGATCAAAAAAATGCGACCACCTCTTTCCTCAAGCTAGAGAACATACGCTTCGATTTTGACGAAAAAATGATACAAGGAAATTTTTTGTATCGAAATTTCAATAACCCTTACATTGCTTTCGATGCTACTGGCTTGGTAAACGCTAGTTCTGTATTAGGTTTTTATAAAATACCCGGTATCCAATCTGCCTCTGGAAGCATTGATTTTGATATTGACTTTAAAGGACTACTAGACGATTTTAAAACACGCGAAGGACAGAACAAAATAGAAACTAGTGGTGAAATCACTGTGAAAGAATTGACTTGCGTTCTTGAAGATGCTAATTTTAAATTAGAGAAATCGAATGGCACTTTTATTTTCAATAAAAATGACATTGCTATTACCGACCTCACAATCAAAGCGGGGAAAAGTGATTTCCTCATACGCGGCATGCTCAAAAACCTCTTCGGTGCGCTGCTCCTTGAAAATGGACACATGCTCGCAGACATAGAAGTTAAATCCAATAAAATAGATGTAGAAGAATTACTTTCTTTCCGGCATGGAGAGGAGGATATAAATCCAGAAAGCACAACAAAAAAAGAAAGCGGATTTCCTTTTATGGAAAAATACGTGACAAAAATAGATATTGATGTAAAAGAGATTTTGTATAAGAAAATTCTGATGAACCAGTTTAGAGGTTCGCTTAGTTTTGACCAACCCTATATGAAAGCGGATAATATTTCATTTCGCATTGCAGGAGGAGAAATAACCCTCAACAGCCAATTGAATTTTGAATCCGAAAGTAAAATAATCACAACGCTGCGCTCCAACCTTAAAACAATCAATATTGACAGCTTGCTTTATATGTTTGACGATTTTGGACAAACTTTCATCACTCACAAAAATCTGAAAGGCGAATTTTCTGGCACAGTGGAAACGGCTTTTAATTGGGACAGTAAAGGAGTTATAAATACGAAAAGCCTCGTAGCGAGTATTGATGGCTCCATCATAAAGGGAGAATTAAACGATTTTGAACCTATGCAAAATCTTGCACGTTTTATAGACGCAAAAGAACTGGCACACATTCAATTTTCAGAAATTAAAAATAAGGTTTTTATCGAAAATGAAAAAATAGCCTTGCCAGAAATGCAGATTCTTTCAAACGTATCAGACATTTCTATAGCAGGTACACACACCTTTGACAATGAAATGGATTATAAACTGAGCGTACCTTTGAAAAATATTAAAAAACCAAAGATCGATAAAGACGCTGCTTTTGGCGCTATTGAAAAAGATTCTAAAAAAGGAAGCACTTTATTTCTTACTATAACAGGCACCGCCGATAATTATAAAATAGGCTACGACACTAAACGTACCAAAAATAAAATCTCCGAAGATTTAAAGAAAGAAAAAGTGGAATTTTTAAATATTTTTAAAAAGAAGGAAAAAGAAATTCAACCAACGGTGAAGCCAAAGGAGGACGTGTTTTTTGATTTTTGATCAAATAGAATAACGCTCGATAAAAATAGATTTAACTCAAATACAACTACGGGTTTATAAGACACGAATACTCGGGATGATGATTTTTAGATATTAAGGACGATTATTCTTCTTTTTACCTCTTGGTGAAAATTAAAAATAGAATAAACCCTGTGATAAAGTAAAATAGCGAAAATCTTATTTTACTTTCATTCGCTATTGAAGAATGATAGAAATAGAAAAATATAAAGCAGGAGAAAAGAGGCAAGGCATAGATTATAAGTATTTTATGCCAAATTTGATCAGTAAAGACTGGGTATGGGCAGATGCAAAAATCAATAAACTAATAGAAAGCACTTATTATGAACTTGGGCAGCTAAACTCTTATGCCGAGTTGGTTCCTAATATTGCAGAAACGGTAGAATAGGACGACTGTTGATTACCCTATTCTTAATTGAAAAGAAAGTGCTTGCTAAACCATTGTTATATTTGTCAATGTTTTTCGAGAAAGACAAAAATCTTTACTACGATAATCTCAGTAGGGTGAGATCACATAATGACATGTTACAATGGATCAAATATTTCCTAGTAGAAATAACACAAACATCTAGGCAAGCGGTAGGAACTCTGAGTAAAGTAATCGCTCTGAAAGCAACGCACGAAAAACTTATTCAAACAGAATTTGGAAAGCGTATTAAAACAGGGTTAGTTTTACATAATTATTTTAGTACAAAACTGTCTGGTTATAGTAAAAGAAATGCAAGAAACATGTAAACTAACCAAAAAAAAGCAGGCGAACTAATAAGTATATTCGAACAAAAAAAATTATCAAGGAATTTACAGGTCATTCTAGAAATCAAATTTTTATGTATGACCACTATTTGAATTTATTTAATGATTAACCCTTTTGAAATAACAACTGAAATAGCTTTTTAAGGCAGGATAAAGACACTTTCATCAAGATCGTTGGGAAGATAAGTAATAGTAAAATTCAATAAAAGAAAGATGTTCCTATTATAAAACCCCTCCAATTATTAAGCTATTTTTTCTGTGAGAGGAAAGCGTCCTTCCTCATCTCCCTCTCTAACTTCTCCAAATCCACCACACTACATCCACAACCTTTCGGACAACCATTTTGTTTTGAAATAAACTGATTACGAATCATAAAAATAAGATAGCCCAAAGCCCCTAAAAAAATCAACGTTATTAAAACAGACTGGATCATCTTACCAATATTTTTTAATTATTTCTAATGCCTCTCCGTGTATCGCTCCTGCGGCCAGCAATTCCTTCCCATACAAATAATCATCTCCTCCTGAATAATCAGATACTTTCCCTCCAGCTTCTTGAACAATTAAAATACCTGCAGCAATATCCCAAATATGAATACTAAATTCAAAATAAGCTTCAAATCTTCCACACGCCACATAGCACAAATCCACTGCTGCCGAACCCAATCTTCTCAAACCATGTGAATGATTTACCATGTGTTTGATAATTTCAAAGTATTGATCTGTTTTACCTCTCATGCTATAGGGAAATCCAGTAGCAATAAGCGAACGTTCTAATTCTTTAACAGGAGAAATATTAATTTTGTTCCCATTAAGAAAAGCTCCTCCATCCTTCCAAGCATAAAAACATTCATCCAAATTTATTTCATAGACCACGCCCACCAAAATAACCGTTCCTTGAATCAGCGCTACACTGATAGAATAAGAAGGCATGCCGTGTAAAAAATTGGTAGTACCATCCAACGGATCAATAACCCATTGAAGTCCTTCTTGCCCTTCTTCAGAAGCTCCTTCTTCTGCTATAAAACCAGCTTCAGGAAGAATTTTTCTTAATCCTTCTACCAACGTTTTTTCTGTTTCTTTGTCTACATAAGAAACCAGATCATTACTTCTTCCTTTGTTCTCTATTTTAGAAAGATCAAATCCTTTAGATTCTTTTCTTATAAAAACACCTGCATCTTTTACTAAAGCTACAGTACTCCAACAAAGCGCCGACAAATTCAAATTTATCATTTTATAAAACTTCTATCAATCCTATAATAAACATACATCGACCTTAAGCCCAGTACCATTATGAACGGTATAATATTAAGATTTAATTCTTGTGGTACAAATCTCCATAAAATCAATAGAAAGAAAATTACAAAGAAATTAGCAAGGAAATAAGAGCTTACTCTTTTTAGATTTTTTTTCATTAAGAGCATTGGAATAAAAATCAAATGAAGTGGCATTGCCCATAGTAAATTATAATTTTTAATAGTCACACCATGATCTGTACCAAACCAAAGGAAGAGAATGACCAAACCGAAAAGTCCAGTAGGTATAAATATAAGGACGTCTAACCAATGCCCTGCTGCTTGTTTCTTATATTGATAATAAGTGACCCCCAAAATCAAAAAGAAGAACGTCCAAAAAGCAAACCATGGTCTAAGGTAAAAGGGTGTGATAACCTCATCAGGTTCGTTTGAAAGAATTGTCTGCTGAGAGATAACCAATGTTTCTATTTTATTATGACCTTTTATTGTAGCACCGGCAAAATCATTCATCAAATACTCTGGCAGAAACATATATTGATAAGGAGAAGCGATTTCGTCGGCAGGCAATCCAAGACCAAGATCCATTCCTAAATCCTGATAACGTTTGTTTTCTAGGTAAGGGTCGATAAGCGCACGGAAGCTTTTATCTTCCTTAGCAGGTTTTAAATTAAACTTTAACGAATCGCCACAAGCATATACCAAAGCATCGCGCAAACGACTGGAACAATTGTCGTAAAAGAAATCGTATTTATAAAAACGTTTTTCAGGAAGATAGTTTCTTTCCAGAAAATCATACAGCCTTTGTTTCTGCATAATGGAAAGATTGAGTAGCTGTTGGATAACGAAACGATTTTCCGCCCTAGCCCCTCCTATCAAGTCCATCGGATCTTCCACAGCCAACATATATTTTAATTTACCCCTTACAAAATTCCAATAAAAATTAGGATCGTTAAAATCAAAGGTACCGTAGTTGTACATTTTAAAAATTTTGTTTGTAGAATCTTGCAATAAAAAGGCACTGTGCCCAAAACAGTTGTACAACTCACTACCCGGAGAAACCGTGATAAGACTAAATTCCGCAGTAGGAGATAACGGTTCGGCTTTCAATATTTCTGTGTGGAATATTGATAATATTAAAACGATAACAATACTAATTTTTTTCATTCTATACTTCTATTCAGTCCTATTATTAAGATTAGCAAAAATAAGAACATTCCCACCTATATGCCTAATTTTGCCATAAATAAAGTAGTACATTTGGAGTTTAAAGTTCAGCGTTCAACGATTACGTTCTGAACGTTAAACTCCAAACTATTGAAAATGAAGATATCCTCAGGGGCAAAAATGATGTTTCTCTCTATCGTGAGTTTTTCTCTTATGCATCTTTGCGTGAAGTCTATCCCTAATATACCCGTTCACCAGATCATTACCTTTCGTTCCGTATTCTCTCTTCTTATTTGCATTTATACTTTACAAAATAATAATATTCCCTTTTGGGGAAACAATAAACCGCTACTTATATTAAGAGGATTAGTTGGCGCCCTTTCCTTGTTTTGCTTTTTCTATTCTATACAACATCTTCCGCTGGCTACAGCCGTTACCATTTCTAATCTTATTCCGCTTTTCGTACTTATTCTTGCGGCGCTTTTTCTCAAAGAAAAAATCACTTGGCTACAATGGCTATTTTTTCTTATCTCTTTCATGGGCGTACTTTTTATCAAAGGCTTCGATGACCGCATCAATCTTGTAGATTTTTTGGTTGCTTTATCCGCAGCTGTTTTTACTGCCTGTGCCCACTTCGCTGTGCGCAAACTTTGCGATACTGATCACCCAATGGTTATTATATTTTATTTTCCTTTAGTTACTCTTTTTATGGTTGGGCCTTATACAGCTCTGAATTGGCTTAGTCCTACTACTTTTGAATGGGTTATGCTTTTGCTCATTGGTTTGTTTACACACGTAGGACAGGTTTACCTAACAAATGCATACGCCAAAGAAGAAGTATCTGGCATTACAAATATTTATTATTTGGGAATTATTCTATCCCTTCTCTATGGGTATTTATTTTTCGATGAAACCTACAGCCTGTTATCTTTTGCAGGAATGGTACTTATTATAAGCGGAATCTTATTGAATACATATTATAAAAATTCTACAGCAAAGAAAGTCTGATTTTTTTATTATTTTAGAGCTTACAAAAATAGTTTATAACAACAATGAGCGAAAGCCTATTCAATAACCATACTCCTAAAGCAGCGCTTCATCTTATTCATTACGATTTGAATAGCTATGAGGAATCAGCAATTACAAGCCTCCCAGAAATCAACACCTACCTCGACAAGCCTGCAGTAAGCTGGCTAGACATAGACGGCACTCAGTGTAACAATACTATGAAATTTCTTACCGATAAACTGAGTCTTCACTCCCTTTTGGTAGAAGACATTGGTGATCACAACCACCGACCAAAAATAGACGAATACGATAGCCATCTTTTCGTGATGGTAAAAATGCTTGACTTCAACGATAAAATTGGTAGAATAAAAACAGAGCAAGTCAGTTTTATTCTTGGCAAAAATTATCTTATCTCTTTTCAAGAAACTGGAAAAATAGGCGATGTTTTTGATGCCGTCAGGACTCGCTTAAAAAGTCCACAAAGTCGACTTCGAAAATTCGGTCCTGATTATTTACTTTACAGCTTGCTTGATATTATCCTAGATAATTATTTCTTAATTTTGGAAAAAATAGGTGGAAAAATAGAAGGGTTAGAAAACGATATAATCAATCAGCCTTCAACACAAAATCTAAATGAAATATATTTACTGAAACGCGAGCTTATTCAATTACGACATTCTGTTTGGCCGCTAAGAGAAGTCATAAGTAAACTAGACAAAGACGATTCCGATTTCATATCAACTCCTGTTCATCCATTCATTCGCGAGTCCTACGATCATTCCATACAGGTAATTGAAACGTTAGAATCTTACCGCGATATTCTATCAGGCCTGATTGATATTTACCTTTCCAGCCTGAGCAATAGAATGAACTCTGTTATGAAGGTACTCACCGTTATCTCCACTATATTTATGCCTCTGACTTTTATTGTGGGCATTTATGGTATGAATTTTAAAAATATGCCTGAGCTTTTTTATCGCAACGGTTACTATGGAGTTTTGGTAGTTTGTGCTATTATAGCGAGCGTGATGTTGCTTTATTTTAAAAGAAAAAAATGGCTGTAATAAAAACGATCGTTTCAGGAAATACAATTTACCTGTTTATAAATACTTGAATTCAAGTTGCTAAAGAATTGCAATAAGCCATTTCAATTTTTCTATACTTCGAATTTATAAATGACATATATAAGCAAATTGCTAGAAGCATTAATATAAATAAAGAAACCGCTAATTTGGATTTTGGTTTATAATCAAAATAGAAGTAAACAAATGTTATTAGAAGAATGAGCAGTATAAATGAGCAAACATCAAAGATCAAACCTCTTATTTTTCTTCTTTCAGATTCTTTGATAAGGTTGTTGATAATTAACTTTGAGTCTTCCTTCTCTAAAATATGCTCATTTATCATAAAATCAGGAATA
>JAYTHK010000267.1:0-3486 GCA_043732665.1 Cytophagales bacterium | reverse complement strand
CTATGTATTCATTAATACGATAAGAAATGTAAATATCAACTGGATCTTTCTCATTTAAACTATACCCTGTATAGGTACCATATTTAAATGTAGAAAAATTCTTTTTCAAGCTTTGCCGAATCGAATCTTCCATTGAATTATTTAAGAAAAAAAGAATCTTTTTTTTGAAATTTCCTTTTTTATTTTCAACAATATTTTTACTAACCCCAATAAATAATTTATAGTACGCAGAATCCATCTTCGTAATATTATCTATTCCGGAAAAATCTTCCTTCTGTTGAATTTGTTTTTTACCACAACATGGCAATGCTAATATTATTAAAAATAAAATCATTGCACTATGGCCCAGGTTTAACGTCTGGCCCAGGTTTAACTTCAGTTTTTGGTTCATTGAATTCAAAATTATCGAGTATTTGATTTGCTTTAACTATTTGAGGATCAGCATTACCTATCATTTTATTAAGTTTAATTTGAACACCATCCATGGCCGATGAATTAACTGCAACAGAAGCCTGTTTATCAAAATTAACCTTTCCTTGCTGTAATTTATCTTTATATTTCCATAATACTTCACCCCAAGCTTTTATTACATTCGTATATTGAAGATCATAAATAAGCTGACCTGTATTAGGAGGTTCTGTATGATCTATTAAGTAATTGGTAAGATCTGCTAGTACCTTAGGATTTTGTAGGCCTTTAGGAAGACCAGCGTATGCTTTTCTTACTGTAGATTCTGCATTTTGTAAAGCTTTTGCACTTGCGTATGAATAATTAAGTTCAGCTTCATTTGTATGATTATACCATGCAGTTTGTGCACCATCAATCCAACCTGGGATCGCACCACCAATATTAGTACGAGCATTTAATTTTAATACCTTTGTTTCCTGTGCTAATCTTTTTTGTGCGCTTTTGCTCTTCGGAGAAGCTTTAGGCTTATTAGTCATTTGAGTATAATCAACATCTTCTTCAGCTCCCCCTATTTCACCAACGTGGGCATTTGCAGGATTATCTACTGCTACTTGGTGAACATCACTATTTCTAACATATATATAGTCCATTGTATATTTGTTATCTACTCGATATTGAACTAAAATATACAAGCTCCTAGCACTTGATTTTAAAAATTCTAATCCATCCAAGTCAATACCATCAATAGGCCTGTTACTAGCAAATTGATAAGGAGTTAATTCTGGATATTTTTTTGCAATAGGATCAACGCTAAAGAATCTCGCCAATTTTGGATTATACATCCTCATACCATAGTCTTGCCATCCATCTTCAGGGTCATTTTCTTTGCCGTTGAACCCATAACGATAAGTACTAGTGAAGCCTCCACGTCCAGATAGTGGTTATTGCCTTTTTTCGTTAAAACGAATGTTCGTACTGTTTTGTATCAGGTTTCCTTGGAAACTTATGGACGTAATGGAGCCTCATAAAATTTGTTGCTTGTAAAAGAAACGTAAATAAAATAGACTGTATACTTATTAATATGCACTCGGTATATTAAAAAGTATGTCCAAGCTGGAAAAAGAATTGATGGTCTTCCTTAGAAACAGCATAATCAAATCTTAAGACGGTATTGACATTCCATACAATACGCAATCCTAAACCTTCTGAATATCGAAGATTTTCAAAATGGTTCATTCTATTGAGGCTATTCCATACACCACCTTCGTCAAAGAAAGGTACTCCGCTAAAAACTAAATGCTGCTTGAGTGTTTTGAGTTGCAAAAAACGACAACGTAATTCAAAATTAGTATACTGCATCACAGGCGCAGCAAACCTTGCCTGTTTATACCCTCTCAAGGTTCTGCTACCACCCATCCCATCGATATCACCTTCCGAACTCCATACATCGGGGTATTCAAAAAAAGGAGCGTCTCCAGAAGTATTGCCTAAACCAAAACTACCACAAAGTACTATCTTTTTAAATTTTTTAGGCAAGATGCTGTAGAATCCACTCACATGAACAAATGTTTTATTGAAATTGTACTGAGAGCCAAGCGCTGTTGAAGAGAGTTCATTGGTGATCTCAGCAAAGATTCCACTTGAAGGATCTGTCTCTAAATCTCGGGTGTCGTATATAATACCTGTCTGCAAAAGTGAGATTCTATTTTTACCAAAGCCTTTAATCTGTCCAGACAGAGACTCTGTGTGGACAGATGAACTGTCGTTGAGTGGGGTGCTAATATTTATTCCTGCAATTTCATAACCTATCAGCAGGCGTACCCTACCCTCAAAAAAAGACCGTTCGCCGCTTACATTAACTACCGCTTCGGTTTTGGTATAAGTGTTATAAGATGCTCTATTACCAGTCAAAGAATTTTCATAGTCTTTGAAAGAAGCATTATTTACGATTCCATTAGAAGAATTAGTATAGCTCAGTGCTGATAACGATTTTTCGGTAACGCCAAAGAAAAGTTGGTTAGGATCTACGCTATAGGCTGCTTCTGTTCTTAGCCGCCATTTCGTATTAGCAATATAAGGTATATCAATGCCTAGAGTAAAAGATTTCTGTGCTTTAGTAGTAAGAAAGACTGCCACCTTCAGTTCAGCCCTATAAGGAGTATAGGCAAAAAAAGGATCTGACCTTTTTCCGTTAAAAAAAACAGATCCTTCTGCTCCGATCCCTTGTCCATTGATGGGGTCGGAACTCACATCAGGTATACCTGTCACACTTACTCCTTCTTTTTTGGCTTCAAGTTCTTCCTGAGGTAATTTTTTTTCCTGAGCGATCGCAAAGGGTAGCTTGCTAGGAGAGGTATTTGTAGAGGTATCTGTTTGCGCCCATGAAAAATTCATCGATAGTAGGAACAGAGTGAGTGCAAAACTTATATTTTTCTTAAAATACATAAGTAATATAAATATAATTAGATTGTTTAAATAAGACTTTAAAGTCAAATATCCATATAACTTCAGATAAAAACTACTTGTATCTGAAGTTATTTAAAAAAAACACTTCCTAAACCATATAATTTATTTGAGTCTATTTGAACATTTTAGGCATATAATATTTCCGAACGAAATTATTATATGCTCAACATCTGGATAAATTTTCTGGTTTCAAGATAACACTTAAAAAAGGGGGCTTATACCAAAATTATTATTATTCAATAGAACTATCTGTCTTGACATTCCTTATTCACAGCCTTATTTTATTTTCCGGTATGTTTTTTCTTTTGTACTTCATAACTGATATTCTCTGAATTGCGCTGGCAATTTATAGAATATCAGCAGAATTATAAGTATTACTGTCCACATTATACTGAATAAGTTTCGACTGGTATTGTAACACTAACTATTAGCATATATCTTTATATACTGTCTAATTTAATTTTAGTGTCATCCGACTAATATTAAACATAGGAATAAAGTGCGATATTTCATTTTTTTAGGGTGATTTATTTTCGTTTTGAAAAGCACCCCCCTGTTTATTTTGAAAGAGTTGGAGTTGTATTATTCTGTTATCCCGATCGGTTTTGTTTA
>JAYTHK010000266.1:0-11287 GCA_043732665.1 Cytophagales bacterium | reverse complement strand
TAACCAACCAAGTTAATGCATTATCAAAAGATACTATCAAAAGTATTTGTGGTTTTGAGTATATCTTATCTTGACAAGTTTGGACTAAAACTTAAATTAAATTGGTATTACTCATCCGTAGTAGTTCTTCAGGAACAACAAGCTTATACTCTTTCTGTTTATCCAAATCCATCACTTGGCAGTAACTTTCAATTGAATTTACCTGAAACGAACTCGGCAACACCAATTACGGTTTTCTTAAAGGACCTTATGGGGAAAGTGCTTACGAAATCAATTGTTGAAAAAGGGAAAACGATTTTTTCGTTTGAAGATATTGTTCTTCCCAGCGCAGGAATTTATGTTGTAGAATTATCTATCGACCAGCAGCATTATTCTACAAGAGTGTCTGTGGAATAAAACGCATATCCCCTCAGCGGCGAATCAAATGGATAAGAAGTAAAAGGTAAAAAATGTCGTTCATTATTTTTATTTTTCACTACTCACTTCCTATTATTTTATTGTTTTTTCAGTCGGAGGGATTACCTTGATTGTATCGACCTTGTCTGTGTACATAATATCTCCCATAACCTGTACTTTCCCCATCCTAGGTCTATATGACGCTGGTTTGCGACAGCCTGCAAGAAAAGCCAGAGTGGCTAAGATTGAAACTGCGGCAATTCTCAAATACATTTTTTGGTGATATCTCTCTACTTTATTAATAAGAGAATCCCAACGACTTTGTTTAGCAATAGGTTGGTTGCTTAATTGATTTGTTTCAAAACGCCCGCAGGTTTTTTGTCCGTAATGGCAGCGAAAATATTCTTTTATTTCCGTTTCGCCCATTTTCGTGAAATCAACAACAGTTAGACTACAATGGTTACAGAATTTACCTTGTTCGTTGGGAGTCATTTCTTTCCAATTGGCAGAACAAGGTTTAGAAATAGAAAGTGTGAAGTCGGATTTCATAGTAGAATAGTTTGGTTTTTTGTTCTTTTCTAATAAGACGACAAAAGTCTTCCGATTCCATAAAGAAGATCAAAAAAAATAAAATTCAATTAAGAAAGCAATTGGTAAACGATAAAACTGGAAAGGTAAGCAAGTCCTGTCATATAGAAAAACTGAATTGTTGGCCATGTCCAACCTTTTGTTTCTTTGTATACAATGGCGATTGTACTCATACATTGCATTGCAAAAACGTAGAAAAGTAACAAGGAAAAAGATACTGCCAAAGTGTACATTGGTTTTCCTGTTTCTGGATTTGTTTCTTGGCGCATTTTTTCCATCACCGTGTCACTATCTTCCGAGCGATCGCCCACGCTGTATATGGTTGCCATAGTGCCTATAAAAACCTCTCGAGCGGCGAAAGAAGTAATAAGTGCGATTCCTATTTTCCAATCAAAGCCTAAAGGTCGTATAGAAGGTTCTATAAATCTTCCAAAATATCCTGCATAAGAATATTCTAATTTTCGAGCGGCGACAAGATTATCAGCTTCTGAAACGGAAAGATTTTTCCCTTGGGCTTCTAATACGGCTGCTTTGCTTGCTATTTCCATTTTATCGGAAGGGCCGTAAGAAGCCAATACCCAAAGCACGATGGAGATGGCAAGAATTACTTTTCCTGCTTCAAACACAAATGCTTTTACTTTTTCAACCAATGTAACGCCTACATTTTTCCAACGGGGTATTTTATAGGTAGGAAATTCCATAATGAAATAACTCTTCTCTTTTGTTTTGAGCAGTTTGCTCATTATTAAAGCAGTAAGAATAGCGGAGACAAAGCCTAACAAATAAAGCCCCATCAAGGCTAGTCCTTGTAGGTTGAATAAACCAAAAACATATTCCTTTGGCACGATCAATCCTATGAGCACTGTAAATACTGGAATTCTAGCAGAGCAACTCATAAGCGGCGTTACAAAAATAGTCACCAGCCTTTCTTTCAAATTGTCAATACTTCTAGTCGCCATAATCGCTGGAACCGCACAAGCCACGCTGGAAATAAGCGGCACTACACTTTTTCCATTCAAGCCAAACTGACGCATGATTTTATCCATCAAAAACATCACTCGCGACATATAGCCCGATTCTTCCAATACAGCGATAAATGCAAATAAAATAGCAATCTGTGGAATGAATATAAGAATACCTCCAAGTCCTGAGATCAAACCCTCTGTAAGAAGGTCAACTAATGGACTATTCGGCAGTGTGCTTTTAAGCCAATTGTTGATGCCTGCTATTCCACTGTCTATCAAATCCATGGGCACAGTGGCCCAGGCAAATACAGCCTGAAACATGAAGAACAATAAAAGGAAAAAGATCAGGTAGCCCGCTACTTTATGCGTCAGTACTTTGTCTATCTTATAACTTAAGCGTTCTCGTTGTGCAGTATTTTCCTTTTTTTCTACTTTAGCAAGAATTTCATGGATGACTTCGTAGCGACTTACGGTCTCTTTTGATTGAAGCAATACGCTGTCGAAACTATGCTTGCTGTCAAGCTCTTCTATTATTAATTTTTCATTTTCCGAAAGGCTCTCAACTTCTTTGTAGCGGTGTGCCAATTGAAGTGCGAGGTAATTATTTTTGATCCGAAATTTCTCTTTGATTTCCTTTACCAATGCAGGTGCAAATTGTGAAAAATCCAGAAAAGTATCAGGCGCATTGTGCACTGGGCAAGAGATAGCCGTTTTCAACAAATCTACGCCTTCTCCATTTCTTGCATTAATAGAAACAACGGGTACCCCAAGCTCTTTTTTCAACGCCTCTACGTCTATATCCGTACCAGACCGTTTTGCAATGTCGAGCATGTTGAGCGCCAGTATAACTGGGAAACCCAAATCTCGTACTTGAGTGAAGAGCAGAAGGTTTCTTTTTAGATTAGAAACATCTACTACTACAATCAGAAAGTCAGGGTAATGGGCATCGTTGGGAGAATTTAGAAAGTCGAAAACAATCTGCTCGTCAAGCGATTTGGGGTATAAACTGTAAGTGCCTGGCAGGTCAATGATTTCGGCTACTAGATTTCGATTTATCTTGGAAAGCCCTGTTTTTTTATCGACGGTGACGCCAGGGAAATTTCCAATTTTTTGGTTTAGTCCAGTAAGATGGTTAAAAAGCGAAGACTTCCCAGAATTTGGGTTGCCCAACAATGCGATCTTAAGAATGTTCCGTGCGGCCATTATATTAGCTTTATAGTGGCGGCTTCGTCTACTCTCATAGAAAGACTATAGCCCAACACTTTTATACATATAGGATCACCAAAAGGAGCTTTTGCGCTAAGTTCTATTTCCGAACCTGGCAAACAACCCATTTCAAGCAGCTTCAAAGACATTTCTTGATCCGAAAAACAGCATATAACGCCTTTCTCTCCTATTCTCAGATCTGCCACTGTCCTCGTTGCTTTAGCCATTTGTTTAGAATGATTTTAAACAAATGTACTACGGCAAACAAAGAATAACAAGGAACAAAAAAAATAAACTATAAACTTATTTCAGGTCTTTTAGGCCGAGTCTCAGTATAAAATAAGTTGCAATTTCAAATCAAAAGGTATCTTTGTTCTAATGAAAAAAATATTGCTTTTTGGCTCCGGTCGTTCGTCTCCTGCACTTATCAACTACTTGTCCGAGTGGGCAGAAAAAGGCGCATTATCACTCACCGTAGCCGATTCCGTCATAGGCTCAAACAATTCTTTTACTAGTATTTCCTATAAACAAACAGACATTCATAACGAGCTAGATCGGCGCAATTTAATACAAGAATCAGACTTGATTATTTCGCTTCTCCCTCCCTCTTTGCACATCGTCTTGGCAAAAGATTGTCTTCTTTATTCAAAACACTTTATCTCTGCTTCCTATATAAGTCCTGAACTACAAGCCCTTGATGAAGAAGCGAAAGCGAAAGGGCTTTTATTTTTAATGGAAACAGGACTCGATCCAGGAATAGATCATCTTTCGGCTATGAAAGAAATAGAGGAAATAAAGGGAGAAGGTGGCAAAATCACTTCTT
The DNA here is from genome assembly GCA_043732665.1 of Cytophagales bacterium. Classification (GTDB taxonomy): domain Bacteria; phylum Bacteroidota; class Bacteroidia; order Cytophagales; family Cytophagaceae; genus JANYCO01. Next base: position 7,309 of record JAYTHK010000266.1, on the reverse strand, counting down.
TCAAATCCTATACGGGAGGTTTAGTAGCGCCTGAATCGGACGATAATCCTTGGAATTATAAAATAACATGGAATCCCCAAAACGTAGTATTGGCCGGACAGGGAATAGTAAAATACCTTGAAAACAAGCAATACAAATACATTCCTTACCACCGCCTTTTTACAACTACTGAAACTGTAAGAGTGGATGGGTATGGAAATTTTGAAGGGTATGCCAATCGTGATTCTTTAAAATACATTTCTACATACGGACTAAACGATATCGCTACCTTTTTGCGCGGCACACTTCGCAAACCAGGCTTTTGTGATGCCTGGAACCTGCTTGTCCAACTTGGCATCACCGACGATTCGTATATTCTTGAAAATTCAGAGCACCTGACTTGGTACGAGTTTACGCTGTCCTTTTTGAAAACTAAAAAGGACAGAAAAATAAACCATCTATTGGCAACCCTTATCAACAAAGGACCTGGAGCACGCGAAATTTACAAATTAAAATGGCTGGGTCTTCTGGACGATAAGAAAACAGGAATTCCTAATGCTACACCTGCGCAATTGCTTCAAAAATTGCTGGAAGAAAAACTTGCTATGAAACCTGAAGACAAGGACATGATCGTAATGCAACATATTTTTGTCTACGATCTAAATGGCAAAACACATAAAAGAACGGCTTCGCTTGTGCTAAAAGGCGAAAATAAAATCTACACCGCTATGGCAAAAACAGTAGGACTTCCGCTTGGCATAGCTGCCCGCTTAGTGTTAGAAAATAAAATAAAACTTTCTGGTGTTCAGATTCCAGTCGTAAAAGAAATTTATATTCCGATGTTGGAAGCGTTGAAAGAGCAGGGGATAGAATTTAAAATTATGAATTATGAGTTATGAGTTATAGATTTATGATTCGTAACTAAAAATTAATAACTGCTGGATATGCGCCGACCAAGACGAAATCGAAAAAATTCCATCATCAGAGATCTGGTAAGAGAGCATGAAGTATCGGTGAAAGAACTGATCTATCCTGTTTTTTTGACAGGAGGCGTTGGCATAAAAACAGAAATTTTTTCTATGCCTGGCATTTTCAGGTTCTCCGAAGACCTTTTATTGAAAGAGATAGAGAGCTGTATGAAACTTGGGTTAAGAATTTTCGCCCCTTTCCCCAATATTGCAGATTCTTTAAAAGATAAATACGCAACCATCAGTTACGACCGCAATAATATTTATCTGAAAGCGATAAAAAAGATAAAAAAAGAATTTCCAGAAGTAGTTTTAATGACCGATGTAGCGATGGATCCATACAGTTCTGACGGACACGACGGTATTGTAGAAAACGGAGAAATCCTCAACGACGAAACGATAGAAATATTAGGCAATATGGCACTTGCACAAGCCGATGCTGGAGCCGATATCATTGGTCCTTCCGACATGATGGACGGAAGAATTGGAGCACTTCGACAAATGCTCGACGAAGCTGGTTTTGAGAAAACATCTATTATGGCCTACACCGCAAAATATGCCAGTGCATTTTACGGTCCTTTTCGAGACGCTCTTAACTCTGCGCCAAAAGCCGGCGACAAAAAAACCTATCAAATGGATCCTGCCAATCAAGCAGAAGCATTGATAGAAGCAGAGCTCGACTATATGGAAGGCGCGGACTTTCTGATGGTAAAACCAGCACTCGCCTATCTTGACATCATAAAACTGCTATACGACAATTTTGAAGTTCCTATTGCCGCCTACAACGTGAGCGGTGAATATGCTATGGTAAAAGCAGCTGCTCAAAACGGTTGGCTTGATGGAGAAAAAGCTATGGTAGAAAGTCTTACATGTATAAAGAGAGCTGGGGCAAAAGTGATTTTGACGTATTTTGCAAAAGAATTCGCCTTATTGAACAACTCCAAATAATTTGGTGTTCATATAATGAATGGGTATAAAACCCGTTAATTATATAGTAAAAGTAAAAAACGAAGGGCTTCGTTGTATTAAACATTTACTCACACTTTTAAAAAGTGAAAAAGCTTATTTTTCTTTCTTTCCTGCTTTATGTAACCAAAACAAGTTACAGTCAGCTCAGCGTGCAACAAGTGAATACTGGTGCAAACAGCTTGACGGCGATTGTAAAATCGCTTGTAGGTCAGGGGATAAAGGTGAGTAATATTACAAGTAATCTATCTTCTTATTCAAATGCTTACGGTACTTTTGCAGAGCCTTCTGGCAATCTGGGTATTTCAAAAGGATTGTTAATGACCACAGGGTCAGTAGAAGATGCCTTAGGGCCTAACAATAGCCCTTCCAAAACGCAAATAAATTATACCCCAGGTGATCAAGATTTAACGAATCTTATAAATGCGGGACAGTCTTCAAGCAGCGGTACGCATGACGCTTGCGTTATCGAATTTGACATTACGACGAACTCAACACAAATAACTTTTAATTACATTTTTGCTTCAGAAGAATACCCCGAATACGTTGGGTCCGAATTTAACGACGTATTTGCCTTTTTTATTAGTGGACCAGGAATATTGGGTAAACGAAACATCGCTCTGATACCTGGTACGAATACTCCTGTTGCTATTAACAATGTAAATAGCAACGCAAATAGCGCCTATTTCCGCAACAATGGAAACGGCATCTTTGGGGGCGGGACAATCACTCAGTACGATGGATACACGATCAAATTAACGGCCACGGCTCAGGTCATTCCTTGCAATACTTATCATCTAAAACTGGTCATTGCCGATGTGAGCGATTCCCAATATGATTCGGGTGTATTTATTGAAGCAGGAAGCCTTACTACCCAAGATGCGCTCATGATAGGGAACCTAGTTGCTCCAGACTCGCTGGAAATATGCTCTACCCAACTTCCCATCGAATTAAAAGCCGGAATAGCGCCAGTGCAAAGTTATATATGGATTAATAATGGCATAACAGTGGCCAGTGGAAGTAATCCGTTATACGACGTTGCGACTTCTGGTTTTTACGTCGTAAAAGCTTACCGAAGTGCTTCCTGCTATTGGACAGATTCTATAAAAATAACAGTAGATCAAGATTTTACTCTTATAAGTTCTGACACCACAATTTGTATTGGAGCTTCTGCGCAACTCAATGTTATCCCATTGGGAGGCAACTTTCCATATACCTACAATTGGGTACCCACAACTAATTTATCGAATACAACAATCCCAAATCCGATCGCTACTCCTGTAAATACGAATACTTACACGGTTTTTGTTACAGAAAGAAAATGCGTGCATCAAAAAAATGTAGCAGTTACTGTGCTTAAACCAATTAACCTAAAAACAGACAATACGGTAAACGGTTGCCTGAATAGTCCAATACAACTGGACGCTTCAGGTGCTGAAAACTATGTTTGGACACCAGGTCTTCATCTGAACGATTCTACAATAGCCGATCCTATAACTAATCTGAGTACAAAGACCCTTTTCAAGGTAAAAGGTTATAACGCCTGTTTTAGCGACTCTTTTAATGTTCTCGTTTCTGTTTTTCCAATCGCTCCCGTAAATGCTTATGGAGATACTTCTATTTGTTATGGGGGAACCGCCAGCCTAAGTTCGGATTACTACAGCCAATATCAATATTCCTGGACTCCAACTCCAACGGTAAATAATAGTACAGCGTATAATCCGTTAGCGACTCCAAAAACTACCACCGATTATATTCTGAGTGTAAATAATCAAGGCTGCGTTAAAAAAGATACGGTACATATACATGTGGAACAAGAAGTAATTGCAAAAATTTTATTGCCTATTCCTTATGGACCAATACCTTGGACGGTAAAATTTAGAAATTTATCTACAGGAGCTATCCGCTATAATTGGTATTTTACGGGGGGATTTTCGAGTACTACAGATAAGGAGCCTTCTATTACAATTAAAATAGAAGATTATTACACCGTTGTTTTAGAGGCAATAGACAGCAAGGGGTGTAAGGACTACGACACCTTAGTTATTAAGGCCTATCACTTTTTTATACCAAATCTTTTCACTCCTAATGGAGACAATAAAAACGATAACTTTGAAATTACGGGATTAGGAGACAATTTTTTAGTAGAAATATTCAACCGTTGGGGTGAACGGGTTTATCAGAATAGCAATTACCGCAACGAATGGGCAGGAGAAGGCCTTAGTGACGGTATTTATTATTACCTCATTAAAGATCCTCTCTTTGAAAGAGAGTACAAGGGCTGGGTTCAATTACTTCGATAACGTAAAGAAATTGCCTGATTATTTTTACTAAGGTGCCATCAACACTTCATAATATTCAATTTTTGAAGAAATAGTGGTTTTATGAAGGAATTAAAGCGCCATTTTACCTTCTGTTAAACTCCTATTTAATCCTACTTTTAACATATTAATTACACTTTTCAGTTGGTTTAAAATCGACAAACTATATATTATATGCTGAAGGATATTTGTTGGCTACTTAAAATTAAGAAAATGAAAAAGATAATATTTTTGCTAGTGCTTATAGCTCTTATTCAAGTAAATAAGAGTCAAGCACAATTTAAAATAGTGGGTTATATCCCAAATTGGATTCCACTAAAAACGTTTAGCGATAATTTCGATTATACAAGGGTAACGCATTTGAATCTTGCCTTTAAGGATCCAGATGCTTCGGGAAATCTTCCTATGCTAAGTGCAAGCGAAGTATATTTAATAAGTGCAGCACACAGTCATGGAGTAAAAGTACTACTTTCTCTTTGTGGTGGAAGTTCTTCTACGAATGCGAGTAAACAGGCCATATACTTCAACCTCATAAGCAGCGCCAATGTATCTGGTTTTGCCTCAAAATTGAGACTATACACTGATACTAATAATCTAGACGGATTGGATTTAGATCTTGAAGGAGCGGCTATTAATTCAGATTATGGAAAATTTGTTCAAGTACTAGCAGATTCTTTGCATCCTATAGGAAAAGTATTGTCTGCCGCACTATCTTCAGGATATGGAGGTGCTAACGTACCAACAAGCACCTTTAGCTATTTTGATTGGATAAACATTATGGCTTACGATGCCTGTGGGCCTACTTGGGGTAATCCTGGCCAGCATTCTTCTTATCAGTTTGCAGACGATGCTCTAATTTACTGGAAAGGCAGAGGATTGAGTAAATCAAAAGCGATATTAGGAGTACCTTTTTATGGGTATGGCTTTGGCGCTAGTTTTTCAACTTCTGCTTATCCCTTTAGCTCTATCGCAGCCAGTTATCCAGCCGATGTATACAGCGATGAAACAGCCAATACTATTTATTACAACGGTATAGCGACCATTATTCAAAAAACACAGTTAGCCAAAACAAGTGGTGGCGGAATCATGATCTGGGATCTTTCGTTGGATGCTACTGGAGCAAATTCACTTCTCAGTAATATCCGATTTACTGCTGGGAGTGCCGTGACGGCGACAATAGAATCCATAGACAACAAAGCACTATCTGTCTTTCCAAATCCTTCCAACGGAATAGTTACACTTCAAGGGATTGATTTATTGCAAACTAAAGTGGAAATTTACAATACCTTAGGAGAAAAAATAGACCTTCCTTTAAATGGCTATAGTATCGATTTGAGTGGCAAACCCAAAGGCATTTATTATCTGCATGTTACAAAAGAAAGCACAATCACGTTAAGAAAAATAATACTACAATAATGAAATTCCTGAACAAACTATTTCTTCTACTAATCATTTTATCGGCAAGCCTTTTGGCGCAAGCACAACCAGAGACGGTGGACACTTCTATGATTACCATAAGTGCCTCCAATCCCTTTATTCAATATACAGGAAGAGTTGATTTTAAAAACAAAAACGACCCTTCTTTTTCATACCCAGGAGTAACCATAAAAATGAAATTTACGGGAGAGGCTTTTGATATGCTTTTGCAAGATATGGCGCAAGGCGACGAGCAGCATACCAATTACTTCAATGTGATTATCGACAATGGTAAGTCTACGATTTTAAAAACAAGCAATAAACAAAAGCTTTATTACCTCGCTCGAGACCTTGATTTGACGGAGCATACGATTGAAATTAGTAAAAGAACCGAAAGTAGTGTAGGAGTTGTTATCCTTCATGGTTTCCGTCTTCGCCATAATAATAAGTTAATGCCACTCACTGATATTCCTGAAAGGAAAATAGAATTTATTGGAAATTCGCTCACCACTGGATACGGAAATGAAGTAAGCATTGCAGCACCACCACAAGGTAACCCAACTACAGGCTTTCATTCTGCAAACGAAAACAACTACACGGCATGGGGTGCTTTAACCAGTCGTAGTCTAAAAGCACAGTACAGTTGCACGGCTTATTCTGGACGTGGTATATACAGAAACAACACAGGCAGTGAAACAGGCACACTACCTTTGATTTACGATTATGCAAACCCAGACAAAACAGACGCCTTTTGGAACCACCAAAAATTTGTGCCGGATGTAATCGTTATTGATTTAGGTACGAATGACTTTGCCTCGGGAGTGCCAGACTCAGCAGCCTTTTGCGACGCTTACACTTCTTTTATTGAAAAACTACGAGGCATTCACCCGCAAACAAAAATAGTATGTGTGGCAGGAAATGCACTCTCCGACCAATGGCCAGAGGGAGAAAAAAGATGGACAAAAATGAGGAGTTTTTTAAACACTATTGTTAAAAATGCAAATGAAAAGGGAGATGCCTCTGTTTACTATTTTGAACTGACTCCGCAATCTGCACCTTATGGAGAAGACTGGCATCCAAGTAATGCTACGCATAAAAAAATGTCGGAAGCCATTGTGCCATTTGTAAAAAAAATTACGGGTTGGCAATAATCGTTTCGCCTTTCATAATTCTACTCAACACGCCTTCTTTTAGTGCGTAAGTAGAAACACGAATTCGTTTCATCTTATACTGCTCTAAAATATACTGTGTGAGTATGGCTGCTACCACAATCATATCTACCCGCAATTCTATCATGCCTGGGATTTCCATGCGAGCAGTTCTTTCTTTACTTATAATTTCATGATAGAGTTGGTGAAAATCGGAAAGTGCAATTTCATATTCTTTTTTTGTTTCCACAGAAAAATCAAACCCTTTTCTTCTTAAATCCACATCGCTGAAAGTGTCAAAAGAGCCCGCAGAACCAATAACAACATCGGTGGGGAATGTCTTTAGCGCTGCAGTAAGCGGCGCTAGTTTTTCTGAAAGATACTGTTGCAGAGCGGCGATCTCCTCTTCCTTTATTGGGTCGCATTTTTGAAATAGATCCATCAGTCGTTGACCGCCTATCTCAAAACTTTGTTTCCAAAAAATAGTATGCTCGTTTGCCAAAATAAATTC
>JAYTHK010000265.1:0-3502 GCA_043732665.1 Cytophagales bacterium | reverse complement strand
CCTTACAGTAAAAAAAATGGTAGGAAAACCTCCTGTTATCTTGAAATTGTTAAATTTGAACTACGGTACGTAAACGCCTACTTCTATAAGTTAAATATTAAGTATATGGACTTAACTAACGCATTATATATCAAAAACATGGTTTGCCCTCGCTGTATTAAAGTGGTATCGGATGAATTTCAAGAATTGGGAATAGGAGTAAAAAATATTCAATTAGGTAAAGTGGAATTAAAAACCTCTGTTACACTCGTTGAATTGCAGCAAATTAAAACGGTTTTAGAAAAAAATGGTTTTGAATTACTGGACGATAGAAAATCGAAAATTATTGAAAAAATTAAAATTCTTATTATAGAAAGTATTCGCGAAAAAAAGCTCTCTATAATGGATATAAATCTATCTCAATATATCAGTGATGAAGTCCACATGGAATATACTCATTTAAGTACTCTATTTTCTTCAGTGGAAGGCAAGTCTATCGAACGTTTCGTAATTCTGCAAAAAATGGAGCGAATTAAGGAATTGATAACCTACGATGAGTTGAGCGTAAAACAAATAGCTGACCAACTAGGCTATAGCAGCTTGCAAGCGCTATCAAATCAATTTAAAAAAGAAACGGGTTTGACACCTACCGAATTTAAAAAAATAACCACTGGTACAGGTAGAAAACCAATAAGTGAAGTTTAAGTTTTTTAACAATAAATTTATAACTTATAGCCAAGATTATATAATAATACTTTTTTAGTTATACTATATCTTTGTAATAAGAAAACAAAGTATGGAGAGCACTAATAACATTTTTGAAATACCACTTATAGATGTGGATAATGAACATTGCGCACTTATCGTAGACAAAACGCTAGACAAGAACCCTTATATAAATACCCACAAAGTTGATTTAAATAATGGAAAAGCAATAGTAAGTTTTAAAAATGGAGCACCCGATTTCACAATCATTGTTAAAGACATTCGAGACGTAGGTTACAATGTTGCTACCGTTAAAAAAGACTTCCCTGTTCTTAATATGACCTGTGCCTCTTGTGCTAGCAGTTCTCAAAGCATATTAGAACATGAACCAGGAGTTATAAACGCAGCAGTAAACTACGCTAATACAACAGCACAAATAGAATATATTCCTACAGTAACGAACCCTCATAAACTTAAAGTAGCATTGCAATCAGTTGGTTATGATTTAATGATTGACGAAAGCGAAGAATCAAAAAATAGTCTGGAAGATCTTCATAAAGAAAATTACCGCATTCTTAGAAATAAAACTATAGCAGCCTCTATTCTTTCTATTCCGATTGTAGCCATAGGAATGTTTTTCATGAATATTCCTTATGCAAATTACATCATGTGGGCTTTGGCTACTCCTGTAATTGTCATCATCGGGAAGCAGTTTTTTGTATATGCCTGGAAACAAACCAAGCATGGTTCTGCTAACATGGATACATTAGTAGCTTTGAGTACAGGTGTTGCGTATCTATTCAGCATCTTAAATACCTTGTTTCCAGAATACTGGCATCGGAAGGGATTACACGTGCATGTCTATTTTGAAGCCGCCGCCGTGGTAATTGCCTTCATTCTATTAGGTAAATTACTGGAAGAAAAAGCTAAAGGAAATACTTCTTCCGCTATTAAAAAACTGATAGGTTTACAACCAAAAACAGTAACCGTAATTCACGAAGGTGGTCATCAAATGGAGATACCAATAGCCAGTGTGAAAGTAGGTGATACATTACTTGTAAAACCAGGAGAAAAAATCGCAGTAGATGGTAAACTTGTTAATGGCAGTTCCTTTGTGGATGAAAGTATGATTAGTGGAGAACCCTTGCCAATTGAAAAAAATCAAAAGGATTTCGTATTTGCAGGTACTATAAATCAAAAAGGAAGTTTTCAGTTTGTAGCAGAAAAAATAGGAAGCGATACCTTCCTTGCCCAAATTATTAAAATGGTTCAGGAAGCGCAAGGCAGCAAAGTACCTGTACAAAAAATAGTTGATAAAATTGCTGCTATATTTGTTCCTGTTGTAATCGGAATTGCACTCCTGACTTTGCTGGTATGGATACTGATTGGAGGAGAGAATGGTTTCACGAATGGCCTATTGGCAATGGTTACAGTATTGGTAATTGCCTGTCCATGTGCTTTAGGGCTGGCTACGCCCACTGCTATCATTGTAGGTATCGGCAAAGGCGCTGAAAATGGAATTTTAATTAAAGATGCGGAGAGTCTAGAGACAGCGAAGAAAATAAAAGTAGTCATATTGGATAAAACAGGAACCATTACTGAAGGCAAGCCTGTAATTACAGATATGATTTGGTTAAACAACAATACAAGTACCCTCGCAGCTTTTGCTTCCATTGAAAAACAGTCTGAACATCCGTTAGCAGAAGCGGTGACACTTCATTTTGGTAAGATGGATTATTTACCCGTTCACAACTTTGAAAGTATCACAGGCTTCGGTGCAAAAGCAATAGTGAATGATGAAATGTATTATATCGGAAACATTAAATTATTGCAGGCAAATAACATTTCCATTGACAAAGGATTAAATGATGCCGCCACTAAATGGCTGGAAGAAGCCAAAACAGTAATATTCTTTGCCAATGAAATAGAAACACTGTCTGTAATCGCTATTACCGATAAAATTAAAAATACTTCGGCTGAAGCCATAAAACAATTGCATGCATTAGGAATAGAAGTATACATGCTTACAGGTGACAATGAATTTACTGCAAAAGCCATAGCAAAACAAGTAGGAATTACACAATTTAAAGCTGAAGTATTGCCTTCTTACAAAGCAGATTTTGTAAAAGAATTGCAAAAACAAGGAAAAATAGTGGCGATGGTAGGTGATGGGATAAATGACAGCAATGCCTTAGCACAGGCAGATGTGAGCATAGCGATGGGAAAAGGAAGTGACATAGCGATGGATGTGGCAAAAATGACTATTGTATCCTCCGACCTTTCTAAAATTTCGCAAGCAATTAAACTTTCAAAATATACGGTAGCCACCATTCGTCAAAATCTTTTCTGGGCGTTTATTTACAATATTATTGGAATTCCAATAGCCGCAGGTATTTTATTTCCAGTCAATGGTTTTTTACTTAATCCTATGATTGCAGGTGCCGCTATGGCATTAAGTTCTGTAAGTGTTGTAAGTAACAGTTTACGGTTAAAATTAAAATCAATTTAGTACACATGTTAAACACTATGAAATATGAAAACGCTAAAATTCAAGACAAATATTAATTGTGGTGGCTGTATAGCCAGCGTTACCCCGATGTTGAATGGTTTGGAAGGAATAGAAAAATGGAAAATGGACACTACTGATCCAAATAAGATTTTAACAATTGAAACTTCAACATTAAACTCGGATGATATTAAGACTGCTTTAGGGAAAGCTGGATTTAAAGGAGAAGAGGTTAAATAAGTAATTTTTTTTATAAGACAGTAATCCTTTAAAGGAACTTCTGTTTTATAAAAAAATGTATTTCTGGCACTT
>JAYTHK010000264.1:0-11305 GCA_043732665.1 Cytophagales bacterium | reverse complement strand
CTTCCAGTTTTGGCTATATCATAATAACGAGCCATTACTGTCATTTGAGCAGTATCTAGATTAAACCCTAAGGTGCCTTGAGGAGGATTAGTAGGTGCTACAAACACTCTATAATGAGCAATATTTGTTTCACTGGAAGCTTTAGCAAAACCTATGCTCAAGTCAGAAGCATTATGAGCATTACCTCCGTCAACTCCCGTTACCAAAGTAACTGCTGGAACTGAAGAAACAGCACCTACTTTGATTAAAGCTCCAGGGCTGCTTTCGTAAGCATAATCTTTAATGGTTAAAACACTGAAGTCAGCGGCAAGACTCACTTTTATCCAGCCATAATAGTAAATATTATTAAGGTCTTTAAATCTAACCCCAAGATATTTATCAGTTTCGCCTCCTACCCAAGGAAGAGAACTATTTATAGTACCATTATTGTCCGAGCCAATAGTCCAAAAAGCGGTATACTGTTTAGAAGAACTAACCGTATCTGTTAAAGACAATTTGGCAGAATGTGGGGTAGAAGCTGGAGTGACCATCGTATAAGAATTAGTATAGAAATCAACATTGCCAGCATTATTTCTTCTTATAATTTTAAAATCTACAGTACCATCATTATTAAGATCTAGGCTATATGATGGATGAGCAGCATTTACTACTGTATCAGGACTAATATCATGATACACTACCTGAGCTTCAGATTCGTTTGCACTGGCTAATACAATACCACCCACTAAAGCAGAGTATACTTTTAATTTTTCTTTGTAATTTTTTTTCATATATACGATTGTTTGATTATTTAAAGTTAAGGGATTTTAATGTGAAATTATAAAAATAATTCAAAATTTAGAATTATAACCGTAATTATTAAAGTCGTTCTTGTAAAATTCATATACCATCTGTTTTAATTCTTCATTATAGTATTCTGCAAAAGGTTTGTGAACGGAAGTATTAATGACTTCTAGCTTTTGTTTCTCAAAACCAAAATGATCCAAAATACTGTTTGCAAAGGATTGTAGGTGTTCGTATTTACCCACCTCATCCACCATTAACTTGCCCTTTTGATCGCAGATAAATTCAGACTGGGGAGTAAAAAGAATGTGTTTATGTGTTTTCTTATTTAATAATGCATGGTACATGTAAGTCTGAGGATTTTTTTCAAAATCAGGATTGTTCTTATTCATAAAAGCGCAATAAGAAACAAAGCGGTCGTAAGGGTTTCGGACTACTGCAAATTTGTAATAGTCCTTCCACGCCTCCGGCCCTAAAACAGGTTCTATTTCGGTGCATTTAATATGTCCATGATCAATAGAAGCCAAGGTTTCGTAAGGAAATTTTTTCTTAATAAACAACCCAACCTGTTCTAAGTATTCTTCCTCAAGATGAGGACGCAGCGCAATACGGATCGCATGTGTAGCCGTTTTTGGAATGGCTACAAAAATGAATTTATGTTTGTGAGAAATGATCATTATTTATATTGGCTCTGTCCTAAAGTTTAGTGCTTAATGAATTCTATGCTTTTATTAGTCGTGCCAAGAGCCAGGAGTCCTGTTAATAGTTGTTTTTTAATAGATTCCTTCTTGTAGGTAACTAATTACTCGTGGCACAACTCCATTAAATGTCCTTGTGTGCCTGCATCGGCATGCTCGTATTTTCAGGTAAATGATCGGGGTTAAAATATTCGAAAATCAAATGAATCCTGTCCTGTTCGCCCTGGTTTTCTACATAATGCACGGCCAGATTGTTTACCTCGTATCCATAGCCTTCCTTAAAATGATAGGATTTAGGGTTTACAAAAAACATTACTTTATCATTGGTCACTATAGGAACATGGATTTTATGTGGAAAAGTAGCCGCTTTGTTTCCGTCTTTGTGAGCCTTGATGTCACTACCCGCTGTCAGCTTGGCCAGCATAATGCGTGAGAAAACACCGTTGGTATAGCCAAAAGGTTTTACGGCTTGTTCTAATATCGGCATAATTTTATTTTTCCATTTTTCCCAGAGCGGAAATTCATAAGACTTTGTACAGTCATTCAGATCATGTACAAACTTAAATACGATGTGTTTGGTCTGATAAAATTCCTGGAAATTATTGGGCTTTCCTTCATTTTGTTCGTCCCAGAAAGATTCTGGCAATTGACTTATTTCTTCCTGGATGCCTGAAATATCAACGGCACCTAGTTCCAGCACCGCTTTGGTTTTAGAAGGGTTATGCATACGTTTAGTTGTTTAAATTCTTACTCTATACAATTCTGATGAAACAATATTCTGCATTTTATCTTCGTCCAATTGCCAGCCCAGAAAATTATTAAGGACCCTAATCGCTTCTTGGGTGTTATGGATAAGATTTTTATGATCCATATATAAAATCTCAATGTTATTGCGTGTTTCCGCCCAGTCCTTTACTTCTTTAAGTTGCTGCTCGTATGTATTCATCAGCCTCATGTCAAAATTCACTGAATTATTAATAGTTTTATTTTTAGAAGCGAGCATTTTATTCTGAGAAATAATTACTTCTTTCACATCCCTTTCCATGAAAATAATTTTGAGATTATATTGCATACGTAAGGCTGGAAGAAGTTGCGCAACCACTTTCACTGCCTTCCCGGAGGCGTTTTCCATCCATTCATTATCTTTTCGGGTATTTTTGACAGGAGCATATTCAAAATATCCTCTCGGGTTGCTCTCGTCTGGCAGCACACTATCGTCCGTCAATACTTCCATGCCTCCTGCCTGCAATAATTGCATCATCATAGAAGTACCTGATCGTGGTAACCCTGATACGATGATGATTTCTCCTTTTCTTGTTTTTTGGAATATGGGATAGTGTTGTGTGTACTTTTCGTGGTCAGGTAAAAACTTTTGATAAATAGTAAGCAACAGATTTCTTGCCCTGGTAATACCTGGACTCAGTTTCAAACAAATTTCAAGTGCTTGCGCCGATACCTCGTATTCCTCCAACCTGTAAAAGGCTTCGCCAAGATGATAATGTACTGGCGCATAATCGCTCCTCAGTTTAATCGCACTCAACGCGCTGTCAACCGCTTCTTCGTATTGACCAGTTCTATTGTATAGAATGGACAGTCCATGGTGCGCTTCCGGAATAGAAGCGTCTATCGCAATTAATTTCTGAAACGTTTTTTCTGCTTCTTTGTATTTTTGCAACCGGTTATAAAGAAAGCCTAAGTCAAGCAACAAATCTTTGAAACCAGGAGAGGTAGTCAGGGCTTTCTCAAAACATTTTAATGCTTCTTCTTTTTTCCTTTCGCCCAAGAAAATTTTTCCTTCTAGATAATCAAAATTGGGCAGACGACTGATGTCAAATTTTTTAAAATTAGTCCAAACAGTTCTTGCTCTTTCGGTATTACCCATAAACGTATGAAATTTTATAAGGTCAAGGTTATACCGAAGATCCACCATGTCTTCTTCATAAAGTTTTTCTAGAATTTCAAGGGCTTCATTCGTTTTTCCTTTTCCAGCCAGCACTATGGAAAGATTGTATTGAGTTTCGTTGGTTATTTTCTGTAATTGTTCTTCCAGGGAATCTTCCAGTTTTTCAATGTATCCAAGTTCGATCAATTGATTCATTGCTTCATGTTCACTGAAGGTATCTTTCCTAACTGATTTATCATGTTCTCCGAAATTTCCTTCTTTCGTTTCCCAACTTTCTATGTATTTTAATTCTGGAAGGGTTTTAAATATTTCCGTCAGTACTTTGCCGTCCATGTCTTTACCAATGGGCAATGATAAAGAAGATAAAATAGTAGGAGCAATGTCCAATAAAGTTGTATTAGCAATGGTCTTGTTTTTTTGGATAGCAGGTCCTTTAATACATAGCACTCCATATTTACTGTGTTCGAGGGCTATTCCTGCTTCAAATTCTGGGATGTTTTTCAATCTCTTTTCTCCGGAATGAAAGCCGTGATCAGAAAGCAAAACCACCGTAGCCTCGTCTCCGGCTTTCTCAAGAAGATCGTAAACGATCGCATCGTACAAAGTATAGGTTGCCGTGATGACATTGTAATAAGTTTTGAATAGATCGTCTGACATTCCTTTCATCTGCGGAGGATGAAATTTCATAAAATGATGAGAAAATTGATCTAATTCGTTGAAATAAACAGCCATGAAATCCCAAGAAGTATTGTCCATCAGCCATAGAGCAGTATTCCGTATCGTAAACGTTTCTGCCGTGAGAGTGCGGATCACACTTAACCGATTGTCTTTTTCCTGATCGATGGATTGAAGTTCAGGAACAAATACCTGCACCGAATCCGCTAAAATCTGTTCAGGGTGCACACGCAAGGCTTCCAGTTTTTCAGCTTCTATACCAGAAATAGTTCCTGATTTTACAAGCCATGGTTCTTCCAATTTTCCGGTTGCTTTCTGAAACTGATTAGAAACCATCACCCCGCTTACAGGTTCAGCCGGATGGCTGGGCCACCAACCTATTACGTTGGTTTTATACCCTTGACTATTCAATATGTTCCAGAGAGCTCTGCATTTACGGGAAGTACTGCTTACAGGACGTATCCCGGCACCATTGGATTCAGGCTCTATAAAGCCCAGGATGCCGTGTTTGTCTGCTGTTTTCCCTGTAGCAATAGAAGTCCATAGCATAGGAGAGAAGGCAGGAGAAAGGGTTTCGATTGATCCGCTTATGCCTTGCTCTTTTAATTTTTTAAAGGCAGGCATCATTCCCGCTTCTATCAAAGGATTTATAATTGACCAGTCCGCCGCATCCAATCCTATTAATAAGACTTTGTTTTTTTTCATTTTACAATAAATATCAATTTTAGGAATTTTATGAATCTACAATTTAAGAAATTTATTAATGGTTTTAAATCTTTTATTAGGTATAATGGTAATTTAACTGGATGCGCCTGAGCCTGAGCCTAATTTAAATTGGAATTCTATATTAATTTTGGCCAGAAATTTTTGACCACTTGGTGCACTCTAATGAGTTTTGTATAAAAGACAAGAACAATTAAAAAATAGTAGTTCATTCTTAGTTCTTAAAATAATTATATGTCTGGTTATTTCCTTTCTGCACCTTATTGGAAAGAAGTATAAAAGCTAGAAAATTAACGACAATAATGTTAAATAAAGTATATACTTTTAGTAATAGTGAACGAGAAATCGAACCTTTATTTACTTAATATTCAATAAATTATTGTAAAATAAAATCTCCTTAAAATAGGAAAGGTCTGCATTGCAGGCTTTTGGCTTATGTATAGACTGGAGGGTCATATTATCGAACTTTTTTTATACCAAATTTATTAATTATTAGATAGTTGATTTTTTGATTTTTGTTATTTGAAACAATTCTAAAGAAAGCCATCAATATTTTAAATGACAAAAACTGTTTTCAAAATTGGACTCAACTGATGAGAGGTTGAGTCCAATTTGTATAAAGAAAAAAATCACAGACGTATTGCAATTTTTTTTTATCTAAAATTCGTTTTGCGACTAATTTCAGTTTTAGTAAGGGATGCCGAATTAAAAAAAACTTGCGTTTACCCTAATTTTTAAATCTTTCTTGTTAGAAACGCTTTACTGTATCTCCATCGTAGAAATGCTCCTGCCTTTAAAATCCTAAAAAAAAATAGAAAGAGTTTTTATTCTATTTTAAAAGAGTCTACCTTTATAATTATGGCATTTCTGTTTCTTATTAATTAGAATTGTCATTAATTTATTTAATACAGTTCACATAATTTTACCTTATTAAAAACCTATGAAAAAAATCTATTTGTTAATGATGGCATTATTTGTAAGCCATTTATTTTATGAGGCCGCTGCTCAGAAATTAGACATCGAAAAAACTTATGAAATCACAGGAAAATCTAAAAGAGGTTATCTAGGTAAGGTAGAGTACGATGCCGCCACAAAAGTATACTCACTCACCTACGTTACCAAAACTACTGATAGAAAGGCAAAATTTGAAGTATATAAATTCGATAAAAATTTTAACTTTCTTAGTAAAACTGATGATGAAATTGAGTTTGAAAAAGCAAAATTGAAATTTTCTTGGTTCAATTTTAAAGGAGATCAATATGCAGTAGAAGCGATATCTGTTTCTGGAAATCTTGT
This sequence comes from Cytophagales bacterium, assembly GCA_043732665.1. GTDB lineage: Bacteria > Bacteroidota > Bacteroidia > Cytophagales > Cytophagaceae > JANYCO01. Next base: position 5,227 of record JAYTHK010000264.1, on the reverse strand, counting down.
AGGTACATTGGTTCTTAAGAAAAAAAGAATATCGTATACCTATGATTGGTTTTTTGGTGGGTACAATAAAAAAGTAGAAATACTGGAAAAAATAAAACCTAAAAACGACGAGGGTAATAAATATTTTTATTACGGTCATGAAGAAGATGATGTAACGGGAGATATATTGGTTCTGGTAGGCCTAAAAGAAAAAGGAGATCCTGCTAAACAAGGACGCGAATTCGCTTTATTAAAATTCAATAAAGATTTTGATAAAGTAAAAGAAACTAATTTTAAATTCGATTATGTTCAGGCTTTAGCTATCAAAAGATCTATTCCGAAAATGTACGAAGGTGACAATGAAAATACAGGTATTGGCGGTATGATGCTGGTCTTCGCTCCTATAGGCGGTTCAGGGTATAACAAAGTAGCCGATCCAAATAAGAATGCTTACACTTATGTAAAAGTAAATGAAAATGGCGAGTTGGTAGATAGAGTAACGTTTACTTCTCCCGCTACCTATTGGAAAATTGATGAAATTGTACCGGTGGGCTCAGACAATACCGTGTATGTATTTGGTCCATCAGCAGAAGGGAAAGATAAATATTATAATGAAAGCTGGGCCATAACTAAATTCAAAGCCATTCAGCTTATGAAAATAAAAGATGGCAAATTACAATATATCACTTCAGCCAACCTGGATGAAATAGAATCTAAAATCAAAACACCTCCGTCACAGAAAAAATCGCCAAATTATGAAGGAAAGAAATTTGACATAAAAGGCTACGCAGTAGGGAGTAGTGATGATTTCTTTATATATGGACAAAACTTTGATACTGGCGATAAAGGAATAAAATACCGCGATGTCATTGGATTTCATTTCGATTCAAAAGGTGTTTTAAAATCTCAATATGGAGTGGATACCAAAGAAACTAATGCTGCTGCACTGTCAAATGGCGCGCCTCAGTTTTTGGTAGAAGGAAGCAACCATCAGGATATCTATTGGATTATTACTGAAATTGATGGTTTAAAAGAAGGTGCTAATGGAATAACGAAGCTTTTACTCTATCCAAGAGTAGCCAAGATTAACGTAGCTGCCGGTACCATAGGTGATTTTGTAACGCTTGGAAAAGTAGATAAAAAAGCATTCTATCTTGATAACAAATTTCCTTATTTACCAGTAGCAGACGACAACGCACTTGTATTTTTCGGTAGTGATAAACCTGGGAAATATATATGGTTCGGGAAACTTAAATTAGAGTAACACAATATTCTAATAACGAACAAAAAAAAGCTCCCAGAAATTCCGAGAGCTTTTTTATGTTCGTTATTATTTAGGAATTAATCTATTATTCTCCAATCATCACAAAAGCTCCCCACTTGTAGGGTTCAGGAAATTGTTCTTTCAGGGATTTTTGTGCTAAACGAAACGCTTCTCTTTTATCACCGGTCTTTATCCAGTTCTCATAAAAAGCAACCATCAATTTCTGAGTAGCTTCATCGTTTACTTTCCATAAGCTCATAATGATGGATTGTGCTCCGGCTACTTTAAAAGCACGCTGTAACCCATATACACCCTCCCCGTTTTGTATATCGCCGAGACCTGTTTCGCAAGCAGAGAGAATAACAAGGTTGGTGTTATCAAGATTTAGATTCATTGCCTCGTAAGCGGTTAAAATTCCATCTTCCACATGAAAAGGAGTTGGTTCTAGGTTTAGTTTTTTGTTTAAACTTACGGAAGCTCTTGCCAATAATATTCCCGAACGAAAGAGCTGCTGAGAAGATTTTTTGGGAATAGAAGAATTTTGTGAATTTTCACCAGGAAGATTGGGCTCAAAAAAACCATGCGTTGCAACATGGAGTACCGTAGGACTGTTTAAGTTTTTTATCTCTTCTTCCAATGCATAGGCACTCACAAAACTCTTTACATTCCATTTTGCTTTTTCAAGTAGAACCTTAATCTGCTCAACTTCCTTTTTTGTTCCGGGAAGCTGCACTATCTCTGCAGAAAGGCTTCCTCTAATCGTTGGATTGGAAATATTTATTTCCTTCTTAACCTCTTCTTCTTTTTTAACTGGCTGCTCATTATTATAAGGAAGATCGTATTGTGGGAAACCAAATAATTTTGCATCGTTCTTCGGATTTTTTTTAGTATCAGAATGGAGCATGAGTTCACTGGTATTGCTGAGCTGGTGGATTTCCAATAAATCCATTAGATACTTTTTAGAAGTAGTATCGTATAAAGTATTAAGATTAATAGAATGGTATACTCCGTCCGGAGCAAAATAAATCTTTTTAATTCCCTTTATCTTTTTTGAAATCGGGAGCCAGAATTTTTCATACGATACTTCATCTTTTTGAAAAGAATCACCGGTATTGAAAATGATCATGTTTTTGTAATATTTTAGGTATCGGCTTTCAAGCTCTGTCCCATTGTTCAGCACTACAACTTCGGGAGAAGATGCGCCATGTTTGATAATCAGGGCTGCGTAAACAGAAGAATCGCTCAGAGTCTTGTTATGTTTTTTATATTGTATAATTTCAATCGCCGCTTCTCCTGCTTTTAGTTTGCCTTTTATGTCTTGCCAGGAATATTTTACTTTCTCATTATTTTTCTTGAACAGTTCAGATTTTAGAGAAACTTCTTTTTCTAGGGCATTTGCTTCTGTTTCCAGATCGGTCAGATTAATTCTAAGTTTTTGCAATTCATCTGGTGGAAGCTTTTGGTAGCGGGCTACTTCCTCTTTTTTCTTCAGCCAATTCTGATAAAGAGAAATTAATTCAGGATTATTACTGTTCAGGATTCGGTTGCGTACTTTTAAACTGGAATTGACCAGCAAGCCTTTGATGAAAATATGGTAGTTATACATTTCACCTAAAACGCCCGGAACGCTTTGCCCAGCTCGCACCGCGTAATTATCATAAATTTCAAAATAGCGTTTGATAAAGCGCGTGAAAGAATTTTTTTCTTCTTCACTCATTGCAGGAAAATTCTGTTCAATCTGTACGATAAAATTATCGGCCATTTGTTTCAGTATTTCTCCGGCTTTTTTATCGTTCTTTAAATTGTAATACTGGGCGCCAAGATTCATCAACGTGAGGTTGTACAGGGTATGATAGTTACCTAGTTTTTGTTTTACTAGCCCGATTGTTTCTACATACTCTTTTTCTGCCAGATCAAATTTGTCGGTCATATAGTACAGGACTGCTCTTTCCAGTTTAAGGGAAAGGAGATTGACATTCTGCTTGGGCTCTGATTCCAGACTTTGTATGGCATCGTTATAGTAAGTGATGGCCTCGGTATAATTTTTAGTAAGGGATAAGACTCCTGCATATATCATAATGGTTTTGATATATGCAGGATGTTTTTTCCCCAGTATTTTTTCCTGGATCGTGCGGGCTCTTTCCAGTGATTTTCTTGCAAGGTCAAACTGAAAAAGCAATGCCTGTGTATTTCCTATGTTAGATAGGGTAGTGGCGTATTCAGGATGTTCTTCTCCGAAAATATTTTTAATAATTTCCAGGTTTTGCTGAAAGATTTCCAATGCTTGTTGAGTCCTTCCAAGCTCATTGTAAAGCGTGGCTAGATTTTCCCTGGTAATTGCGTAGTACAAATGTTTTTTACTTAAAGTTTTTTCCGTGATCCCGATCGCCTGTTTATACAATATTTCCGCATCTTGGTAATTGCCTATGTCCGCGTATAAATTGGCAAGCCCATTCAGACCAGTACCGTAGGTGGAAGATTGATCACCCTGTATTTTCTTTGTAATCGAGAGCGATTTTTTCAGCCTATTTTCTGCTTCGCCGTAGTAGCCGATATCCGTGTAGTTAACGCCCATACCATAGATAAGATGTCCGTATTCCAATGTACTGGTTCCGTAAGGTTCCATAATCTTCAGTGCCTTGGTATAATTTTCATCCGAATCAAAATGTCTTCCCATATCGTTATACAGATAAGCTAGGTTGCCCAATACAAATCCATAGTCGTAGGAATTTTCTCCTTTCAGCTTTTTAATAATTTCCAGAGAAGCGATAAATAATTTTTCCGATTCTTCCAACCTTATCATTCGGCTATAAAGTGTGGCTAAGCCGTTCAGCGCATTGGAATAACTTTCGGTAAGTTCGTTGAGTGCTTTATATATTTCTATCGATTTTGAAAACTCAAGATCCGCATCGGTATATTTCCCCAGCTGATAATGAGCGCCTGCCAGATTGCATAAAGAAGTAGCGTACATATTAGAATTCGCCCCTAGCTTTACTTTGTAAATTTCTGCCGCCTGAACAAAAAGAGGCGCTGCCTTTTCGTAAAAAGTCATGTCGACATACAATCTTCCGAGGCGGTTCAGATCTTCGGCATATACCATTTCCGTTTCTCCGAATTTCGTTTTGTCAATCTCCATTACTTTTATGAAGGTCTGTTCTGCCTGGGGAAACATGCCAGCGCTTCTGTATATTTCGGCCAGCTTCTGCAAGGCATTTCCATAGCGGAAATTATCAGCCCCGTATTCTGCTTCTGCCTGCTTTGCGGCTTTTTCAGCATAGACAATGGCATTGGTATAGTCACGGGCATTTTCCAGTTCCTGCACTTTAGCCTTGAGCGTTTTATAATCTTGGCTATGGACAATAAAAGCAGTGAGCGCAATTAATAAAGTAAATAAATATTTTTTCATACTATAAAGTCAGGTAATTTTTTGAGGAACAACATTAATGTTGTTCCTCAATGTGGCGTAATATTTATGTTGCGTGTGCTTAACAATAAGCGTTAACTAATTAATCACATAATTCCCTTAGATACTGGGCTGCTTCTTTGATTCCCTGCGCATCGGCTGATTCCATGTCTGCGCAAAAAGAAGTTTTATCCGTCGCGTTTTTTGATACAGCGTATTTTTCCGCTCTGCAAATACCTCTTTTATAATAGGCTTCGCCTTTACTGTTTCCGCCTAGCGTGATGGCTTGTGAGTAATCTGCAATAGCGGCATTAAAATTTTTCTTTACCTGATTCACATAAGCTCGTAGCATGTAATATTCAGGCGTCGTCTGATTGAGTGTAATTGCTTTCTCAGCATAGATAAAGGCTTCGTCGTCTTTTTGCAGATCGTACAAAAAACGTCCGCAGGTGTAAATGGTCATATCGTCTTTTGGATATATCTCACAATGTTTTTTCATATCCGAAACGCCGTCGTCTTTTTTATCGCTTGTATATTTACACATTCCCGTTTCGTAGAAAGGCAGGTAGCAAGAATTTTTC
>JAYTHK010000263.1:0-3512 GCA_043732665.1 Cytophagales bacterium | reverse complement strand
TCTTTGATAACCATGAAATAATTCATGTGCAATATTATCTACCTGAGTAGTTTTATCCATATTAGGATTCAGAAGTGCTGCAGCTTTTATTTCCCCGCACCGCTCTCGCACCATCTTCTAAAAACGCAGACGCTTGATTCAGTTTTCAAACTGAATCTTTGTATGCTGGGGTCTCCGACCCCTTTCTCTCAACGCGTAAAATATTAATTTGCAAGTTGTTAGAACGGGTCGGAGACCCGAAAATAGCCCGTTCGAGTCTCGCTTTTAGCCGCTGCGCAGCTAAAAGCTAAGACTCGAACAAGCGCGAGCGTTTTTAAACATACTGTGCGAGCAGGAATACTACCTAAAAATATATTTAACCTTAATTTTTGACCCTAGATTCTTTTTTAAAGAATTTTCAATAGTATCATAATGACTCCTATTAATATCCATTCCTTCTACAACAAAGAGCTTATCTTTATAATGAATTACAAATCCATTGAAACCTAATAAATTATACCCAATCATGCCTTTCTTCTTAACTTTGTCAAAAAAATTGTAAACCTTATTAGCTGTATTATGATTTTCAAAGAATAGTTCAAAAATACCGATATAGTTAGTTTCAAAAAATTCTAATTTAGTGTCTGTTTTTGTATTCTCATAAAAAGTTCCAACTACTACTTTAGCATTGTCAAAAATATTTGTTTCCATAAACTTGTTCCAAGATATAATAATATTTGAAATTTTAGAGTCATTACCAAATTGCCGATAATCACTATTTTCAATTTCACGTAAAATTTTAATCAATAATGGTTTTCCAATATGGAAGTTTATATCAGTTATTATTGTATCAATCTTTAATGAGTCATTAACAATAAAGCTATTTCCGAAGCAATGATTGCTAATAAAATAAAATAAAATAAAGTAGAAAGCTTTAAAAGATATTTTATTCATCTTCTTACAAATTTAATAGGTGTTGGAATATTATTTAGTGGTTCAGCATAAATTTGAAGGTTTTTAACCATTTCAGAAGGGACACTAGTACCAGATAACATTTGTAAAATACCTCCTAAATTAGTAGGTGAACCCGCTGCCTCACCTTTCTGTCCAGTATAAGGTCCTCTAAAATTTGAAATAGCCTGTGATCTTTCCTTTACAGCGCGATCTAACTGTCCGCTTAAAATACAAAGAGAAATACAACCCTTGTTTGCCATCATAACTCCTACACTTTCAGTAGTATTTGTTTGTCCAGCATGTATAAAATAAGGATATTCCCCAGTTTTTCCTTCTATATCAAGTTGAATTGATCCATTTAAATAATCGCTCCAACCCCTAACTTTAATATCTCCACTTTGTTTAAAGTAAGCTGCTTTGCCATCCTTAACACCCACTCTAATAACAGCGTAAGTTTGAGAAATTTGATTACCTGCATTGTCAGTACCACTAACAGTCATTTCATAAAAAGGGACTGAATAATATGTAGTTGGATTAGTAGTACCATGATCTTGACCATTTACATATCCATAAACTATATTGCCATTAGCATCTTTTATTGGCTCATTACCAATTGTAATATTTACTCCTCTGAGAGCTGTACCTCTAGTTGAAGTTTGAGATATAATATAAGATACTCCATTTTTTTGTCCTATAACCGTTGTTGTAGTACTTCCTCCAGAGCTTCCTGATATATTACCATTTTCATCTTCACTTGCATAACCGCTATAAGTCGTACCCCAAGCTGTTGGATTCCCAGCTACCTCCATTCCATTTGGGTCAATAAGTCTAATTGGATTACTCATCACATAATTATACGGATTCCAAGCCATATACTTCTCCGCCATCGGGTAAAAACTAGGCCGTTTCTAACTTATTTTATTGTCTTTTAAAGTACCAACCTAATTGTATCCAATATTTACTTTCTTGAAAGTCTTTGAATTTTCTCTTAAAAAAACAGATAATTTCGGCCGCCAAATGAGTTATTTCATTGCGATAGATGAAAATGTACCTAATTATTAATATGATAGCGAAACGTTTCATTTTTTAAAGCGAAAATAAAAGCAAATTAGCCATTTAAAGTTAAATCAAATCCAGTTGCTAGCTTCTCATTTGTAACTAACCTCCAACCTAATCTTAATTTCTCCTCAGCCTTCTCACCAACATAAAACATCCCAAATCTCTTGAATTTTTTTTTTATTCTTGAAGAAATTAATTTATAGAGTTCAATTGAATCATTATCATCAGAAGCTGTTGCAACTCTTCCTGCAACAATAACGTTTTCTTTTTTTGTAAAAATACCGCCAATTTTCAATTCAATTGATTTAGGGTTCAAATAAGGTCCTACAGCTATTTTAATACCCCCTTTAAATTGAGGAACTTCTCTCAGATTAAATTCAATATCTTTTGGATTAATTGTATATATATCAATTTTATTCCAATCTCCAAAGTCCACATAACCAGGGTGAGGTGTGTCAAATATTGAATTATATAAATCAATTTCTTCATAAGAATCAAATAACCCTGACTTAAAGTAGTTAATTCCAACTTTCTGCTCTATATCTTTCATAATGTCTTCCATATCTTCAAAAAGCATAAAAAACATAGTTAGTCCACTCTTCATAAAATTTTATTTAGGTATTAATAATAAATGTTCGCCAGCTCCAATTTGAGTTCTAATTCTAGCTGCATTTGTTAATTCTCTTAAAGTCGGTAGTCCGTTTGAGTATGTGTCAACCGTATTAATTCTTAATGTTCCGTACTTAGGATGTGTTGCAGTTATGTCTATGTATGAACCTCCAACCCTGCCGCCACCTAAAGGTCTCAAATATTCTTCCTTGAACCCTCTTTGTCCTCCACCAATTATAATATAACCTCTTTTCTCTAAAATTGTTGATATAGCATCTACTTGTGCTCTTGTAGCTGCATTTCCTAAGCGACCACCCAACCTTGCAGTAGAAGCGGCAACCCCTATTTTTGATGTTGCGCTACTAAATCCAGAAAATAATTTTATCTTCGGAAGTGGCATTAACATCATCTCAATAGTATAGTCAGGTGTAAGACCACCAGTTGCGAGAGGGCCTTGAAAAACCCCAGGTCCTAATCTTTGACCTCCAGATGTATTAAAAATTATCTCTGAATAGTTCTTTAGACCTTCATAAGAGGCCATATTACCATAAACATTATTAAATATGTCAAAATCATCGCCTCCAAAGTCGCTTTTTTGTGTTACAATAGAAGTCCCATCTTTATTATAAATTCTATCGTATTCATTATCAGGCTTTCCACCTGCCATATCTCCAAACCCATCACTCAAGCCATTAAATTTTTTAGATTCTTCTTTTTTAATTCGAGTTGCAGTCACTAAAACTTCCTGTAGCTTTACATCTGAAAGTCCTAAATAGTCTATATTTACGATAGGGTTATTAGCTGCATAAGCATAAGGTGTTTGGCTGAATTTTCCCTCAGTTAGTGGATCAATGGTTGTAAATTTACAAATTGCAGCATCATAATTCCTGTATTCATAACTATTCCAATTT
>JAYTHK010000262.1:0-11353 GCA_043732665.1 Cytophagales bacterium | reverse complement strand
CTACTATACCTTTTGACATTATTGTAAACTACAGACTTGATAGAAGAATATGAATAAAGATTATCGTAAGTCTGTTGCCTTATTCGATAATACCATTCACCAGCACCTGGATTTCTATCAATATAAGAATAATTTAGAACGGCTGATTGATCATCTATAGTTGAATATATTGTATCAATAGAGGTAAAGATTTCGTCCCCACTACTTTTTTCAATAACGAAATAGTGTATATTTTTTTCTTGTACAGTTTGCCAATATATATACACATCATTGCTTATTGTTTTTATATCAAAATTTAAAAAAGTGATAGGAAGCGCAGTCAAATTACAATCTTTCACAACCATCAATGTATCGGCAGGAACAAAAAAAGTTTTTCCATCCGAAAAATGTACAACCTTTCCTGGATTATTTGGAGCATTATAGACCATGTAATGTCTACAACCATTTTTATAAAATACGGAAAAAAATGCGGTGTTTGCTTGAACCGTTGCGTCTACCAGGCCAACACTGTCTAGTATAGATATCCACTGATAGCCGATCCCTCTATAAGCCTGCATTCCCGCATTTGCATTAAAAACTACATCGTTATTTAGCACAGCACTGTTAAACAAGCTAGCTGCTGCTGGTGCATTTATTAACGCCATTGCGGAAAGCATTTCTGAAGACCAATACCCTTCTGAAGTAGTACCACTTACATTTCCTCCATACGCACTTAAAAAATCATTATAATCTCTCTGCAATCCTGTTAAATTTTTCCCCATCCATACAGAACTTCCAGATATAGCCCAATAAGTTATCCCATGAATCTGATAGGGCTGTATACCGAAAAAAGTTCCATATTCAGCACCCCATGTATAAATAATACCCGCATGATTATAGGGATAACTGGAAGCAAAAGGAGCTTTGTTTACATTGGCATTATCTACATCATACCAATATTGCCTTCCGCATTCAGATTCATTTACAAATATCATAATCCCCATGTCACGCATTGCAATATTTCCAGTCACCTCACCCCAAAGTGCTGCAGCAGCAGCAAACTGAACTGCTTCAGCAACAGATTCCTGACTTTCAGTGTAATTCAATGCCCAAGAGTGTCCATCATACGGATCAAAATAGCGAAGGAAAGGGAAACAAGGATTGTTCCCATCATTAGCAGAGGAAATACAGTTCTTATTCCAATCATCAATATTTCGAACCATTAAGTCTATCATAGGTTTCCATGTATTTACCCAATTAAGATTTCCGAATCTTCGCTTTTCAAAACGAGCCACTGTTGCAGCTCCATGTATAAGATATCCATACATAAAATGTGAATCATGAATACCAATGTCTGCTTGAAAAGCATCAGGATAACAGGTGAGCCAATTAAATACAGGTGAATAATGAACAGCATGACATGTTTTGCCGTCAGGTGAACTAAGCCAGTTTTCGATCCAGTACTTTGCTGCGTCTAAACATTTATCACGTGAAACATAATTTCCAACCTCATTCGCTACCTCTGCCATTCGACCTGCTTGCGAAATAGCAATGAAGGTATTATACATATCGTAATTCAGAGTAGAAGGCATAGTAATTTGTAAACTAGCCGCAAAATCAACACACAAATTATATAATTTAACGGTATCCGCTTTACTTGCTTTAGACAACATAGGAAGCAATCCATAATACGTCATTTGAGTAGTAAAAACATTGCCACTTAGCAACTGCATATTACCGCGTGGAGACAAATAAGTATATCCTGTATTTATAGAAGTTGATGCTTCAGGTGAATATAAATACTGATGTCTATATAAGGCAAATAGTGTCCCTTCGTTTGCAGTGCCATCCTTGGCAATAGTCGTATAAGTAAATTTACTGGATACCGCTGAAGTAGCTTCGTTATAAGCATAGGAAAAATCTGTACCCGTAATAAAATTCAAGCCATAAGTAGTTAATAAATTTAAGGCAGCAATTGTATTAGTAGGTAATAATCCTACTGAAAAAAAATTACTACCGATAGGTAATGCAATTCTGATATTCGAGGCAGAGGTATTAGCTGCAACTGAATTTGGTGAAACATATAAACCTCCTCCTATGCTTATTTTAGAGCCTGGTGGCATTATCAAAGCAAAATATTTGTCAGGGTAAGAAAATGAATTGGTGTTAGAAATTATTCCAATTGAATTAGAAGTAGTAGCAAAAATTTTCATATTGCCACCTGTGATAACAGGTATAGCAATTCCTTGCAAGTCAAAAAATACATAGGGAGAACCTGCCGCTGCCGTCATATACAAATTGTTACTATCTCCAGTTTGCTGTACCATTTTTACGTGCCAGTGGCCATAATCTTCTACTTGTGTTTGGGAAGTAGTTCTACCATAAAGTCCAACTTTCAAATCTATGTCTGCTGTGAAATAATTTGAACTCAAGGTTGCCGCCTGATAGTTTTGATTACGGTACCTCAAAGCTAATCCGTCGGAATCTGCCTCTAAAATAAAAGGGTGAGGATGCATGACACCTGGACTATTCTGAGTTGTACTCAAATAAGAAACATTCCATAAGGCATAATTCCACCACTGATGAGTTTGAAATGAACCTTGGTAAGAAGGGCCTTTGGTGATAGCAGAAGTATTATTATTACCGATAGGTCTATTTGGAATAAAACATGTGCCACTCGGGAAAGTAAGATTATAACTGCCGCCCACTCCTACTGTACCACCAGGAAAAACCTGCTGAGCAATCACGCTTGTATATATTGCTGTAAATGAAATTATAAAAAGGATCTTATAGTTCATCATAATTTAACCGTTTAATGATTAATCTTTTCTACATGTATAATTTTTATCTCATCGTTATACTCTATTGTGATAATGTATATGCCGGGATTTAAGAAACTACCAATTGTTGATTCATAGTCAGAAAAAACACCCTGATAAACTATTTTCCCTACCAGATCCATAACTACTATTTTAGCACTGGTTTGAATTCCATTTATTTGAACTACTACCTCATTCACAAATGGATTTGGGAAAACTCTTATTAATGCTTGGTTAACAAATACGACTGAAAGCACTTCGCTATAGGAATATAAACCATTCAAGTCTATCTGTCTTATTCTATAATAATAAACTCCTTCCTTATCGGGCTTGTCAATAAATGTATATATTGAGCCACTACTAGAATTGCCTATTGAGGCTACTTCGCCTATCTTATCAAAAAAATCAGTGCTTTGGTAGGATCTTTCTATTTCAAATAATTTATTATTAAACTCTGAAGCTGTGGTCCATTGAAGTTGTAAATCATTTTTATCCGTTCTTTTTACAGTAAAATTCAAAAAATCAACAGGTAAAGGAGAACTAGTTGAAAAATAATTAAGATTAAAACCAGAACCTGGTATATTATCAAAATAAATTCTTAATACATTAGTACCTGAATTTAGATTTATATTATTCACAAGCATATTGGTATAAGTTCCCCAGCTTCCTGTACTCGGCACTACAACAGCTCCTGAAACGTTTACACCATTTTGCTCTATATGAAAGGTATTTCCATTATTAGGAGAGGAAACTCTAAACATAAAATTATATTGGCCTGATGTTGCTACGTTTACTGTATAATCAAGCCATTCACCTGTAGCGATCCATGCTATATCAGCATTTCCACTTGCATCAGCCGTAGGACCTAAATCTACGCTATACCCATAACGGTAATTGGAGCTTCCAAAATTTCTAGGAGAACTATCATAATAAGAAGAACCTTCACATCCAATATCAAAATCTTCGGCTTGTATAATTCCTGGTATAGTTGCGGAAGTCCCAAAAAATGGTTGAGGTGTATTATTAATTAACATATTAAATAATGTGGAAGTACCGTGTACAAAATACGATTGATTAGTTGCTGTCAACCAGTTGGTTTTTATTTGTCCATCTCCATTATCCTGTATTTTCGAGTCCCCCCAGCCCTGGCCAGCCCATTGGGATTGCGCGTCCCAATCCTGATTGATATAGCAAAAAGCTTTTATGATATCTGAATTTGTATTTAGGTGAGTGAATAAAGGAGCGAAATAATTAGTCCAAGCATTTAAAGCTCCTGATGATGTATTTAAATAGTATCCCTGAGGCGTTGATTCTGCAATCATTACTGGCTTTCTTTTTAATCTAGCCAAATCAAGTAATGATTGACTAAGTGTGCCACTGTTATAAAAAAAATGAGAATAAGCCATCCAATCTACATAACTATCACCAGGATACCATTGCAGAAGATAAGATTGCCCTCCACTCCCAGATGAAGCTTGCCAAACAAACGCTACATTCGTCACATTTAAAATAGTCCTAAATCGATTTACAATATATTGCCAAGCCTGAATATATTGAGAAGGGCAACAACCATATTGGTAATCGAATTCATACCCAATGCGCAGAAAAACCGGACGAGGGCTGACACTTTTTATCCAATTTCCCAAAGCATCCAAGTTAGCATCTCTTGCACCACTTGTCACATTATTTAAATCGTTTACCATATATAATCCAACTACAATGGCAGTATTATTATAATAAGAAGTCTTGGTATATAGATCTGCATATAAAGGGCCTGCCCCATAATCAATCATTGATGTGATTCCTTGTCCCACAGCAAGTGAAGTACTGCTATAAGTCGTAACACCAGCTGGTGGCACCGCACCTAATTGGACATCGTCAGAATATCCAGTTCCATAGATCGACTTACCAGTCGCATTTAAATCCTGTCCTACAACAAGCAGGATGTTTCCATCAGGTGGCTCATATTTAGCGCATTGCCCAAATGTTCCAAAAGGATTGATCAAAAATAATGTATAGCTTAAGAAAAAATAGGTTATTTTAGTACCTTTTATATTAAAATTATCAAAGTAAATATTAAAATAGTGCATTTTTTTTAGCATAATAAATTTTCTTTAACTAAGTGTTTAGACTATTCTTTTAGTAGCTAAAAAGAGAACTTGAACAGGATATAAGTATATTAATAAGTAGAGAAATTTTTATTTAGTAGACTCCTCTATTGTATTCTGAATTATCTTATCATTAATAATTTATTATCTACAGGAATTCCATTAAGATAATATCCAACCACGTATAACCCCTGAGTATATTCTGATACATCAATGGTATGACTAAAATTAATGACATCGTTAGCCGCGATTGTTTTCATCACTTTTCCTGTGATGTCAGAAATTAACACTCGTATATCTGAAGCTAATTTCAGCTCCATTTCCAGATTAATTATTTCTGATGTTGGATTTGGAAATAAAAAATTCTGACTTACTTGATCTGAAGCAATATAAACTCCTGTTGTCACGGAACTTCCCAACGTAATATTACTCAATACGAATTCTGTAGTAGAAGAAGTATTGGTGGTTTGAGGAATAGTAAACGCAACTTGTTTTATATCATTTTTAATTTTAACTGTATCAATCCAATTCGAGGAAAAATTATAAGTAACAGTATGTTCAATTCCATCTCCTGTCAAAGCAATTGTGGCATCTGATAATTTATCGACATAATTAGCAGGATTCCATAATTGTAATTCAATAATCAAAGAGGTATTAGATATATAAGTAAATTGAATCTTATTATTGATAGAAGAAGATAAATCCAATGCAGTACCCGAGGAAGCTCCACCAGAAAAACGGCCTGTATAAAAACCAAAATTAGGTTTTTTGATAACACAAGCTGAATTAGAATTGGTGTATATAGAACGAAGATTTCCTCCCCAGAAAACTACTCCATTGACAGGAGTAGTCTGAGAGGATCCAGATTGCACATTTGGATCCCAGCCCCCTATAGTACAAGAAGTTAGAGGTACACTACAAGCATTATCACAAAAACCAGAGTTAGGTTGGTAAGAATAAAATGTACCGTTACTAGTTGCTGAAGGAACTTCATTTCCTACAAAGGATACAGAGGTCGAATTGATTGTAAACTGTGCATTAGTTACAGAAATACTTATAAATGTCATTAAAGTGAATATTATTTTTTTCATAGTAGTAGCGTTTTAATTTACTTAGTGTATTTAATACAAATATTAATTTTTAAATATTAAAAACCAAACATTTTAAAGCATTTTAAATATTAAATAAATTGATATTCAATATATTAACATAAATAATAAACGTTTAGTAAACAATAAAAAATACCATTTATTATTATAATTAATTACTTTACTTAATATTAACAATTTGTTGTAAAATGGCTAAGTCGTTTTATGCTCATAAATAAAAAATATATTATCTTTAAATAATCTTATAAATAGGAACTTACTTTGGAATAATATTCAAAAGATGCCTGTTGCTTTTAGAGCTTGGCTTGGCAGTAAATGTAATAATATAGTGTTTGATAGATTACCCTTATACAGTAACGGATTCAAATGAATAGTGGAATGGAAAAAGTAGTAAGGTAAAACCATAAATAAAAAGTCTTTTGAAGTTTATTCTAATATTATTCCAAATGAAAAATTTCTCTTTTCGCTAGGTTTCAAGACGATCAAGCCTTCTCCATTATTATAAGCATTTGCCAAACAAGTCATCGGTTCGATAGCAATGCTCTGGCGGTTTGGAGGAGTGTATACTTGAAGATAATTATAATTCCCTTCTCCTGTACTTTGCCATATTAGCAGCGAGAGATTATGACTGGGATCCTCAATTTTAGTATAAAGTCTTGGATTTCCTGTTTTAGCTAATTTATAACAAGTGTCAAATTTTGTATCCGAAATTTTGGTTGGATTTATAAAAACTGTTTCTTTTATGGTTTTCCCTGTTGGAATCATTCTACTATCCACTTCATACGAATACTCTACAGGAAGCGTAAGAAGACAATCATCAATTTTTGAATTTGTTTTAAAATAAGGATGCCATCCATCGCCTACTGGAATATTTTTTGTATCCATATTTTCAACAGATGTGATACAAGTGAATCCATTTTTACTTAAACAATATTCTATTGTTATCTTTATTTTAAAAGGATATCCTTTTTCCATTCCTGATGTTTGATATCTTAAGATGATTTGTGCTTTTTCCAAAGAAGATAATTTCTGCATAACCTCAAAATTACTATCGAGCACTAATCCATGAATAGCGTGTTTTTCTTTGAGAAAATTGATTGGAATATTATAAATATTATTTTCAAAACTATATTGACCATCAAGAATGCGGTTGGGAAAAGGAAATAATTTACTCCCTTTAAATTTATTTCTTCCTTCTGTAATTAACTCTTCATAACTTGTAGAACCGTCTAGCAATTCATACACTTTTTCGTCTTTACTTAGAGCTACTTGGTTTAAAACTGCGCCAAATGCAGGCACAACACTCACAAATTCGCCATTTGCAGTATTTTTTAAGTAATACATTTTATATTTACCAAAAGGTTTTTCTTCTACTTTAAACATAATTTATCAAATTATAATAAATAAGATCATTGTATTCTAAAAACAGAATAGTACCACGAACTTACTATATTCATGGTACTATTCTGGAATTAAACTAAAAAAAATTAAATATGCTGATTAATTATATTCTCAAACAATTCTTGTTTACCACTAGTTTGTTTTGGCTCTCCATTTAATTGCGCCAACTTACTAAGTTCCTCCAAACTTAACTCTCCTTTTTCGTATTTTTTTCCATCTCCATTATCAAAGGAAGCATAACGATTAGTTCTCATTTTTTTGTAATCAGAATTTTCTAAAATATCATTAGCCACCATAAGAGAACGAGCAAAAATATCCATCCCTCCAATATGTGCAATAAATATATCGCTCAAATCAGTAGAGTTTCTTCTGGTTTTAGCATCAAAATTTACTCCACCTCCTTTTATTCCTCCACCTTCCAAAATCACCAGCATTGCTTCTGTTATTTCATATAAATTGTTTGGAAATTGATCCGTATCCCATCCATTCTGATAGTCTCCTCTATTGGCATCAATGGATCCAAGAAGACCTGCATCAACCGCTACTTGAAGTTCGTGCGAGAAAGTATGTAGTGCAAGTGTAGCATGATTGACCTCTAAATTTAGTTTGAAATCATTTAATAAATTATGTTGACGAAGAAATCCGATTACTGTAGCACAGTCAAAATCGTACTGATGTTTAGAGGGTTCCATTGGTTTTGGTTCAATAAGAAAATTTCCTTTAAAACCCTGCTTTCTGGCATAGTCTCTAACCATAGACAAAAATCTGCCCATGTGATCCAACTCTTTTTTCATATTGGTATTCAGCAAAGACATATAACCTTCTCTACCGCCCCAAAATACGTAGTTTTCTCCCCCCAATTCGATGGTGGCATCTATGGCATTTTTTACTTGTGCTCCAGCATAAGCTACAACTGAAAAATCTGGATTCGTAGAAGCTCCGTTCATATACCGTGGATTAGAAAACAAATTAGCTGTTCCCCAAAGAAGTTTTACGCCAGAAGCATTTTGTTTTTGTTTCGCATAATCAACCATTGACCTAAGATTTTTTTCCGACTCGGACAAAGAAGTTCCTTCCGGAGACATATCGAAATCATGCCAACAATAGTACGGAACTCCAAGTTTAGTAATAAATTCAAAGGCCGCATCCATTTTTTCTTTTGCCTGAACAATTGGATCGTTCGATAATGCCCATGGAAAAATTTTCGTACCTGGTCCAAAAGGGTCGACTCCTGTGCCACAGAGCGTATGCCAATAGGCCACAGCAAAACGAAAATGTTCTTTCATGGTTTTGCCTGCTACCACTTTATTTTCGTCATAATATTTAAACGCTAAGGGATTTTTAGAACCATTCCCTTCGAATTTAATTTTACCTATACCAGGAAAATATTCTTTTTCTCCAAGGGTAATATTCGTAGTATTTGTTTTTTCAAGTAATTGTGTCATACGCGTTTTTATTTAGATTATTGAATATTTATTTTACTAGTTAATAATTATTGAAATTTAAATACTGAATAACTCAATTGTATCAATTAGGAATTTTCTCCATTAATACATCTCGCCATTTTTGATAAGCCTCTCTATATTGTTCTTGTTTTTCTACAACAGGTTCTATCGTTCTTACTGCTTTCAATCCAGTGAAAGCTTCGTGAATGTTTTTGTAAGTACCTGCTCCAAATCCTGCTCCACGGGCTGCTCCCTGAGCTCCATCTGTGTTATAAAGTTCCACTACTGCTCCTGTTAGAGAAGCAAATGCATTGTTAAATATAGGACTCAAAAACATATTCGCTTCACCTGCTCTTATTTTATCAGTTTTTACTCCTACTTCTTTCATCACTTCCAAACCATAATTAAGAGCAAAAACGATTCCTTCCTGAGCAGCACGCAAAAAGTGCGAAAGAGAATGATTGTTAAAATCAATACCGTTGATATGTGCTCCAATATTTTTATTTTCAAGTACACGTTCGGCACCATTTCCAAATGGCAACATTACTAATCCTTTCGAGCCAATAGGTGCTTTGGCTGCAAGAGTATTCATATCTGGATACGTAAGCGATTGATCACTTGCCAGCATTTTATTTTTTATCCAGCTATTCAATATACCCGTACCATTAATACAAAGTAAAATACCTAACCTATTATGCTCTTTAGTGTGGTTGATATGCGCAAAACTATTTATTCTGGAAAGAGGATCGTAGCTGACCTTATCCGCTACTCCATATACTACTCCTGAAGTACCTGCAGTGGCCGCTACCTCTCCAGGGTTAAATACATTTAACGATAATGCATTGTTTGGCTGGTCTCCACTGCGATACGCTACTATTGTTTTTTCACTTAATCCAAGAGTCTGAGCAGCTTCCCTAGACAGATTTCCTTGATTAGAAAACACAGGAACTAAATCAGGAATAATTTCTTTTGAAATACCATAATAATTTAATAGTAATTTTGCTGGCTGATTGTCTATGAAATCCCATAGAATACATTCAGAAAGACCTGTACTAGTTGTATTTATATTTCCAGTAAGCTTCATGGCGATATAATCACCTGGTAACATCATTTTATAAATTTTATCATAAATGGCGGGCTCATTTTCTTTGACCCACTTTAGTTTTGAAGCGGTAAAATTTCCAGGAGAATTTAAAAGCCTTTCAAAGCATCTTTCATGTCCTATTTCCTGAAATGCTTTATTCCCAATTTCAACTGCACGACTGTCGCACCATATTATAGAAGACCGCAATAGATTTTTATCTTTATCTACTAGTACTAAACCATGCATTTGATAAGATATCCCAATCGCCTTAATCTCATCTGCTTTTATGTTAGCAATAGACAATACTTCTGAAGTAGCAAGTTTAAGATTTTCCCACCAAGTCTCTGGTTTCTGTTCTGCCCAACCTGATTGCAGCGCAATAATTTCCATCTCTTTTTTAGGAGCAAAAGCATTGCCAATACACTTTCCTGTTTCCTCTTGTACTAAAGAGACCTTTACAGATGAACTACCAATATCAAATCCTAGTAAATACATATACTTTAAATTAATTATTGTAAATATAACACTAAGTATCCTTAATTCCAAGTAAACAGTTAAATATTTAGAAGTATTGTGCAAAAAAAAATAATTATAATTAAATTTTGATTAGAATTTTATTAAGTGTAATTTTAACACTATAAAGGAAACCAAAAATTGATTTTATGAAAGAGGTAGGATTATATAAGATAATTTTCACGAGTTTAAGTACTCTAACATTACTTTTTTTAACTAGTGCCTCTTTGGAAAATGGAAATCAAGGTGAAAAAAAACCTGTTTATAAAAATGCTTCTGCAAAAATAGAGGAACGTGTGGAAGATCTTATAAAAAGAATGACACTGGAAGAAAAGGTAGCACAACTAACTGGATTTTGGGATGCGGATGATTCAAAAACACTTAGTGGAGACAGCACATTCAAAGAAGACTTATTCAAGGAAATATTAAAAAATGGAATTGGTCAAATTGGTCCCATAAATCTTCCTATTAACAAAGATATAAAATTCAAAAATGATATACAGAAATATCTTCTTGAAAAAACAAGACTTGGTATTCCTGCCCTCTTTCATGAGGAAGGTTGCCATGGTTTAATGAAGCCAGAAGCCACTAGTTTTCCTATGACAATTGGTTTTGCTTCCTCCTGGAATCCGGCATTATTTGAACAAGTCTTTGATGTAGTAGCAAGAGAAATGAGGATACGAGGTGGACAACTTGCTCTTACTCCTATTCTTGATGTAGCACGTGATGCCCGCTGGGGTCGTATAGAGGAAACATACGGTGAAGACCCGTTTTTAAATAGCCGCCTTGGTGCTGCTGCTGTAAGAGGATTGCAGGGTGGCAGTACGGGTGAAATTGATGCGAACCACGTAATGGTAACACTTAAACATTTTACAGGTCATGGAACCCCTGAAGG
>JAYTHK010000261.1:0-11373 GCA_043732665.1 Cytophagales bacterium | reverse complement strand
CCCTGATAATACCAGCAATCTCGTCTGTTTCGATCAAAAATCCATCATGACCATACAAAGAATTAATCTCTTTGTAAACTGCTCCAGTCAACTTTTGCTGAATGTATTTTTGTTCGGAAGGAGGAAAAAGAATATCGCTTCCTATTGCCAACAACAAGGTCTTAGATTTTATACTTGCCAATGCTTTTTCAACACTGCCACGTCCTCGTCCGACATTGTGCGAATCCATCGCTTGTGTTAAATAGAGATATGAATGACAATTGAATCTTTTCATCAATTTTTTCCCTTGGTATTGCTGATAAGAAATCGCTTTAAAACCTGTTTTTAATTCGCAGCCTTCTTCGCTTTGTGTTTTATTATACGTTTCGTAAGTTCTGTAGGAAAGCAATGCCATCGCTCTCGCCGCTCCCATTCCAATTTTTCCAGCATCTGCGCTATTGTCTTTCCAAGTAGGGTCTGATTTAATAGCCATTCTTTGTGCTTCGTTGAAAGCAATTCCCCAAGGAGAATGAAAAGCATTCGTCGCCATTAATATAGAATGCGAAATAAGCGAAGGATTCATGATTGACCACTCCAATGCTTGTTGTCCGCCTAGAGAGCCGCCGATGCAAGTATGAATTTTTTTTATGCCAAGATGTTCACGCAATAACTCATGCGCATTTACCATATCACGAATTGTGACTTGAGGGAAACTAAGATAATAAGGTTTCCTTGTCTTTGGATCTATTTCTATGGGACCACTTGTACCGTAACAAGAGCCTAGAATATTGGCACAAACAATAAAATAATCTTCGGGATTGTACAAGAAATTATCCCCGACCAAACCTTCCCACCAGCTTACAGGATTAGAATTAGCCGTAAGCGCATGACAAACCCATATTACATTATTCTTCTCTTTATTAAAAGCGCCATAAGTATGATAGTTGATCTTTAATTGACCAAGCTTTTCTCCACTCTCAAAAATAAATTCTCCAGTGTATATGAAATCTTTGCTTGCTACTGACTCAGAAGAGACGTAATTGTTTTTCACAGAATTTGTCATAAAATAATCAATTTATATGCTCCCAACTTTGGGAAAGGATTTAGCACCTTACTTTTTAGGTAGGTTGCTAGAGGTTCTCAGAGCCTTTCTCTCCCCTCTTCTCTATAAATCAATTACTTATAAAAAGTAACTGACCTTCGGTACCCAAAAATACAACCGAAAATTGTATTTACAAATAAAAGAGGTGATAAACTTAATTTTTAAAGGCAAAGTAGCTAGACGGCATTGGATTAAATACCCATAAATAAGTTAAATTTATAAGTTATTTATTTCACAAATGACTATTTTGGAAAACAGTTTGCTCACTAATACTATCTTTTAAAAAAGCTTTGGCAAAACTAATTCTGATGAAATATTACAAGGTCGTTATTCTAATTTTGCTTATTTTTATTGCGAATGATTTGAGGGCACAGATTCGCAAAAAAACCCGCAAACCTAGTATTTACAAAGTATGTGCTTATATCGTCAAATTAGGTATTGAACATCCTGATATTGTATTAAAACAGTCAGTATTGGAAACGGGTTGGTACAAATCTAAATTCCTGATGAGCAGAAATAACCTCTTTGGCTTTAGGTACAAAGGCAGGTATTTGCGATTTGAAACATGGAAAAAATCTATTGAGTATTATAAAAGATGGCAAAAAAGACACTACAAGAATCCAAACGAAGATTACTACGATTTTCTTTTGCGAATAAAATATGCCAACGGAGCGCCTTATAACGCTGCTTTAAAAAATTTACTACTAAACAATACTTGTATCCAATAATCCGCCAATAAAAAATTATGGTTTTTGCTAGCTTACTCTTTATTTTCCTTTTCTTACCGCTCAACCTGATCCTGTACTATTCATCGGGGAATAAAAATTATAGAAATTGGCTGCTCGTACTTTTTTCACTTTTCTTCTACTCATGGGGAGAACCTGTTTGGATTATCGTCATGATCTTCTCCGCTTCGGTAGATTATTTGAATGCTTTACTAATCGAACAGAACAGGGGTACACATTGGGCAAAAGCGGGATTGGTCTCGTCTATTGTAATCAATCTTGGATTACTTATCTTATTCAAATATTCTTCTTTTCTTTACGAAAACATCAACTCAATTTTTGGGTTATCGCTGGATATACCTACGTTTACATTACCTATAGGAATTTCGTTTTACACTTTTCAAACTATTTCTTATGTGATAGATGTGTATCGAGGGGAAGTAAAAGCACAGCGGTCGTACATGAAATTTACGTTGTTTGTTTCTCTTTACCATCAACTGGTAGCAGGTCCTATTGTTCGATATGTGCATATAGCTGATGAAATAGACAATAGGAAAGTTGACATCTACGACATTAGTGAAGGTGTTACAAGATTTTGCTTTGGTCTTTTCAAGAAAGTTTTTTTTGCGAATGTGGCAGGTGAATTAGTAGCTCAATACATGGATTCGGACATGCAAACCTTGTCTGTTAGCGGAGGCTGGTTCGGTCTTCTCATGTTCTCTTTGCAAATATATTTTGACTTCTCTGGATACTCCGATATGGCAATAGGGCTAGGGAGAATGTTTGGCTTTCATTATCACGAAAATTTCAACTACCCTTACATCGCTCGCTCTGCCACTGACTTCTGGCGAAGATGGCATATTTCATTAGGTACGTTCTTCCGGGATTATATTTATATTCCGATGGGAGGTAATCGAAAAAACCAGATGATCAATTTATTTGTCGTTTGGTTTTTAACAGGCCTCTGGCATGGTGCTAGCTGGAACTTTATTTTATGGGGATTGTACTTTGGCTTTTTGGTTGCAATAGAAAAACTATTCTTATTTAAAATATTAGAGAAACTGCCCAAATTTATCGGGCACCTCTATTTGCTTTTTGTTGCATTGGTAGGATGGGCATTGTTCTACTTTACAGATATGACCAAACTCAAACAATTTGGTACACTAGTATTCGGATTTACCAATAATCCTGTTTGGGATTTCGAACTTGAGTTAGTTATAAAGAACCATTTGTTCTGGCTGATTCTGGCACTTATTTGTTGTATGCCTATTTTCCCAACTGTCGTTGCATTCCTAAAAAAACGTTTTACAAACGACAATGTAATTCATTCCATACTTATTGCATTTAGCGTGGCTTTCTTGATTATATGCACGGCTATGCTGGTAGGGAAAAGTTATAACCCATTCCTTTACTTCAGATTCTAATTATATGACTGACAAGAAAGAATTAAATAATAGCGAACAAGGATTTTCAACAGAGAAAAAAAATCTCGCCGTTTCTTGGCTTAATATTTTAGTATTTTTTACTACTATATTTATGGGTGGACTATTGTCCCTCCTATTACCGAAAGAAAAGATTTCGGAAACAGAAAAAAGGCAACTGTGTCCCTTTCCAACGTTCAGTATGCACAATTTGTTAGCTGGAGATTACACCGACAGCATCGAACTTTATTATGCAGACAATTTTCCTTTCCGGGAATCGATGGTACAAATGGCTTCCAGTTTCAAAGAATTATATGGCTACAGAGCCGATGAGGTAATGATTTACACTATTGATAATAAAAAAGACAAAACAAAAAGTACAGACCAGCCCATTGCCGTTATTGACACCACGCTTAACGATAGCACAGCTGTGGCAAAATTAGACAGCTTAACAATGCTGGCGGATACTGTAGAAAATGGTGGCGAATATGTAGAGTCTGTCTTTATTTATGATGGGAAAGCCTTCCAAATGTTTGGTGGTTCGGCGAGTACAGCGAAGCCATTTATAAATATGGTAAACCTTTACCGAAAAACGTTACCGCGTGATATTAAGATATTTTGTCTGGAAATACCGACACCTATAGATTTTTATTTGCCTGCAAAATATAAAAATAAAAATAACTATGAAAAACCTAATATCGATCTTGTATATGCAGGATTGGATTCAGGAATTGTGGCTGTGCATGCTTATGAAGAATTGAAGAAAAATACCGATAAATATTTATTTTTCAATACCGATCATCACTGGACGGGTTTAGGAGGCTACTATGCTTATCGCGCTTTCTGTGTAGCAGCAGGCTTTGTACCTTACGAACTTTCTTCTTTCGAAAAGAAAACCAAAAGGAAATTCTTAGGAACACTATATTCTCTTACTCACGACAAAAGATTAAAGGAAAATATAGACAGTGTAGAATATTTCAAATTGCCGATCCCAACTACTTGCAGTTATTATTTGAATGAGAAATCAAAAAAAGCTTATGCTTCGAAACTGTATGCTGAAAACGCCAGTGGCGGAAACAGCTATTCTGTTTTTCTAGGTGGCGACCAACCTCTGATAAAAGTTATCACGCCAAATAAGAACGGCAGAAGAATTATGGTGATAAAGGATTCCTATGGAAATGCATTTTCACCTTATCTGGCTTTGCATTACGAACAAGTATTTATTGTGGATTACCGTTATTTTAAATCTAATATTCCTGACTTTATAAAAGAAAATAAAATAACCGATTTTATCTTTGCTCATAATACCTTCGTTGTAAATACACGTTATAGCGCTTCCAGAGAAACGGCTTTACTAAAATCATACAAAGGATCAGGTGTCATGGAGAAAAAGAAAATTATCGATACGCTGTCGATAAAAAAAGATACTCTGAAATAATACCGCTATTTTGGTGATGTGTGAAAAAGTGCGGTAGTTATAGTAGTTTGACATTATAAACAATACAATGATTAACAAAAAAAATAGTTCTTTTTTAACAACGATTATTGTACTGCTTATACTTTTTGTAAATGTGAAACTTATTTCTGCTCAAGAGTTGAAAAGTACAGATACTACGATCAATTCAATTTTACATCCAGAATTGAATTTTATTCAATTCTACAATCGATCCTCGTTGGACAAAATTGCTTCTAAGTGGGCAAACAGCAATACGATTACCATAGCGCACATGGGTGATTCGCATGTACAAACGGATGTATTAACGGGAGAATTGCGCAGAAATTTACAATCGATTAAAGGCGATGGCGGAAGAGGAATGATTTTTCCCTACTCTATCGCTAAGACTTATTCGGCCAACGATTATAAGTCTACGTACACAGGAAAATGGAAATGCGCCAACGGTATTGAATACGCACCTAAACTTCATTTAGGACCTTCTGGCTTTACTTGTCAGACTTCTGATCCTAACGCAAGTTTTACGCTTATATTCAAAACACCTCTCACAGAAACCAATAAAATAATTAAGATCTTTTGTAAAAAAAGTGATTCTAGTTACGACTTTATTTTAAAATCTTCAGGCAAAGAAGTACTCGTAATTGTTGACAATCTGGTATGTCCAAACCAGCCTTATGTAGAAATAGAATTGCCTGTTATAGGCGATACGATTACCATTCAACTTACCAAACAAAATGCTAAAGAAAGCGAATTTGAATTTTATGGCATGAGTTTGGAGAGTAGTCAAAAGGAAGGAGTATCGGTTCATTGTTTGGGAGTAGGTGGTGCACGATATGGTTCCATTCTGGCGCAAAAACTATTTCAAGAGCAATTTCCTTTTCTTAATGCCGATTTGGTAATTATTGATTTTGGTACAAACGATTATATCTATACAGATGAAATTCCTTCAAATTTGGAAGCTGAGATTAAAAACGTGATTAAAAAAGTAAAATTCTCTACCCCTAATTCCGATATACTATTGACTACGGCTCAAGACATGAATAGAAAGGGAATAAACATAAGATCTGGAGAGGCCTTTTCTGATTTGATAAAGAAAATAGCCAAAGAGGAAAACTGCGCCTTCTACGATTGGTTCTGGGTAGCTGGTGGGCCACGCACTATGGCTAAATGGTTAGCAAAAGGATTGGCACAAAACGATATGATCCATTTAAAATCGGATGGATATAAACTGAAAGGTCAGCTGCTGACAAAAGCATTCTTAAAAACTATTTCTATCCTTCAAACATCTCCAAACAAAGATTCGTTGATCTTTTCATTGGATAATTTAAAAAAGATTGCCCAAGGTGGAGACACGATTAAAGCAGTAGAACCAAAGTCTATATATACTTCAAAGGGATCTAAAACGATTATACATACCGTAAAGTCAGGTGAAACATTAGGTGCAATTGCTAGAAAATATCATACAACAGTTTCTTCGATCATGTCTCAAAATGAATTGAAAAATACCACTATAAGAGTAGGCCGCAGTTTAAAGATAAAAACGAATAGACGGTGAAAGGATTCTCTAAAAACATATTGCTCATCACCGTTCTAGTTCTCATCAACCTAGCTATTTTTTTATTTTGCAGACTCCATACGGATGACGGAAACTTTATTTGGGGCAAAACTACTCCTGAGAAAAAATTTCTAGTCTCTATTGCCTGTATTGACTTGATGAGAATATACTATTTTATATACGCCAATAGTATTAATGTTGCCTTATTAGGAATTTATTTTGCCTATTATTATCGCAAAAGAATGGGACTGATTCTTCTTTTTTGCGGTGTACTTATTTTCTTTGGAGGAAATAAAGTGTTTCAAGAAATTATTTACGAAGATTATTATACCATTTTTCAAAATCAAAAAGTATCCGAAGACTTCAAATTAGAACCTGTAAAAAGAGCTGGGAAAGGCATAGGGAAATACCTGATGAAAGACATTGCCAATAAATATTCTCCTGAACGAAAGTCTGCTATTAGAGGAGTAGGCGAAGTAGGATATGATGGAGCAACGGAAACGATCAACAACATTCTTTACGATACAAACGAAACTCCAGAAATAAGAGGAGATGCCTATATTGCACTTTTAGAAATCAATAGTGAGAAATCTGCCAGTTATGTCCGTATTTTTATAGGATCGGCTCATCCTATTGCCGATCAGGAAGTTATGAAATATATTAAAAAAGAAAGAGGGTCTACCGACTAAAAATCCTTATGCGTGCATAACAATTTTTTCTTTTATTCGTACTATTATTCTATAGATAGAAGGAGGAATATAAGAGTATGAAAAAAAGGAAACCAACAGTCTGTTCCAACATTAAATTTGTATGGCATGCCATTGCAAGATTGTACAACGAACAAGGTGCGAAACATGGAGTCACTACGTCTGTAGGCTTTGTATTATTGAATATTGATAAAGAGGAAGGCGTACCTGCCACCAAAATTGCCCCCATGTTAGGAATGGAAGCTCATGGTCTTTCAAGAATTTTGAAACATTTAGAACAAGATGATTTTATATACCGAAAAAAAGACGAAAAGGATAGGCGGTTGGTGAAAGTTTACCTTACGGAAAAGGGAAAAGAAGCAAAAGAAATAGCCAAAAATGTAGTACGGAAATTTAACAATACCATCAAAGAAGAAATTCCAGAAAATAAATTAGAGATTTTCAATGAAGTGATCGAAAAAATCAATAATATCATAGCAGAAAAGAAAATATACCTATAAGGAGTATTGAGTTATTAGTCCTGAGTATTGAGAATAATACATGATAGCAATCTTACTCAATACTAATAACTCAGGACTCAATACTAAAATAAAAAATAACTAACTTCTTAAAATAAATGAAACGATTAATAAAAAAAGTAGCGATCCTGGGTTCAGGCGTGATGGGTTCACGCATCGCTTGCCACTTTGCCAATATTGGTGCAGAAGTGCTGTTGCTTGACATTGTACCCAAAGAACCTAACGATGCTGAGAAAGCAAAAGGATTAACACTGGAACACAAAGTTGTCCGAAATCGAATTGTAAACGAAGCGTTACAGTCTGCACTCAAAACAAATCCAGCTCCTCTTTATGACAGGGCTTTCGAAACCCGCATCAGCACTGGAAATTTTGACGACAACATGAAAGACATTGCGACTTGCGACTGGGTGTTGGAAGTAGTAGTGGAAAATCTTGATGTCAAAAAAATAGTTTTTGAGAAGGTAGAAAAATTCAGAAAACCTGGAACGCTTATTACCTCTAATACTTCGGGGATTCCTATTCATCTCATGATAGAAGGACGTAGTGAAGACTTCCAGAAACATTTCTGCGGTACACACTTCTTCAACCCTCCGAGGTATTTAAAATTATTTGAAATTATTCCTAGTCCGAAAACGGATCCTGAAATAATTGATTTTCTTACACACTACGCAGATTTAGTTTTAGGAAAAACCCCTGTGCTTTGCAAAGACACTCCTGCCTTCATAGCCAACCGCGTAGGTATATACGGCATTATGGAAACTTTGTACGCTACGCTAGAAATGGGTCTTACGGTAGAAGAAGTGGACAAACTTACTGGCCCTGTAATCGGTAGACCAAAATCTGCTACCTTCAGAACTGGGGATGTGGTAGGTCTTGATACACTTATAAAAGTAGCCAATAATTTATATGCTGGTTTACCAAATGATGAAGCTAAAGACATGTTCAAATTGCCAGAACTACTGGTAAAAATGGACGAGAAGAAATGGTATGGTGATAAAACAAAACAAGGTTTTTATAAAAAAGTAACAGGCGAAGGTGGTAAATCTGAAATACTTTCTTTGAACTTAAAAACAATGGAATACGGTCCACAAGCAAAAGCAAAATTTGCTACGTTGGAACAAACAAAAACCATTGACAATTTAAAAGACCGTTTCAAAGTATTGTTAGCTGGACAAGATAAAGCAGGAGAGTTTTATAGAAAAACATTCTTCGGACTTTTCAAATACGTTTCTAACCGCATACCGGAAATATCCGATGAATTATACAGAATCGACGCTGCTCTTTGCGCGGGCTTTGGTTGGTCGCTAGGGCCTTTTGAAACCTGGGACGCTGTAGGTATAGAAAAAACAGTAAAGAAAATGGAAGAAGCTGGACGTAAACCAAATCAATGGATTTACGATATGCTGGCAGCTGGAAACAAAACTTTTTACAAAGTAGAAAACGGACTTCGCAAATATTACGATATCCCAAGTAGATCGTATAAAGTAATTCCAGGAACGGAAAGTTTTATTATACTTGACAACTTACGTGAGCATAAAATTGTATGGGGAAATTCAGGCGCTACTTTATTCGATCTCGGAGACGGTATCGTGAATCTTGAATTCCACAGCAAAATGAATACGCTGGGCGGTGAAGTAGTAGAAGGAATTAACAAAGCGATAACCATTGCTGAAAAAGATTTCCAAGGATTAGTAATTGCGAATCAGGGAGAAAATTTCTCGGCTGGAGCGAACCTTGCCTTGGTATTTATGTACGCCATAGAACAAGAATGGGACGACATCGATTTTATGGTACGAAGTTTTCAAAATACAATGATGCGTGTGCGGTACTCGGGAATACCTGTGGTAGTAGCTCCTCACGCGCTTGCACTTGGAGGCGGTTGCGAAATCACACTCCACGCCGACAAAGTAGTAGCGCATGCGGAAACCTATATTGGTCTTGTAGAATTTGGCGTAGGATTGATTCCTGCAGGTGGTGGCAGTAAAGAATTTGCTTTACGAACTTCTGATTCTTTTGAAGACGGCGATATCCAATTAAATAATCTTCGTAACGCTTATATGAATATCGCTACTGCGAAAGTAGCAACCTCGGCTTATGAAGCGAAACAAATGAACATACTGCGCAAAGGAGATATTATTGTATTGAACCGTGACAGACAGATAGCCGAAGCAAAACAACAAGCATTGAAATTAGCGGAAGCTGGATATACACAACCTAAACACAGGAAAGATATAAAAGTATTGGGTAAATCAGCCCTGGGTATGTTCTACGCAGGAGCACACACAATGCTTTCAGGAAAATATATTTCTGAACACGACGTGAAAATCTCTCAGAAACTTGCTTATGTAATGTGTGGTGGAGATTTGTCTGCACCGACTACTGTATCTGAACAATACCTATTAGATCTTGAGAGAGAAGCGTTTGTATCTCTTTGTGGTGAAAAGAAAACACTGGAAAGAATTCAAAGTATTTTAAATTCAGGCAGACCTTTGAGAAATTAGTATTAAGTCGTGCGTAATGAGTAATTAAATTCTCAGGACTCAGGACTAAAAACTCATAACTAAAAAACTAAAAAAAATATGGAAGTGTATATAGTAGCGGGTTATAGATCTGCTGTAGGAAAAGCCCCAAGAGGCGTATTTCGTTTTACAAGACCCGATGAATTGTCGGCTGACGTAATTAAATATTTAATGTCTACACTACCTGGTTTGGACAAAGACCGTATCGACGATGTGATCGTAGGTAACGCCACACCAGAGGCAGAACAAGGCTTAAACATTGGCCGTATGATTGCCCTTATGGGACTTGATACGGTGAAAGTTCCAGGTATGACGGTAAACCGTTATTGTTCTTCAGGGCTCGAAACTATTGCTATTGCGGATGCTAAAATCAGAGCGGGATATGCAGAATGTATCTTGGCAGGTGGTGTGGAAACAATGAGTCCAATCCCATTTGGCGGATGGAAAATTGTACCTGGTTTTGATTTGGTAAAATCCCACGCCGACTATTATTGGGGTATGGGACTTACAGCAGAAGCAGTGGCAAATCAATATAAAGTTTCGAGAGAAGATCAGGATAAGTTTTCTTATGAATCGCATCAAAAGGCAGTTGCTGCTGTAAAAGGTGGTTTGTTCAAAAACGATATTGTTCCCATAAAAGTGAAGGAAACGTATCTTGATGAAAACGAGAAAAAGAAAACGAAAGAATACATAGTAGAAAACGATGAAGGACCAAGAGCGGATACTTCGATAGAAGCGTTGGCCAAACTAAAGCCAGTATTTGCCAATGGAGGAAGCGTAACAGCAGGAAATTCTTCACAGACTTCTGACGGCGCTGCATTCGTTATGTTGATGTCGGAGAAAATGGTAAAAGAATTAAATCTAAAACCGATCGCGCGTATGGTTTCCTACGCTGTAGCGGGAGTAGAACCTCGCATCATGGGCATCGGACCAATCGAGGCGATTCCAAAGGCTTTAAAAATGGCGAACTTAAAGAAAGAGGACATTGATTTGATCGAATTGAACGAAGCTTTTGCAGCACAATCTTTGGCTGTTATTCGTACACTTGACTTGGATACTTCTAAAATCAATGTGAATGGTGGTGCTATTGCTTTAGGTCATCCACTAGGTTGTACAGGAGCAAAACTCAGCGTACAAATTTTCAACGAACTTCGCAGGAGAAAGAAAAAATACGGCATGGTGACGATGTGCGTTGGAACAGGACAGGCAGCTGCCGGGATATATGAATTGCTCGACTAGACCAGGATTTTAAGGATGATGAGGTTATAGGATTATTGATTATATGACTTATATCGGTCGTGTGATTAATAATCCTTTTTACTATTTGTTCTATAGATTTTTATTGAAAGGTCTTTTTAGTTTTTACTGTTTTCCGCTTCCATTTCCTTTTTATA
>JAYTHK010000260.1:0-3556 GCA_043732665.1 Cytophagales bacterium | reverse complement strand
TATTCCAAGTGTATTTCAACGACTAGGAATTCAACTTGAATTTCGCGGTGACGACATCTATATTCCTTCTCAATCCAACTACCAGATTGATACTTTTATTGACGGTTCTATTCTTACCATTGCCGATGCGATCTGGCCAGGATTTACACCGGATCTATTAAGTATAGTATTGGTAGTCGCTACACAGGCGAAAGGTTCTGTTTTGATTCATCAAAAAATGTTTGAAAGTAGATTGTTCTTTGTAGACAAACTCATTGATATGGGTGCGCAGATTATTCTTTGCGATCCACACCGAGCTTCTGTTAATGGTCTTGACAAAAAATATCCGCTAAAAGGCGTGACAATGACTTCACCTGATATTCGTGCAGGTGTGTCTCTATTAATAGCAGCCATGAGCGCTAATGGAAAAAGTATCATTCATAACATAGAACAAATAGACAGAGGTTATCAGAATATCGATACACGTCTAAATGCTCTGGGCGCACAGATCAAAAGGATAGGATAAGTTGAGTATTCAGCTAGTTAACCTCTGACCGAGTCTTGGGGATTTGGTAAAAAACTAACCTATTAATAATAAAATCTATGCATATAAATAAAAAGACAGACCTAAACAATCTGTCTTTTTATTTATATGCATACTTCAAGCTAAGAAAACTCGTTTAATAAATGAAGAAGTGTACCAAAAGCATTATTCAATAAAACAACGAATTGACTCACATTGTCGATAGCATGTTTTGTTGTTGCTCTGACCACTTATGCTAAGTGCTAGTTCATGGATATTAGAAATATAGCAATAGACTTTAATTAATTTTATGTTTAAACTGTTCTATGGTTTCGTCTTTTTGTTAGCCTTTGTCTTTGTTGAATTAAAGGCACAGAAAGGATTGTACATTGGTTTTAGAACAGGACCGAGTTATAATATTGTTACTACTCAAAATCCTATAACTCCTTTAATGGGTTTTGGTGGACGGAGAGGCGGTTCACAACATTTGACTTTCGAATATGGCTTCAATGATTATTTTTCTCTCTTTGGTTCTATAAGTCTTAATTCTTATGGATTAAGCACATCACTCGATAGTCCTGATTATATTTCTTATGGAAATCCATTCGGAGGGGCCGTTAGCCCTATATTAAATCAAACTGGTGGAACAAGTACAATTCTCTTTAAATACGTAGGATTTGATATAGGGTTAAAATATAGGATACCAATAGTGAAAAACAGGGCTTATTTTACGCATTCATTATCGCTTGGGATAATGCCGACATGGAGCAATACTGTTGAGGTTTCTAACGATGGATTGGGAGGTAGTGTAAATGGATACTATACAAACTATCAAGATGTGACACCTAATAATATATATGATCCAACGTTGACAGGGGCATTAGGCATAGAATATCGATTATTCAAACGATGTTTTCTCACGCTTGATCTTACTTATCTCAAAGGATTCAAAGAGATTGCTTATCAGACCACCAATTCTCAGGTCGCAGGTGTAAATTATTACAACCGTTCTTCCTGCGATGGATCTATTTATGGATTAAATATTGGGCTTAAGATTCCATTGTTCAATAAACATCCTTTGGATACTTCAGTTTATCATGATACGAGTTCTTATGATCATACGAAGCTTTCGTATACAAAAGGCACACAGCTTGTAGGGTTTAATACAAGAATACTGGATCGGGCAGGTACATCAGTTCCTTTTAATCTAGGTTTTCAGGCTCAGTATTATTATTTCAAAAGAGATCGGCTGGCTTTCGGTGTCCTTGCTATTGTAAAATGTGGCTACTATAATCATAATAATTTGAATGAATACATCGCAGGTTTGGCCGTACGTTACTACGTCAAAAAATCGAGCAACTGGAACGTTTTTGGAGAATTAAATATACTTGAAGGATACAATTACAAATTCCAGAACCCTTTTCAGGGAGCTATAGTATTGGCTCCTGGGCTGGTTCGTAAACTTGTAGGCAACTGGAGCATCGAGTCTTCGGTAAAGTTTATGTATACTCTAAGCAAAGAACATTTAACGATAGCAGGGCAAAACACATTAGTAAATGTTGGTATAAATTATCACTTTTAAAAAAACCTAGAAATAAAAAACACATACCTAGCTAGGGTTGCTTTTAATTTTTTATTGATATGAAATACCGATAACTATCCTATAAGTTTAATATTCAGACTTCTTTTTCTGAATATTCAGAAAGAAGAAATTAAACTTTTTCTATTATCAAGCAACTACTCTTCTATGGTATTCACCATAAACATAGCCGTTTGCGGAAACCGTTCAAACAGTTCTTCTTTTAGCAATTCGGAAATCGGAAGTTTATCTAGTGCAGCCGACATGCATTTTAACCAAGCTACAGCATCCGTTTGCGTAATTTTATGAGGCATGTGTCTGGCACGCATACGTGGGTGACCAAGCTCATCAGAATACAAAGTAGGACCTCCCAAAAATTGAGAAAGAAACATAAATTGCTTTTCCATAATTTCTGATTTGTCATTTTTAAACAAGTGTTTTATCTGTTCGTCTTCAAAAACAAGATCATAAAAATAACCTACTAGTAATTTTAAGTTCTCCTCTCCTAGTCTATGGTATAAGGTGTTTTCCATATATTTTTCATCTTTGCACTTGTATTTAAACACACAAAGTTCACTATGAAATACTAAACTTCAAATTTTTTCTTAAAAAAGATACTTCAGTATAGGTAGAAAGCATAAACTTCGTTCAACTTGTTGTTTGTGAAAATGAAAATAACGATCGAAGCCTTATTAACAAACTTATCCTTAATAGATAAAATCTAAAGTATTCAGATTAAAGCAGTTCGAAAAAATTTCCTGGTGTTATGATTTCAATACATGCTTCACTGTAAATGAAGCTATTATTATAGAATTGAATGAATTTATTAGCGTTACCCATTTAGATCGCATGATAGTCATAAGTCGCTTTATTATTGTATGTTATAAAATAGCCTATCTTTTAATGATAGTTATTAATACACTCTTTTATAGTTCTTTATGTCAGACAATAAAAACCTGTGCGGCCTAAATGGGTAACCTTATAATGTTATTTTATCATTTAATTCTATATTAAGATGCTTTTTTTAACTATTTTTCGAAGAATTATATTTTTATCACTCAACTAAAATTATTGCAAAATGAAAAAACTCGTTATTTTATTATCCATTTCGATATTGCTGGAAAGTTGCGCAACAATATTGATACCAAAAAAACAAAGTATCACTTTTAATACTTCCAAGGATGCCACTATTTACTTAAATAATGAAGAAATAGGGAAAGGTGAAAAATTCAAAACAAAAGTAGAAAAAGACGCAAAAGCGAAACAAATTGTAACTACATCTCCAGGTTATAAAAATGAATATAATGTTATTGTTCCAACAAGAAGACAAACTGGTTTTTGGGTTGTACAACCTTTTAACATTGGATGGTTTTTAATATAGGATTAGGTATTATATTCTCTAATTGCATTTAGAGTTAAAGGTAGTGCTAACATAAAACCACTTATAATGCTGTTGAAAATAGAATTTAAGGAGT
>JAYTHK010000259.1:0-11503 GCA_043732665.1 Cytophagales bacterium | reverse complement strand
CCCTCCCCCTGTCAAACGGATCGATTTATATTGATGGGTATTATGGTTATAAAATGGTTGGTACAGATAAAAGCGGAGGGAAATATATAGGTTTATCTACAGCTAGTCCTGTCCTTACTTATTATTCGATTCCAGCGAATGTTAGTTCTGATTCTGTATGGTTTAATATTTACATATATGGTACAGGGGACAAAAATGCCGAAACCTATATTCAGTTCTTACAGGATGATAATGGAAATGGTTCTTTTTCAAATCCTACTGAGAATGCATTTGAACTTCAACTCTTAGACCTTAGTCATACTGGATGGAAACTATTTTCTGTTCCATATTCATCGCTTAATGTAAGTGGAAATAAGCCTTACGGAGGAAATGGAGATCAAGTCCATCGTCCAAATAAGATTGTAACTGTACAGATTGAGCTTTGGAGTAAAACACAAAATCAGCAAGTCGAATTTATTTTTGATTATGCAGCATTTACAATAGGTGGACCACTTGGTAACTAAAAGAGAAAATGAGAATTAAGCTTCTATATATAATTTTAATCGGGATAGTATTAGCCCAGCCTGCTTGTGTAAAAGTAGGGCAGGTCATGTTGGATCAAGATAACTTACTACATCTAGATGATTATGTAAATAATGATTTGAACCAGACTTCTAAAGTGAAAAATGTTCAGGATACTATTATTGCTGATTTTAGTAAAGATGGAATTTCTAAATGGTGGGGAGCAAGTAATATTTTTATAACGAAATCAAAAGGAAAATTAGTTGCAGATGCAATAGCGGTGGGTTTAGAATATGATCGTTTTGGTTATAATTTTTCAGTACCCAAAGACTTTACAAAATATAATGTTATTAGAATTAAAGCACGGGCTGAAGGTAAGAGGATACCGCTGTTACGTATCGATTTGAAGGACGATCAGGGATTGTCTACTAATCATCTTGAAGCTAAGTTACATATCTTATCATGCGACAAATTTAGTTATTATTATTTTAAGTATGACGGTCGCTTTGAACAAGGGTGGCCTTATAAAGCAAACGTGAATAGTAGTAAGATCAGTCAAATGGAGTTCTTTATTAATCCAGGAGGGTTGTCTTATACAGGTCGAATTTATATAGAAGAAATTGTGATGTTGAAGGGAATTGAAAATAAGCAAGAAAATTCAAATGAATGCATAGTAGACATTAATGAGAATTTTAAAAATGGGAAAAATTATTGGTGGGTGAATAGTAATAAATACGATTTTTTGTTTTCAGATATAAAAAAGGAATTGAGAATAAAAGTGAGTGGGGCAGGTAATAATTATGAATCTTTCGGAAGAATTTTTAGTCCTACTGATTTAAATATGAATAATAGTATTAAAATTACAGCTAAGGCTTCTGGCTCGTCAGCTCCAGATCTTCGACTAGACCTTTTGGATGCAGATGGATATACAACTAATGGAAATGCTATAATCAAATCTATACCTAATGATAATATATATAGAGATTATTATTTTGATTTTGAGGATAAATTTTACCAGGGATGGCCTCAAATAAAACCTTTAAATGTTCATAGTATAAATGAGTTTATGTTTTTTATAAATCCTGGAGGTAGCGTTTTCTGGGGCGATGTATTTATATCAAAAATTGAATTGGTTAAAAAAGATACTTACAAATTGAACTCAAGTAGTAGTGTGACAACTCTAGACACTCTAAGTTTATTTAGTTCAGAAGAACAGAAGGAAACCTGGTGGGCATCCTCTTCTGACGTAAAACTCTATCAAGAGAAAGAAAATATAATTATCCAACCCAAAGAAGGTAAAAATATAACAGGTAAAATAGGGTATGGATTTGACAATATTGATCTCAGTAACAAAACTAAGTTTATTATAAAGGGATCACCAGATAATGGAACTGTAAGTAAATTTAGTTTGATATTTATCGATACAAAAGGAAAAGAGACGAGCCCTATGCCTGCAATTGATAAAACACAAAATGGAGATTATATTTTCAATATTGATAAATCAACTCCAATTAATTATAACGAAATAAGCGGTATTGTTATTTATATAGATGAGGCAAATGGGTTTAATGGCAGAATACAGATTAATGATATCTTAGTTCAATAAATGAAAGGGGGAATTATGAAAGCGAGTGGTATTTTAATAAACAAGTATACTGTAATAATACTTTTGATAGGGTTTTTACTCTTTCTTACATTTCAAAAATGTAGCACAGATGGAAAAGATATAGAGGAAAATATTTCACAAGAGGAGAAAGAAATTGAAGATAAAATAACAATCACTTTGAGTAAAATGAGTCTTGAAGAAAAAGTAGGTCAAATGACTCAAGTGACATTAGATGTAGTTTCGAAAATAGGCTCAAATAATAAAGTGGCAGAACCTCATGAGTTAGATCCTGTAAGGTTAGATTCCGCTTTGTCTTTTTATCATGTAGGTTCAATTTTAAATGTAGGTTATCATACATTCGAGAAGTCACATTGGCATCAGATTATTGATCAAATCAATACTTGTACGAATAAAAAAACTAAATTGAAAATACCAGTGATCTATGGTATTGATGCTATTCACGGAGCTACTTATACCGTTGGCGCTACCTTGTTTCCTCAGGAGATTGGATTAGCCGCTACTTGGAATCCAGAATTAGTAGAAACGGGCGCTTCTGTAACCGCTTATGAAGTAAGAGCGTCTCATATTCCGTGGAATTTTTCTCCTGTATTAGATTTGGGAAGACAACCTTTATGGTCTAGATTTTTTGAAACATTTGGAGAAGACGTTCATTTGAGCAAAGTCATGGGTAAAGCCATGATTAAAGGTTATCAGGGTAATAATATTGCAGGACCATATAAGTTAGCAGCTTGCTTGAAACATTATGTAGGATATAGTTTTCCTTTAAGCGGAAAAGATAGAACTCCGGCATGGATTCCCGAGCGTTACATTCGTGAATATTTCTTGCCGACATTTGAGGAAGCAGTTAAAGACGGAGCGTTAACGGTTATGGTCAATTCGTCTGAGATCAATGGAATACCTGGGCATGCAAATTATCATTTACTAACAGAGGTATTAAAAGGAGAATTAGGGTTTAAAGGATTTGCGGTTTCTGATTGGGAAGATATTATTATGCTTTATACCGTTCATAAAATTGCCAGCTCTGAAAAGGATGCGGTGAAAATTGCTATAATGGCAGGAACGGACATGAGTATGGTGCCTTACAATTATAGATTTTGCAAGTATCTCGTTGAACTTGTAAATGAGAAACAAGTACCAATAGAACGAATAGATGATGCTGTAAGAAGAATTTTGAGAGTGAAATATAAATTAAATTTGTTCGAACAATCGGTTCATGTAAATGAAAAATATGAAAAATTTGGATCCGATGAATTTGCACAGGCAAGTTTTCAGTCTGCTCTAGAGTCTATGACATTATTGAAAAATGATAATAGCATTTTGCCATTATCTAAAAATGATAAAGTACTTATTGTTGGGCCTGCTGCAAATTCTCTTAACTATTTGAATGGAGCCTGGACATCCACATGGCAGGGGATAGATTCAATCTATAATACTAAAAATAAACCTACCATTGTAACTGCTATATCGGATAAAATAGGTGTTGCAAATGTTCGATATGTGCAGGGCACTAGTTATGATAAGGATATTAATATTAATCAGGCAGTGCTAGAGGCTAAGCGATCTAAAATTGTAATTATTTGTCTTGGTGAAATTCCTGCCACTGAAAAAGAAGGAGACATTGATGATCTTTCATTGCCTGCAAAACAAATTGAATTAGTAAATAAAATTTCAGCAACAGGAATACCTGTAATACTCGTATTGGTTCAAGGACGTCCAAGAATTATAAGTACAATAGAACCCTTGGCTAAAGGAATTGTTTTAGCGTACATTCCCGGAAATGAAGGTGGAAGGGCTATAGCAGACGTATTATTCGGAGATTTTAACCCAGGAGGAAAATTGCCATATACTTATCCGTTGTATACAGGTGCATTAGTGAAATACGATCATAAATATAGTGAGAAGAGAGGTAAAGCAGATATATACGATGCATACAAGCCTCAATATGATTTCGGCTATGGATTAAGTTATACAAAATTTGATTATTCAAATCTTACAATCAATAAGGATACTATAAATGGTAATGAAGTATTAAAAATAATGGTAAAAATAATGAATGTAGGAAAAGTAAAAGGGCATGAGGTAGTTCAATTGTATATAAAAGATTTATATGCAAGTATTACTCCATCTGTAAAACGATTGCGAGGATTCAAAAAAATAGCGTTAAGTCCAGGGGAAAGCTCCCAAGTTACTTTCTACATTAATCCAACAGAGCTCGCGTTTGTTGGATTGAATGATAAATGGGTTACTGAGTCAGGAGATTTTGAAGTTCAAATTAATAATATAAGAAAGAAATTTTGTTATGTTAAAAATAGTAATAATGTAAATAATGATTAATAAATGTTAAACCTTAAATAAAATAAATTATGAAAAAGACTTTACTAATACTTTCAATGCTAGTAGGATTAAATCTTGCTAATGCCCAAACTCCAGTAATGTTTGATAACTTCAACACCTCTGGAATTAGAGCTAATTATTGGAATTTTTATAATAGCAATTATATTACTGCTCCCGTGGCCAATCCTTCAGCAGTAGGTAATACATCAACAGAAGTAGGAGAATATACAAGGTTTGTTCCAGTGGCTGCTAATGATCAATACCAAGGGCTAGGTTGCAAGCTTTCTTTACCCAGCGCCTATACTCCTTTTGCTTTTTTTAACAGTTATAATGCTGTTACCATCGCCGTATATGCTGGACAGGCATTTACGTTAGGAATTACTCTACAGGATAATGGAGCAACTAATACAGATGTACTTACTGTAACGCAGAATTATACTGCTGGAAATGTTGGTACCTGGCAAATATTAACGTTTGATTTTTCAAGTGTTAATGTTGTTGGTAATGCAAATTATCATACGCTAACATCAGGAAATGGATATGCATTACTTTTGAAATTTGACGATGGCTTGATGAATACAACAGCTTTAAATTATTATGTAGATAATTTTACGGGAATAACCGTAGTGCCGACTGGTATATTGAATGGGCAAAGCACTAATAATTTATCTCAACTTAAGCAAAATGCGCCTAACCCTTTAGCAGATCAAACAACGATTTCTTATTCGTTAAATGAATCTGCTCAAGTTTCATTAACTATTTTTGACATGAAGGGAATTGAGATAACCTCTTTGGTAAATAACCAAATACAAGGATCAGGAGATTATAATTACAATCTTAATGCTTCAGGCTTACAAGAAGGTATATATTATTATACACTTAAAGCCGATAGTTTTGTTGAAACAAAGAAAATGGTTGTTAAAAAATAATTTCTATATGGAGCGGTTCGGTTTTGTAAAATTGAACCGCTCTAATTATTTTAAATAAATATAAAATTAGTTTAGATGAAAAATAGATTACTGGTTATCTTTTCTGTAATTCTTTTGATGAATAGCAATAAGCTCTATGCTCAGGGCTATTTGCGTACACAAGGAAAATTGATTATAAATGATAACGGTCCTATTTTATTAAGAGGGTTGAACCTTGGCAACTGGTTGGTCAACGAAGGTTATATGATGGAGATGGTTCCAGCAGCCGATGCTCCATATGAGATTAGAGAAAAACTAGAAAGTATGATCGGGGAAGAGAATACGGATAAATTTTATGACATATACCGTAATCATTATATTCAGGAAAAAGATATAGATACTATTGCTAAACTAGGATTCAATCATGTTAGATTACCTTTTCATTATAATCTTTTAACACCAGAAGATTCTCCAGGTGTTTACTATAAAGAAGGATTTAAATATTTGGACAGTGCAATAGCATGGGCAAAAAAAAGGCAAATGTATGTAATCCTTGATATGCATTGTGTTCCAGGAGCTTCCAATGCGGCAGGTCATGGCGATAGCCATGGCAAAGCTGATTTATGGAATTATAAATACAATCAAGATCGATTTTATGAAGTTTGGAAATATATTGCAAAAAAATATGTAGACGAACCTTGGGTTGGAGGATACGATCTTGTTAATGAATCGGTCAACACTGCTGATCAGCCAGAAAATAAATTAATGCGAGAAGTTTTTATAAGGGCCACAGACTCTATTAGAACAATAGATAAGAAGCATATTATATACATTGAGGGGAATTGGTACGCTTCTGATTTTAATGGATTAACTCCTCCTTGGGATAATAATATGGTTTATAGTTTTCATAAGTACTGGGTGCCACCCACAACTGAACACATGCAATATTTATTAGATATAATGAATAATTATGATGTTCCATTATGGTTGGGAGAAGCAGGAGAAAATTCTAACAATTGGTATTTTGATTTGATTAAATTACTAGAAGAAAATAATATAGGATGGTGCTGGTGGACGTATAAAAAACCTAATTCAATTACAGCTCCTTTTAAATTAACGTTTACTCCTGGGTGGTTGAGGCTCAAGGATTATTTTAAAGGAGCTATAGATAAGCCTTCAAAAGATTTTATGACAAACGCGTTACTACATTTTGCTGCAAATACTACTCTTGAAAATTCTCAATATAAACCTGACGTTCATCAAGCGATGATAAGAAAAGATTATGATATCTTATCTTCTCCATGGCCTTTAGCTTCTAATAAAATACCAGGAAGAATTGAGGCAGTTAATTATGATACTGGTAAAAATGGTATTGCCTATAGCGATAGAATTTATGAGACTAGATCCGGTTCTCCTTTCCTTACATGGAACGATAATTGGGTTGGAAGAAATGACGGAGTAGATATGCAAGTACAAACTGATTCTACAGGAGCAGAATATAATATTACAGGAATAGAAAATGGCGAGTGGGTACAATATACTTTAGACATACAAAGGGAGGGAAAGTATCGCGTGGATTTTCGTATTGCCTCAGCAAGTTCTGGTTCAAAAATTATTTTAAAAATAGATGGTAAAAAACAAAAGAAATTGAAGGTGTCTTCTACAATGGGTTCAAATACCTGGAAAATATTGAGTGTATCTGGAATGGAACTAAGAAAGGGAATACATATTCTAAGATTAAATTTTAAAAAAGGAGGGTTTAAATTAAATTATCTGAATTTTGTTTATATGCATTAGTAGAAACAAATGAGTGATATCTTAAAGTTAAAATAGAATAGATATTTTATGGTATGAAAATTTAAAGGCTAGAGTATTTTTTAGATATTCTCAGTGAAATAGTATAATTATTTTTAAGTAGAAGAAATTGTCATTCCTCCTCCATTCGGCTTGCAGACTTCCTCGAACCATTAAGCCAACTCATATATTTGAAAAAATAACACAAAAAATACAATTAAATGATTCCTTTTATTTGACGGATTATATTTCAATGTTTTTATTAGGGGATTACACTTTCAATTCAATATAACTTTAA
The DNA here is from genome assembly GCA_043732665.1 of Cytophagales bacterium. Classification (GTDB taxonomy): domain Bacteria; phylum Bacteroidota; class Bacteroidia; order Cytophagales; family Cytophagaceae; genus JANYCO01. The sequence goes on along the minus strand of JAYTHK010000259.1, from coordinate 4,041 downwards.
AAAGTAAATGACTGATTATAAAAGTGCTGGACATGTTTTTATAGAGCAATTATTCGAGACTAAATTTGTTACCGCATAGAATTTTTGTGACATATTTTTGATTGAATTATAGTAAATTATGATGCGATTATTTATATTTTATCATTGAAGAATTCAAACGGGTAATAATAGACTATAATTCGCAAAGCCTAAAATAAACCAACTAATTATTATGAAATTACCAATAGCATTTAAGAAAATAATAATATCAAAAATTATCATTTTAATATTATCTCTATCGTCTTATGCAACTACTTATACTGTAACAACAACAGCAGATGCTGGTGTTGGTTCATTGAGAACTGCCATAACGTTGGCAAATGGAATTATAGGCCCTGATATTATTGATTTTTCTACCCTGCCAGCAGGAGTACAAACAATTACTTTATTAAGTGCTTTACCAACCGTTACGGATCAATTAACTATTGATGGTTACACTTCAATAAGTTATTCAGCGAACAATCCAAAAATAGAAATTCAATGTGCTACAGGAGTTGTACTTGATTTCAGTGGTGCTTCTGCCAATGGAAGCGTTGTGCGTGGATTAATTATTAACAACAGCTCCCAGTATGGTATAAGATTAAACGGTACCTCTACTATGATAATTGCTGGTTGTTGGATAGGACTTAGCAATACTGGAGCAATCCCAGTTGCGGGTAACGAATTACAGCAATCTGGGATTCAGCTTATCAATAACAGTAAGAATAATATTGTAGGGGGAACAAATAAAGCAGATAGAAATGTAATTGGCGCAAGTAAAAATAATGGTATTGAAATAGTAAATACTTCAACTGGTAATACTATTTTAGGAAACTATATTGGTATTGGAATAAATGGCCTGACTAATGTGGGAAACTCTTCTACTGGGATTTATATTAATGGCTGTAGCAACAACATAATTGGAGGAAGTTCTATATCGTGTAGAAATGTTATTTCGGGTAATAACTCTTATGGAATTGACATAGAAAATAATGCTACAGGTATCCTTATCAAGGCAAATTTTGTAGGAATAGCGAGCGATGGAATAACGGTTGTACAAAATGGCTCGCATGGTATATTTCTAAACAATCTTATAGGGGCTGGTACAGAAATTATTGGAGGTACTACCTTTGCAGAAAGAAATGTTGTTTCGGGTAATAGCACGACAACACATGGTGCAGGAAATGGAATTTCTTTAAATAATTGTAGCAACATTACAATCAAAGGCAACTGGTCTGGGGTCGATTCAACTGGGCTTTTAGCAGTGCCAAATTACTGGGGAGGATTATCTTTTACCCAATGTACTAATTGTACAATAGGAGGTCTTAATCAATACGAAAAAAATATACTTTCGGGAAATACAAACGAAGGCTTTTATATTGGAAGTGGTGGATCTAATACGATAATCGGAAATTATATTGGAGTGGGGTCAGATGGGGTCACTGCTATTGGTAATCAAAAATTTGGGCTGAATATACAATCTGGGTGTAATAATAATATAATTGGAGGAACGACAGTAGCTGCGAGAAATATTATTTCTGCCAACGGCGGCCCTGGTATTTATATGAACAGCAGTGATGGAAACAGTATTCAAGGTAATTATATAGGTATTGCTTTTAATGGCATTACTTCTATTGGCAATGCAACCAGTGGGATTATTATGGACAATGGTTGTAATAATAATAGTATAGGAGGTCTGGTTGTTGGCGCCACTAATAGTATAGCTTACAACGGAGTGAATGGAATAACCATTTTGGATGTAGCTTCTTTTAATAATTCTATAAACAAAAATAGTATTTATTGTAACGTAAGAAGGGGTATTGAATTAAATGGTTTAGGCAATAATTCCTTTCCTAAACCAATCATTTTAGCGTCTTCCACAACAATTATTTTAAATGGCACCGCTCCAGCTAATTCGTATATAGAAATATTTACAGTTGGTCCAGTATCTTGTAAAACATGTGGTACGAGTGGCTCATCAAATGATTCTATCCAGGGTAGAGTATATATTGCTACTGTACAAGCAAATGCTTTAGGAAATTGGACTTACAACAATGTTTCAGCTTTTACAGATGCTGTAACGGCTACAGCATCCTCTAATAATACGGGCAGTTACAACACTTCTGAATTTTCAAAGTGTATCTCATGCATTGCAGCAGCAGCTCCTATATCCGTTTCGATAAGTTCAGGGAGAGATATTTGTTCCACATTTCCGGGTAACATTACGTTGACTGCTAACGGTGGTACTGTTGCAGACCAAGTAGAATGGTATACTGGAAGTTGTATGGGGACACTCGTTAATAGCGGAAATCCTTACGTTATTTCTGTGCCTAGTGTGGGAGTAAACAACTATTATATTCGTAGAATAAGTGTCTGTGGAAATTCAGCTTGTATTAAAGATTCTATTACCGTTCATGCAGCACCTGTAGCTCCAATCAGTGGGTTTAATCCAGCTTTTTGTTCAGGGACAACGGGTAATACAAACCTTACTGTTACTGGAGGTTCAGGTGAAAAATTAGTATGGTATACTGGAAGCTGCGGAGCTGGAGCTTCAATTGGAATTGGTTCTCCTTTTTCAAGAACTATACCCTCTTCATCTATTACGTATTATGCAAGATGGGAAAGTATTACATGCTCCTCCTCTAATTGTACACAATCTACCATCACTATAAATCAATTACCTACTCCTGCTATTATAGGGAATAGTTCGGTTTGTAAGGATAGTATTAAAATGTTTTCTACTGTAGCAACAGGTAATTCATTTAATTGGTCATTTTCTAGTTTAGGCACTGGTTCTGTAACGTCTGGACAAGGTACAAATAGTGTAGGAATAAATGTTGGTACTTTAAGTGGAACACTTTCTCTTACAGAAACTACATTAGCATCATGCTCTACTATAGTATCTTTACCCATTACGATACCATCTCCACTAGGAATAGCTGCTCAAGCTGGTGCAGATAAAGATATTTGCAATTCTACTATTCAACTTGCGGCTAACAATACTTCTGGTATATGGACGGTGTATAATGGTGCAGGTATTTTTTCGCCAAATGGCAATGCCTACAATGCAAGCGTTTCGGGATTGTCAAATGGTCTAAATAAATTTATTTGGTCGACAACTGGATCTTGCGGGTTCTCTTCTTCAGATACTTTAGTTGTTAATATGGGAGTCTCTGGTCTTTTGGCCAATGTAGTCGCAAGTTCCGATACTATTTGTTTTGGGAGTCCAAAGGCAATACAAGTGAATACAAGTGGATCAGGTTCGGGTAACTATAACTATGTGTGGTCAAGTTCTGACAATAGCTTTAATCTTTCTACAAGTACTTCAATCATTACCGTTCATCCTGAAAATATGAATACAAAATATTATCTGAAAGTATTAGATAATATTAATAATGGTTGTAGTTCAGAAGATACATTGCTAGTACATGCACTTCCAGATCAAGAGCTAATGATTCCAAATCTTATTACTCCTAATGGTGACGATAGAAATGACTATTTAGAAATAAGAGATAAAAATGATGAGAAAATTCTTCCAGGGACTTTGATTGAGATTGCAAATAGATGGGGAGAAAAAGTTTATCAAAATAGTAATTATGACAACACTTGGAACGCGAATGATTTATCTGACGGAGTTTATTACTACTATATAAAGTCAGGTTGTGGTAATAAAGTATCTAAGGGTTGGGTGCAAATTCTTCGTTAATATGTAATAACTGACACTTGATCTGACACATTTTAGTTGTCAAATCAATCCCTTAAAATCTTAAATGCAAAGGTGAATTTTAGTCAAAACCCGTCAAGGGTAAAATAAATGGCTATCAGCACATTACCCACGCCTAGCCACCCTTGACCAAACCTGTCTAAAATTTTAAAAGCATTCAAGAGTTGTAAGATGAGTTAAAACTTGATCTAGGTTTGGTGTGGAATAAAGTCAAAACTATTTTAGTTTTTAAGGATTAGATATTTTATTCGCCAATGCAGATATACTGCGTTGTGTATGTTTAAGATTGTATCAAAATA
>JAYTHK010000258.1:0-3583 GCA_043732665.1 Cytophagales bacterium | reverse complement strand
TTTACGAAAGCTACTGTTGTGTATTCTTGCAGTCGTATTTTTTCTCAAGTGTTCTAAATGAGTCCAAGCGAAAAATTTTCATAGAGCTACATCATACTGTAATGCAGCTTCGTAATAATGGTCAATAGTTAAGAACCTATTTCTTTCGTACCATCCGCATGCAAGGCAAAACGTCCTGTTTCGCGCTTATGCACCTGATCTGGCCTCGGCCAAGGCCAGCCGCCAAATTGAGTTTGATGATAATCTTCAAAAGCCTGTTTGATCTCGTCTTTAGTATTCATTACAAATGGGCCATATTGAATCACATGCTCACCTATTGGTTTGCCTTGTAAAATTAACAATCTAGCTTCTGTATCTCCATTGTTAATTTCTATTTCTACTTCAGAAATTACTTCTAACGCGTGATATTCTTCAATAGATTTAGTGGCTATTTGTATGTTCTTCCCAATATAGAAATAGATGGTTCTGTTAATTCCAATGCTAGCCTTTGGAATAATGAAATTTGCACCCGGTTGCATTTTTATATTCCAGATCGCCACTTCGTTATGTAGGTCCGAAGCCCAAGAATCAGGTGGGGGGGGAGTGGCGGTGTAGTTATTTATCGAACCTGCTATCACCTCCACTTCGGTTTCAAAACCCTTCAGATCTTTGTGTTTGTATTTTGGAATACTGCTTGACCAAAGCATTTTAAAATGAGGGTCTACCATTTTATTTTTCTTAGGCAAGTTGAGCCAGATTTGAAAAAGCTCCATTGGGTTTTCTTTGTCCTCGTAGATCAAAGGAAACATTTCAGAGTGCTGAACACCTTTGCCTGCCGTCATCCATTGCACATCGCCGTCACCATATCTTCCAGAAGCACCAAGCGAATCTGCATGGTCTACGATACCTTCTCTTACTACGGTGATTGTTTCAAAACCTCTGTGAGGATGACCAGGAAAGCCAGGGATTGTTTGTCCATGATACATTCTCCAACCGTCTTTTATAATAAAATCTTCACCTATATGCCTTCCTTTGAGGGAAGCAACAGGTTCCATTGCACTATTGCCTTTTGGGAATTTATCTTCGTGGTGCACACAAAATAGAAACGGATCAGAAGTTTCCCATTGAAAACCCATTGGTTTTATTTTTAGAATAGGATCAATAATAGTCATAGCACTTGAATTTTGTTCAGGTTCTTTTTCGAATGATTTAGAAATTCCTTTATAAGGTAGGGCTATAAGGGAGAAAATTCCAACAGATAGCCTACTCATGAAGTCTCTACGTTTTAATTTTCCTTCCATAAATAGCTTGGTAATTAGTAAGCAGATAATTATTTTATTTTTGTTTCTAAGTTTTCAAAAAAACAAATAATAGAGCTTCCTAGTTCCTTATGCATTTCGTTAAGCACTATTTTTAGGACTTAAATAATTGAAAGACTTCGTAAAATAAATATAACACAATTTTCGCATTGTTACAATTGTTCATCGGTAGATGACAGGATGTTTTTTTAATATGGGAAGGTTGTGTGCTTGTTATGAATAGCTTTGTCAAATTTGGTAAAAAACGAGAAGTAAAGACAAATAATTAAGTATTATATCAAGTTACTTTTACCTTTTACTTCTCATTTTTTACTTATTTAAAGAAGGATTATAAAATTCTTCGTAAAATTGTTTTTTAGAATCATGGTAAGAACTTACCGCACCAATTTTGTAAAGTAAATAGATATAATACCAAGCGAAGTCTATCTGATAATTCAAAAAACCTGAGCGCGCACTGTTTGGGAAAAGATGATGGTTATTGTGCCATTCGCCTGCCAGAAACCCTGGTCTATATTCGTTTACCGACATATCTTTTCTGTTGTAGTCAAGCCCTTCTCTATGTTTTATTTCTCCTTTTCCATGTCCACTGTAGTTAAAAGACCGCACACCAACTACCCATATAAGAGCTCCTGTAAAAAGCGCACAAGCCAAGCCATGACCTCCGATGAAATAGAAAATGGTATACCATAACGCCCAATTGAAAATCCAGAGACACGCTGTTTGAAAAGGATGTGCAATAGAGCCCCATCTCTGATATTGTAAATAGCTGTTCATTTTTATTCCAGTGTGCTTTATGAATGCAGTAGCTTTTTTGTAATTACTTTCATTCATGTTTTTTGCAATAGGTTGATGGTTAGTATCTGCAAGAAAGCAATATAAAAAACCAGCCGATGTATTGTAAGGATCGCCAGGATTGTCTGATTTGGTATGGTGCACGTGGTGTGAGACGACATATATTTCTTCTGGTATTACTTTTACCACAAGATTTTGAGTGAGAAAACGCCAGAAATTATTTCTAAAGGTATAAGCCCGATGTGTACAATAGCGATGGTACCAGATGGTGCCATGAGTACTCATGAAAACCATACCGTATAAGATGCCTAACGATAGGAACCACCAATTAAAAAAGTGGACTACAAAAACCAGAAAAAATGGAATTAGACAGAGTACCCAAAACCAACCTACTAAAGCAATCCAGTTTTTCTTTGAACTGAAAATATTGATTCTTGAAAAAAGCTCAGAATAAAGTTGCTTGTTGGAAGGCTTTATTAATTCACCTTTTTCATTCTGCCAGCCATAAGAAGGCGGTTGTAATACATGATCAATAAACGACATAAATATTATTAAACTTTTAATAAATGATTTTACCTAGGAATGAAAATTGTAAAACTAAGCAGATAAAGTATCTTTTAGAATAACAAAAAATTGGTATTAGATATAGGTGAAGGTAAGTAATGTGGATTTGTGCGAATGCTTTATTGTGATGTAAGCTACCTAGAATTTCTGTACAAAGCTAGGCATTCTTTTTTGTTCATAACTTAGGATTTACAATTTGCGATTTCTTTTATAATTTCACGTAACCTTACTGCTTAAATAACAGTGCATAACGGTTAATATTGTAGCTATTAATAAAAATACCTGAAAAAATACACCAGATGGATAATTCTATTCTAAAAAAAATCGCGCTCACTTTTATTATTTTGTTTTGTTTTCAAGTAAGTTATAGTCAACAGAAAAGTAGAATTTTTGAAAAATTCGATGTTGACAATGGACTTTTGAGCAATTGGGTGAAAGATATAGCACAGGATAAACAAGGCTATATCTGGCTAGCGACATCTGATGGTTTAAATCGTTTCGATGGCTATTCGATGAAAACGTATCAGAACATTGAGGGGAATGCAAAAAGTATATTAATAAATTATGTTCGTTGTGTTTTTGTAGATACTGATAATTTATTGTGGGTAGGATACAATGGAGGTATATCCAAGTACGATGCTGACAAAGATGAATTTTCTCATTTTGTAAACAATTCTAATAACGCCAATAGTCTTTCTAGTAATAAAATTTCAGACATCACCTGCGATACCAAAGGTAATCTGTGGATTGCCACAAGAGATAACGGAATATGCAATCTTGATAAAACTAGCTATAATTTTAAATCGTACCGCAATACAGAAAATGAACAGGCCAACTATCAAAGTACGCTGCACTGCGACAAAAAAGATAGGTTGTGGATTGGAACTTATAATGCAGGAATTAACCTTTTTGATGCAACTGCTAAAAAA
>JAYTHK010000257.1:0-3584 GCA_043732665.1 Cytophagales bacterium | reverse complement strand
ATAAATAAAAATTTTCAAGGGAAAGTAATTCTGACGAATGTAAGCGGAACGTTTACGCAGGGAATTTGTAATTTGATTATCGGAGCCAGTGGTACAGGAAAAAGTGTATTGCTAAAATCCCTTGTAGGGCTTGTGAAACCTGATAGTGGAAGTATTCACTACGATGGAAGAGAGTTTACACAAGCCAACAACGACGTCAAACAAGAAATTCGTAAAGAGATAGGAATGCTTTTTCAAGGAGGGGCACTTTTTGATTCTAAAACAGTAGAACAAAATGTAATGTTTCCACTCGATATGCATACCAAAATGTCTAAAGAAGAAAAACTAAACAGGGTTAACTATTGTCTACAACGCGTAGGGCTGGAGAATGTAAATAATCTAATGCCTTCTCAAATAAGTGGTGGCATGCAGAAAAGGGTAGGTATAGCACGTGCCTTCGTGATGAATTCTAAATACCTTTATTGTGACGAACCAAATTCAGGCTTAGACCCTCAAACGTCTATCCGGATCGACAATTTGATACAGGACATTACCCATGAATTTAATATTACGACAATTGTGGTGACACACGATATGAATTCTGTATTAGAAATAGGCGAACATGTTATTTTTATGTACAAGGGAGAAAAAATTTGGGATGGTTCTAAAAATAATATTTTAGATACAGAAGCAAAGCCGCTTCAGGATTTCCTTTTTGCTAATAAACTTATTCGTGAAATGAAGGCTCATAAGTAAATTAATAACAGCGGAGATTCTTCGAGCGGAGACGCATTCCGATGCGTCTCCGCTCGAAGAAACATATTACTCTGTTTTTATTACTTTGAAAATTTTAACTGTCTCCAAATACGTCAACATAATCGTATAAACTCCTGATGGTAGCTCTTTTCCTAGTTCAATGCTTTCGTTTGAATGGTAGTCGTCTCTTATAAACCATGTAACGCCTCTCATATCCAACACTTTCACCGAAACCGTCGAATTTTTGTCTGAAATTACTTTTAATATCGCAGATTGATCAAATGGGTTGGGTGCAAAATAATAGGAATCGGGTGTTGAAAGAGTTGAATTAGCTTGTGTATTATTTTCTTGAATTCCACCCAAAGCGACAGGAGGAATACAATTGCTTCCAATGCCAATCCAATCAATGCTTACAGTTCCGGTGAATGCACTGTTGTACTTTCCATTTACGCCCGTAATAGGAAAGCTATAAAATCCTGGATTTATAGCAAATAATAATTTTGTAATCGTTGTGCTGTCCAATATTCCTGGACTGGCTCCGTAATAATTTCTGAATTTCCCTGCCATGTTAATATTGAATAGCTGGGAAGAAGTTGTTAATTCTAAATTGGTCAAAGGAGTATTGTCGATGGCTCTACCATTTACATCTACCAATGTGAGACTTAACAAACAATTGGCGGAAGCTTTTGCCCTGATTTGAATAATTGGTTTGTTGGTGGCACATTGAAAGTTGAGCGGAGAAGCCGAACCTCCGCTATTTAGTGTGTAGTTGAAATTTTCCCATTCACCATATCCTGCGTTTGAGATTATCCAGTTAGTACCACTTTCGTTATGTGTAAAAGCACCAGGAATGGGTGCCACCCAGTTGACCGTGTTGTCGTTAAAATCATCGGAAAATAAGCAACCTGATGGAGGAGTTGCTACGGTAATATAATTGGTTTTGGTTTTAGTATTAGGACCACTTGCATTTGTGACCGTAAGCGTTGGTGATTTTTGTCCACCAGTAGAATAAACTACAGTAATTGGTCCTGCAGTTGCGGCTGTAGTGGGAGTAGCGCCAGTTCCAAAGTTCCACGCATACGTTTCTATTCCTGTTTTATTGCTGGTAAGGTCGGTAAACACTACTTGGTTTCCTGCGCAGGTAGATAAAGGAGTAGCAGAAAAATTAGCCGTAGCAGGTACACCACTTTCAAAAAAAGTAGTGAAATAATTCATGTTTGTTCCAGTACCGGTAAAATTAAATCTCAACAAATGTTCTCCTGCTGGTAGGACAATACCCGTTACATTATAATCTACCCAAGTTTGCCAACCACCAGTATTGGCTACTGTTACATTTGATTTTACCAAAGTACCATCCAATTTTATATCAAAAGTACCAGTAGCCACTCCTGAAGCTAATCTAAATTTGAAGGTATAAGAACCAGTGGTCGCTACTTCCACTAAAAATTCGTTCCAAGTTCCTGGATCTGTATAACCAACGTTTTGTCCGCCTCCTACATCGGTAGTAGTTTGAAGTGCTGTACCATTTCTACGGTATACATTCTCTACTTCAACCTTTCCAGGAATGTTATTCTTAGGTCCATAAGCGGCGCCAATATAGGCTGCACCTAGAGATGTCAATACGCCGTCTGCACCCAAAATACTTACCGTTGGGTTAGCCGAGCTTCTTCCCTGAAACCAAGAATAACGGTATATATCGGGATCGTTTTCAAAAGCCGAAACCGCTTGTTGTAGATATGGTATTTTAGCAGCATTTGAAATCGTAGGATCCCAATAGGCAAATTCGGTTACCCATATTGGTTTACCAAATACTTTCAAATTATTGGTAAGTGCTAAAAGACCGCCCACAGTTGGCTCGTAATTATGAAAAGCGATGTAATCTACCTTACAAGTGGGACAAGCTGCAAAGAAGTCGTTATGCCATTTTACAGGATCTGTATAACCCGCTATACAAGCCGAACCGCCACAATAAGCTGCCGCGGCACTTATGATCTGAAGGTTTTTAGCCGTTGCTATTTGTTGAATTTTAGGCCATGCGGCAGCGGCTTGAGCAGGAGTCATATTGGCTTCTCCATTAAAATTGGGTTCGTTAAAGGCTAAAAGGAATTTTGCATCTGCTGGAATATTAGCAATAGCATTGGCTACTGTATAACTATCGTTGTACATCAGGGGAACAAATTCAACTCCCTGAGAACTATAATAGCTTTTAATAAGGGGATCCGGAGTATCGCTCCAATTATACCACCAGGAAATTCCTGATTTTACACTATTCAAATCTGCTACGGAAGTACTTCCATAAGCCATTCCTCTTTTAGGACTTACCTGAGCAATAGATGCGGAGGTAAAAAGTAGGATAACTGCGTTAATAAATAAAAAATGTCTCATAATAGTAGTAAGTTATTATCTGTTTGTAATATTCATTTGCTTACCTACAACTAAAAGATTAAATAAGACATTATAGTTATTTTATATAATAATAATTATAAATTATTGATAATAATAGAACCACAATAGGCTTTATTTATTAGTTTGATAGTAATTTATAGTATTGATAATAAATAACTTATGTTTTAAATATAATAAATAACAAGCTTTTAAATAGCAACGTTAAAAAAATTGTAAAATATTCTATTTGGTGCTTGTAACAACGGTCCAGGGCTACCGCATTTAAAAATGTCACTTATGTTTAATTGCTGAATAATATGCTGAAGAGCCCCTCTAAGTCCTCCACTTGTGGGGGAGACTAAGAGGGGGCTCTTTGCATGTTTAAATGTTAAATGCGGTAGCCCTGGCCAATTGCCCTATCTCTTGTGATCTTAGCGAAATCTTAGCGACCTTTGCGTTCAAAA
>JAYTHK010000256.1:0-11528 GCA_043732665.1 Cytophagales bacterium | reverse complement strand
ACTAACACTTCATTTCCTCTTTTTTCCTTTCCTGTATAAATTCTACTTTAATAAACTCTGGATAAATATATTCTGAATAATATACGGTATCTCATGTTACAACATCTGATTCTATATCCCAGTAATAAGGATAGGCAAACCATTCAATCTGTTCTTCAACTGAGTAAATAATCTCAAACGATTCAATAGATCTGTTTGGAATATTTCATTCATTTCTTTGAATGTTTTGAGTCTTTATTTTGAGGTATATTTTTAGTTTGACCGTTAGCATGGTTAATACAGAAACCTATTGCCAATATAATTTTTTCATTTTGAATATGTTTTAGTTGTTGTAAATAATAAATATCTCGATGTGTTATAATACTACAGTTCTCTTGTTGTTTATAAAATGATAATAAACTTGGAGTATATTGATTAAAGGCATTTTTGGTTATCATTAAATGAAAGAAGCGCATAGCTTTTTTTTAAAAGAATAGGACTTCGATTAAATCTTCTTATAATCCAGAAGACGTAAATAAGTTGCGGGTTAGTATAAAAAAAACAGAAGCACTGCTTTGTCTTTATGAAATGATTGCACCTAAGAAAATAAAAATTGTTAGGTATATTAAAATTTTCAAAGATATTTCCAAACGAGCTGGATAAATAAGATAAATCGAGCTTGTATCAATCAAATGGGCCTTCCTGCTTCTGAGGTCATGCTCTACACAAATTTTCTTAATAGCTAAGAAAAAAAGTGTAGAGAAAAGCTTAATCATGCGATTGTTAAATTTAATTCGAAAAAGGTTGTTGAAATTCAAAATAAAATAAAAACACCAGTGAAAATATAAATGAAGAGAAATTGTTAATTATTCTAATAAATTTATTCTAAAAAAATACACGAAATAGAGAAATCGTCAGATAGCTCAAGAGGTGAGGTTATGCGTAAAATTAGAGAAAAATTAAAATCTACCTGCGTCCTTTCCTCTCTTTTATACTATATTAATTCAAGTCAGGAACATAAGAAAACATTTGTCAAATAGAAAGAAGCAGAAGAGTTGATAGGGTCTTGGCACGCTTCTATATTCGTTTATTTATTCCATTTCCAATTTAAAATTTCTGGCATATCTTCTCCATAGTTATATATGTAGTTTTTATGTTCTATCAGCTTATCCTTTAATTCTTGCTTTAGATAAGCACCTCTATTTCCAATATGCGGCAAGTGGTCTATCACTTCCATTACTAAATGAAATCGATCCAACTCATTAAGTACTGTCATGTCAAATGCTGTCGTAATTGTTCCCTCTTCTTTATATCCACGCACGTGAATATTGGGATTGTTGATTCGATTATAGGTTAACCTATGTATTAACCATGGATATCCGTGAAAGGCAAATATTACAGGCTTATCTTTAGTAAATAGAGAATCGAAATCGGCATCGCTCAGGGCATGAGGGTGTTCCTTTGCTGGAGAAATTTTCAGTAAATCCACCACATTGATCACTCGAATTTTTAATTCTGGAAAATGTTGACGCAGTATTGAAACAGCGGCCAATGTTTCAAGCGTTGGAACGTCTCCACTACAAGCCATTACTACATCTGGCTCGGTATCCTGATCGTTGCTGGCCCATTGCCAGATACCAATTCCCTCGGTGCAATGTTTGATAGCCTGTTCCATATTCAGCCATTGAGGAGCTGAATGTTTTCCTGCAATCACTACATTTACATAATGTTTGCTTTCTAGACAATGGTGCATTACAGTTAATAGACAATTAGCATCCGGTGGAAGATAAACTCTTACAATCTCCGCTTTTTTATTAATGACATGATCAATAAAACCTGGATCTTGATGAGTAAAACCATTGTGATCCTGACGCCATACATGTGAAGCGAGTAGATAATTGAGCGAAGCAATTTTTCTACGCCATGGGATACCAGCGGTAACTTTCAACCATTTTGCATGTTGGTTAAACATGGAATCTATTATATGAATAAACGCTTCATAGCTATTAAATAAGCCATGTCTTCCTGTAAGTAAATATCCTTCGAGCCATCCTTCACACTGGTGTTCGCTAAGCATTTCCATTACACTTCCATCAGCAGCAAGGTACTGATCATTTTCATCTATTTTAGTATCCCATTGACGATTGGTGACTTCGAAAATAGCTTCTAACTTATTAGAAATAGTTTCATCTGGTCCGAAAATTCTAAAATTTCTTGGTGATGCATTCATAGCGATTACATCTCGCAAAAATTTTCCGAGTATACCAGTATCACTAGCCTCTGCAGCACCTGGTTCGGTTACTTCAATTGCATATTTCCTGAAATCAGGAAGAAGAAGCGCTTGTAGTAATAACCCTCCATTGGTATGTGGATTTGCTCCCATCCGGCGGTTTCCTATCGGCGCTAGTGCTGCTAGTTCAGGAATCAGACGTCCATGTCTATCAAATAATTCTTCTGGTTTATAACTTCGCATCCAGTTCTCGAGTAATGCTAGATTCTCATGAGGAGTAGTAGAACTGATTGGAATAGGTACTTGATGTGCCCGGAAGTTGCCTTCCATTGGAAGATTATTTACTTTCTTTGGACCCGTCCAGCCTTTAGGAGATCTGAGCACAATCATTGGCCATTTTGGTCTCTCATTTTTTTTATCATTGACCGCTTCCTGTTTTATTTTCTTGATTTTCTCAATTACAATATCCAAAGTAGCAGCCATCTTTTGGTGCATTACTTCTGGTTCGTCACCTTCTACAAAATAAGCTTCCCAACCGTAGCCCAACATTAGGCTTTCTAGTTCTTCGTGTGTGATACGAGCTAATACCGTGGGGTTGGATATTTTGTAGCCATTAAGATGAAGTATAGGCAATACCACTCCATCTGTAATGGGGTTTAAAAATTTATTAGAATGCCATGCCGTAGCCAAAGGACCTGTTTCTGCTTCACCATCTCCTACTACACAGGCTGTAATCAAGTCGGGATTATCAAACACTGCACCAAAGGCATGACTGAGCGAGTAGCCCAGTTCTCCTCCTTCATGCATCGAGCCGGGGCACTCAGGTGAAACGTGACTGGGGATTCCACCTGGAAAAGAAAACTGTTTAAATAATTTCTTTAACCCTTCTTCATCTTTACTTATAGCTGGATAAACTTCGCTGTATGTCCCTTCCAGATAAGTATTACTCACCAAGGCTGGACCTCCATGACCTGGACCTGATATATAAAACATATTCAAATCATATTTTTTAATAATACGATTGAGGTGAACATAAATAAAATTCTGACCAGGTGACGTGCCCCAATGTCCCAGCACCATTCGCTTCACATGTTCGAGTTTTAAAGGTTCTTTTAAAAGAGGATTATCCTGAAGATACATTTGACCTACTGATAAATAATTTGCTGCACACCAATATGCATGCATTTTATCCAACAACTCTGATGTCAAGGGCTGGTCTATTGAATCATTTTTTTGTGTTTCCATGATTAAGTTTTCATCTATATTTTATGCGTTCTTCTTTAACAAACGACTGCTCATTTTTGCGATCATACTTTCTTCATCGGTACGAATAATACGAACCTTAATCAAACTTTTTTTAGTAGAGATAATAGCTTCGTTTTTTTTGTTCCGCCCATCATCTAATGTTATACCAAGGAACTCTAATCCCTCACAAATTCTTTTACGAACCTCTGGAGCATTCTCTCCAATTCCTCCAGCAAAAACAAGCGTGTCTAGTCCTCCAAGTATTGCTGCATAAGCGCCTATGTTTTTCTTTACTTCATAACAAAATTTATTGATTGCATCTGAAGCCCTAGTATCAGATGCTTCGAGAGTAAGTAAATCGTGCATATCGGAGCTGGTCTCTGAAATTCCCATAATTCCCGATTCATGATTGATCATACGGCTAAATTCTTCCAGCGTAAGATGCTCGTTTTTTATTAAATACAAGATTATTCCTGGGTCAATATCACCAGACCTACTGCTCATAAGAATGCCACTGGCTGGCGTAAAGCTCATACTCGTATCAATACTTTTACCTTGTTTAATTGCAGCTAAACTTGCTCCATTGCCAAGGTGGGCAAAAATTAACTTTCCTTGCGTCGCTTCAGCTTCTGATAGCTTTGTTAATTCTTCTAACAAATAATTGTAAGACAATCCGTGAAATCCATATCGACGAATTCCCTTCTTATAAAAATGACGAGGAATTGGTAATAATCTAGCTACCTCTGGCATAGTTTGGTGAAAGGCGGTATCAAAACAGGCAATCTGAGGTAATGAAGAGTGCCTTTCCTTGAAAGCTTCTATAAGTGCTAATTCACCAATGAGATGCTCTGAATCATAGGGAGACATCCGATGCAATTCTTCTAGTAATTCCTTGGTAATGATTTCTGGAGCGGCATGATTCATGCCGTGCACGATTCGATGCCCTATTGCGGCTATTTTTTTGAATTCTTCTGTTTCCTCTAGAAAATTTATTAAAAATTTCACCACAGATTTGTAATCACTTTTTTTTATAGTTTGAGTTAGTTCTTCTGAAGTTGCAGTATGCTGCACGATTAAACGAGTATTAGTTAATCCGATTCGCTCAATTTTTCCATTCAGCTTTCGAATAGTTGTATTCTCACTGTTGTAAAATGAAAAACGAATACTTGAAGAGCCTCCATTGAGAACCAAAATACTTGTATTTTCAAAATCCATAATTATTTTAAAAAAGTCTGTTTGTTAACTTCCCTCTCAAGGTAATCATTATAAAGGTATTTACACTTTATAATGATTCAGTCTGTAAATTGATTATAAACTCTATAAATTAGATTTTAGTTAAATAATTAACGAAAGTAAAATTGGAAATCGTTTGACAAGATATAGATGACTTATATTATGTAAAAATATGACATTAATCATTTGTAAACTTTTAGTATTTTGCAAAATTTGTGAATATAATTTAAATAGTGTTACCATGAAAAATTTAAATAAACTTAATATAAAAGTTGCACTATTAACTATAATAGTGGTTCTTAGTCTGATTTCGTGTGAAGGGCACTCTGATCCAGCAGACGATAATGGCATTGATAAAAAAGAGCTGGATAATACAAGATCAAGAATTGACAGTTTGCCGTCTTCGATTAAAAAGGATTATATAAGATCGGATTCCGCTTTACATTATAAAGTAAAAAAGGATATTGAAGTTCTTAGGGCAGAAATTTTAGTATTAAAAGAGGAGATTAAAAAGCTTAAAAGTAAAAAGTAATCGTTGTGAGCTCATTTTGAATCAAGGTTTATGCTTATATTAAAACTATCCGAACCAATAGAGTCGTCCTTATTAGCAACAAAAAATTTTCCTATTTTAATTCTTAATTTATAGAAAAAATGAGATAAATCATTTTTTCTATTGAGTCAAGTCATTCATTGTGCTTTATAATTAGTCAATATTTGTATTGATAATCTCATGGTCAGTAAGTAGATTTACGGATAACAAAATCTGAATAGTTGCTTATTATGCCAGAAAATATTATTAAGGATAGCGAATCAAGATTGAAAGCAATAATAGATACTGCGGTAGATGGAATTATAACCATAGATGATAAAGGTACAATAGAAACCTTGAATCCTGCGGCAGCCAAGTTATTTGGTTATGTAGAAGAGGATTTGAGAGGACAAAATATTAGACTATTAATGCCAGAGCCTGACCGAAGTGGACATGATCAATACATTAAAAATTATCATAATACGGGAGAAGGGAAAATTATTGGGAAAGGTCGTGAAGTAATAGGGAAGAAAAAAGACGGTACTACTTTCCCGTTCTTATTGAGCATTAGTGAAGTTCAGCTTAGCGGCAGAAAAATATTCACAGGAATAATTCATGATATCTCGGAATTGGCGAAAGTTAAGGACGCTTTAAAAAAAGAGATGGAATTGAATGAATTAAAGTCCAGATTCGTGACGATGGCTTCTCATGAGTTTCGTACACCTCTGAGTGCTATTCTTTCTTCTGTTTCCCTGATTTCTAAATACAACAATCCTAAAGACGAAGAGAAAAGAACTAAACACATTAACAGAATTAAATCTTCCGTGGCAAATCTAACGGGTATATTAAATGATTTTTTATCCCTTAGTCGATTGGAAGAAGGGCGAGAAATGAACACTCTGGAGAAGTTTGATATAAAAGAGCTTTCGGATGAGGCTGTGGAAGAAATAACCCCAGTATTAAAGGAACAACAATCTATTCAATACAATCATTTTGGCGAAACCTCATTTTTAGTTCTTGACAAAAATATAATTAAGACTATATTTATCAACTTACTTTCCAATTCAAGTAAGTATTCTGCTGAAGCTGGGAAAATTATTTTCACTACTAGTATCTATGATAATCATTTAGATATTGTAGTAAAAGATGAAGGTATCGGAATTCCTGACGAAGATAAAATTCATTTGTTTAGTAGGTTTTATAGAGCACACAACACTCAAAATATTCAAGGTACTGGTCTTGGATTAAATATTGTAAAAAAATATGTGGATCTTTTAGGGGGTAAAATAAATTTCATAAGTGAATTAAATAAAGGAACAACCTTTACGATTACAATTCCATTTTTGAATAAATAAATTATGAAGAAAATTCTTTTAATAGAAGACAATCTGGATATACGAGAGAATACAGCAGAAATATTAGAACTTGCCAACTACAATGTAATTATTGCTGAAAATGGGAAGAAGGGAGTAGAACTTGCAAAAAGCAATCATCCTGATTTAATCATCTGCGATATTATGATGCCTGAATTGGATGGTTATGGAGTGCTTCATGTATTAAGTAAAAATGAAAAAACCGCTTCTATCCCATTTATTTTTTTAACAGCAAAAACAGAAAAATCAGATGTACGTAAAGGAATGAACTTGGGAGCGGATGATTATCTAACAAAACCATTTGACGATCTGGAGTTGTTAGATGCAGTAGAAATCAGACTAAAAAAAAATGAACTGATAAGAAAAAATAACACTACTACAATTGATAATATTAATGAAATTGCGATTCAAGCAAGAGGATTTGAAGAATTGGAAGAATTGATATCCGACCAACGAAGAATAAATAAATTTAAGAAAAAACAACTCCTTTATTCTGAGGGGAATAATTCCAGTTCTCTTTTTTTTGTTGTAAAAGGGAAGGTGAAAACATATAAAACCAATGATGATGGAAGAGAATACATCGTGGGTTTGCATAAGGATGGAGATTTTATAGGATATCTAAACCTATTGGAAGATGCCGTTTATTCAGACTCTGCTATGGCTATTGAAGATGCTGACATATGCGTAATTCCGAGGCAGGAATTTTTTGCTTTACTCTACAGTAATCGCGATATAGCTGAAAAATTTATTAAAATGCTTTCTTCTGACGTATTAGAAAGTGAAGACCGTTTGTTAAAACTTGCTTATAATTCCGTAAGAAAACGAGTGTCGGAATCACTTTTGTTGCTTAAAAAAAATTACCAAAAAGAGAATGACAAGGGAAAATTTAGTATGCCAGTTTCTAGAGATGACCTTGCCTCTATCACTGGAGCTTCTAAAGAAACAGTGATTCGGACACTTTCTGATTTTAAGAACGAAAAACTAATTGAGATTAGTGGAAGTACGATTACTATAGTTAATGAGACGAAACTAAAAAATCTTCGGAATTAGAACTGCCTATGATTTTCTTAACATTTATTGAATAATAAAATGCTTAAATACCTTAAAGTAGTGGTCGAATATTTCATTGTAATTCTGTTAGGAATTATAATATTTTATGTAGACGAAAGAGAAATAAGCAACACCTATCAGACTAAAGTATTTATAGCCGTAATTAGCTTTGCGAAAACCGTTTATTTTGTTTTCTATAATTATAAAAACATTATATCTGTAAGCAAAAACGATACTCCTTATTATGTATTTCTAACATTTATATGTGTAAATGTTATGCTAATAATTTTTTCATTTGGAATAGATTATACATGCCTATTTTGGATAGATTCGAGTAGCTTTTCAAATATCTCTGAAAATAGTTCTTTTTCAAGAATGGTTTTTGAATTTATCTACATCAGCACGTTGAGCTATACAAACTTTGGTTTTGCTGAAGCATTGCCTGTATCAGGATTTGCAAAACTGATCATCATATTTCAGGATATCATATCCTACGCTATGACTATTTTTATACTAGCCGATTTTGTCAGTTTGAAGGAATCCTTAAAAGAAAAATTTACTCGTAATACCTCTTCAAAATAATTAGATTAAGCTCCTCTATTCATATCATATACATTCTTGATAGTTGTCATTTTTTTACTTTTTGTAAAATAGGATCTTTGTGCGTATGGCGGAAACTATTGTTCAGAAAAAGACAAAATGCTATCATTGCGGTGATGATTGTAAAAATAATCTTGTTTTAGTTGGCGAAAAGCTGTTTTGTTGTGAAGGTTGTAAGACGGTATACGAACTGCTATACAACAATGATATGTGTGCTTATTATGATCTGGAAAGAAATCCAGGTGTAAAAATAAAAGCCAAAAGGCAGGAAAAATTTGCCTACCTCGATAATGAAGAGATAGTCTGTAATCTTTTAAATTTTAACGAAGGAGATGTAGCTAGAATAAGTTTTTACATTCCTAATATACACTGTGCTTCCTGTATCTGGTTGCTTGAAAACCTGCACAAACTAAAAGATGGTATAACTACTTGTAGAGTAGATTTCATAAAAAGAGAATTGAGTCTTTCCTATAATAAAAAAATAATTTCGCTTCGCACTATTATTGAACTGTTGGACTCTTTTGGATATACGCCTGAAATAAATTTAGAAAATTATGAACAACATAAAATAAAAAAAATAGATAAGACTATATACTATAAAATAGGATTAGCTGCGTTCTGTTCGGGGAACATTATGCTCCTTAGCTTTCCTGATTACTTTGGAATGGATGGAGTAATAGATACCGCTCTCCAAAGGCTTTTCAGATACATAAATTTGGTATTGGCCTTGCCCGTTATTCTTTATTCGGCACAGGATTTCCTAATGTCGGCCTTTGCTGGATTAAAACACCGGCAATTAAATCTAGATATACCTATTTCATTAGGAATTACAGCTATATTTATTCGGAGTGTATACGAAGTAATAGGAGATATCGGACCTGGCTATTTTGATTCGCTTACAGGATTAATCTTTTTTATGCTGATAGGAAAATGGTATCAGCGGAAAACCTATAATTTATTTTCTTTTGAAAGAGATTACAAATCTTATTTTCCAGTATCTACTACACGTATTGAAAACGAAATAGAAACTCCTGTTCCGTTGCGGGAATTGAAAATGGGGGATGAAATATTAGTTAGAAATCAAGAAATAATTCCCGCTGATTCTATTTTGAAAAGTGAATACGCTTCTATTAATTATAGTTTTGTAACAGGAGAATCAAGAACGGTACAAAAGAAAAAAGGAGAACGCGTTTTTGCAGGAGGAAAGCAGGATGGAGAAAGTATAACGCTCAAAGTAGAAAAGGAAATTTCTCAAAGTTATTTATTACAACTTTGGAATAAAGATGTTTTTAAAAAGGACAACGATGCTTATTTGTCCTCTTTTGTTTTAACGTTTAGTAAGTATTTCACCTATGGAACAATATTGATTGCTATAGGAACATTTTCTTTCTGGTCAATAATAGATCCAACAAAAATATTATTTGCTGTAACTTCTGTATTACTCGTGGCCTGTCCCTGTGCTTTGGCGCTTTCTTTACCTTTTGCTTTAGGCAACAGTTTAAGTAAGTTAGGAAAAAAAGGTCTTTATCTCAAAAATGCTGACGTAATAGAACAAATTTCAGAGATAGATACTATTGTCTTTGATAAGACAGGAACATTAACTCAATCAGATGCTTCTACTGTTGAGTTTATAGGAGCTTCGTTGAATCAGAATCTGTTGACATACATAAAATCTGCTACCCGTCAGTCCATGCATCCTCTGAGCAGAATTATCTACAACGAAATAAAAGCAGAGTCTCTGGATACTGAACATTTTACCGAACAGCCTTCCAAGGGAATTTTTTGCCTAGTAGCAGGAAATCAAATTGAACTAGGGTCTGCTTTTTGGGTAGGATTAAAAAATGAAAACGAAGTCAATGAATCGAAGGTTTATTTTTCTTTTAATGGAACGGTAAAAGGGTATTTTATTATAAGAAATAAATACAGGGATGGGCTATATAAAATGTTTGATGCCTTAGTTAAAAAATATGATTTACATTTATTATCCGGAGATCATGATAAAGAAAAAGAATTTTTAAAGCATTATTTTCACAAGCCTAGCCATCTGCATTTTAAGCAAAACCCTGTAGACAAACTTAATTATATACAAGCACTCAAAGCCAGTGGTAAAAAAGTTTTGATGCTGGGCGATGGACTCAACGATGCAGGTGCATTAAAAGCGGCAGATGTGGGAATTTCTGTTTCTGAAGATGTTTATAATTTTTCACCTTCTTGTGACGGTATTCTGGAAGGCAATAATCTTGTCAAAATCAACTTATTCATTAATTTCTCAAAGAGGTCTGTAATGATAATAAAAGCTAGCCTTGCGTTGTCTTTATTATATAATATTATAGGATTGTCTTTTGCGGTGCAAGGATTGCTTACGCCTTTAATTGCAGCTATATTGATGCCATTGAGTTCGGTTACCGCAGTAGTGTTTGTAGTAGTAGCTACGAATATATCAGCGAAACATATTCTGAAATAGAAAAGCGGATAATACAATCTCCACTTTTAGGTGGATGACTTTATTTTTTGATTTCAAGATTGAGGATACTTTACTGTTGTATAGAAGAATATGATTTATATCATCTTGCAAGCTGTCCATTATCAAGGAACAACTTATTTATAAATCACATTTTTGCTGAAATTAAACTATAATCTCATGAAAAAATATACTTCAAAATTAATGGTTTTAGGGTTGCTATTTTTCTGTTTCTCAGAAAATGCGTTAAGTCAAAGTGCCTCTTGGGTTGCCCCTGCATCAGCTAATGCAACGATAAATCCATTGAAAGGAAATGTAGAAGCCATAAAACAAGGGAAGGTAATTTATCAATCCATGTGTGCTGTTTGTCACGGTGAAAAGGGAAAAGGAAATGGTCCTGCAAGTGTCACACTGACTCCTTCTCCTGCCAATTTCCTTTCCATTCGGGTGAAGGATGAAAGCGATGGTGCAATCTTTTGGAAGTTGACGGAAGGTAATCCTCCAATGGCTTCTTACAAAACTATGTTAACAGAAACTCAACGTTGGCAATTGGTCAACTATTTGAGAGAACTCGAATTAGAAGGGAAGTAAATCCATTTATAATAAATTAAGAAAACTTGAATTTAAAATAATGGAAAAACTTATAGCTACGGTTGCATTCGTTTACTTAATCATTACAAATGTAGTTTCGCAACAAACTATTGTTAAAATTGACTCCGTCACTGAAATAAGAATATCAGCATTGGAGAAACAGGTTAGCTTACAAAAGCTTGGTCTTAGTAGGTTGGTCATTGTGGGTCTTACTACTTTCGGTTTTGAGAGTGACCG
>JAYTHK010000255.1:0-11531 GCA_043732665.1 Cytophagales bacterium | reverse complement strand
TTCCAGACAAACAGGTCATATAATCAAAATAAAGCTGATCGGTATCACGAAGAAAAAAACAAACCTCCAGTATTTTTTCGGAGGCTATCGTTAATTGTGGCTGTTCGTAAGCGCTATTTTCAGCTAAGATTACTCCTTCTCCAAACTTCTCTATCAATCGTAATTTTATTTCTAAAAACTGCATACACTCAATCTCTAAATCTTTGGTCTGTAATCCTTTTAATTGCGGGTCTGTAATAATAAAATATATCGCCTTCTTCCAAGGTATAAACATCTCCATCGGGTCTGTAAAGAGGGCTAGCTTTATGATCACTACCATAAACATCTTTGTCCCAGTATTCAATGTTGACAATTATTTTTCCAAGGTATTTTTTTCCTGAAAATAGAATCTCAACATAGCCTTTTTTTAACCCTTCGTTCACTAAACTCGCCACAGCAGAAGCGTTTTTATAAGAAGTGAGGTCTACGGTATCTTTTTGTCCAAGTAATAAAGTTAAATCTTTTAAAACTGGCTCATGATACT
Source organism: Cytophagales bacterium (assembly GCA_043732665.1). Lineage (GTDB taxonomy): Bacteria > Bacteroidota > Bacteroidia > Cytophagales > Cytophagaceae > JANYCO01. The sequence goes on along the minus strand of JAYTHK010000255.1, from coordinate 11,008 downwards.
TGTGCTTAGCAGCATTCGAGCCTATTTCAGACATAAAATGATTTGCATCAAAATAAAAAAGACAGGTGTCAATCTTATACGCGACCAGTTTCTCATGTTTGAAATGGTGTATCTTTATTTTTTTCTCAACCGTAATAATATTATCATCTCCTTCAGTAGTTGAAATACCAAACGTATGTGCTAATAATATGTAGAGAATATAATACATCTAACTTAAAGCAGCGGCATTTTTTTTGTTCATTAACTTTTTCAAAGCGGTGGGTTCCATCAAACTTTCTTGTCTGATCTTTTCCTGCAATTTCATAATACCTCCAATAAGCGCTTCGGGTCTTGGCGGACAACCTGGCACGTACACATCCACTGGAATTATTCGATCTACTCCTTTCACTACATGATAACCATGCTCCCAATAAGGACCACCGCAGTTGGAACAAGAACCCATCGAAATTACATACCTAGGTTCTGGCATCTGCTCAAAGAGTCTTTTTATGCGGTCTGCCATCTTAAAGGTAACTGTTCCAGCCACGATCATAAGATCTGACTGTCTTGGCGATGAACGTGGCAAAACCCCAAACCTATCTAAGTCATATCCAGAAGCATAAGCCGACATCATTTCTATAGCGCAACACGCAATACCAAAACCCATAGGAAACAAAGAAGATAAACGAGCCCAGTTAAGTATATCGTCTACTTTCGTAACCACTACTCCCCCACTTCCAAATTTTTGGTCTAGCAACATTTTTTTTAATTATTAGTTTTTATTTATGAGTTATGAGTTTTTTAAAATTTAGAATTCATATTTTCTATTTACCTCCTCGTACAGCGCTTTCGGTACTTTTGATTCAAATTTTTCAGGCGTTGGTTCGGGTTGTATCCAATCTAAATATCCCTTTACCCAAGCATATACTAGGCCGATGGCAAGAATAACTACAAATAAAAAAACTTCCACCAACGCAAACCATCCCCACAAGCCTTCTGTCTGTTTTATAAGTTCAGCATTTCCAAACACTACTGCCCAAGGAAATAGAAAAACAATTTCTACTTCAAACAACACGAATAAAAGCGCTACAATATAAAATCGTACATTAAAGTTTGTCCAAGGACTTCCAACAGCATCTTCACCACATTCATAAGCAGCTAATTTTTCTTCGTTCGGGCGATTGGGGCGGATAAATTTCGCTACCGTTAGCGCAGTAAGAACGAACGATATTCCACCGAAAATAAATAAAAGTACGTTACCAAATTCTGAAACCTGAGCGCTTATCATCTCAACAAATTTAGTGTTTTAAATAATTGAATCCAATTAATGTAAATATTTGACTATTAAAATATTAGCAGCCATTCAAAGCGATTTTAGGAAGTAGTTTGTACAAACAAATAAAAATAGCGAATTTCGTCTATAATTTTTATAGAGTTAGTAACATAGTAAAATGGAAGAAAACGAAATCGAATTAGAGCATACAACAGAATTGCAGGAGGAATCGCTCGGCGAACATAAAAAGAAAAAGCATTTTATTAAAAAAATAACACGCTCTGATTTTGGTTCTAAAGTACTTGTCAAAAGGCTTTCGCTTGTTTTGGCTGTTTTACTAATAGTGGGAGCAACAATTACTTATTTACGTACCAATTTATCTTCCGAGACCAACACGCAGATCATCGATTTTCTTCTCTCTTTAACCCAACCCGATTTTTTGGGATATGTACTAATAGGTTTTATCGCCCAAATGATAGACGGAGCACTGGGTATGGCTTATGGAGCAAGTTCTATGACAATGCTGACCTCTTATGGCGTGAGCAGCAGTATTGCGAATAGTTGTATCAAACTCTCTGAAGTATTTACCACAAGTGCCTCTGGATTTTCCCACTGGAAACTAGGAAACATTAATAAAAAATTGGTAAAAAATTTGATTATTCCTGGTGTAATTGGCGCTGTGTTTGGCGCTGTACTCATCGCTTATGTGGACCAAATAGAAGGCGTAAGCAAGAAATATGTAAAACCTGTTATTTCTATTTATATTTTAATTTTAGGAATTTTTATTATTTATAAAGCATTGCGAAAAAAAGAAAAAAAGAAAAAAACAGAAAACCTTGGAGCACTTGCTGCCTTTGGAGGTTTTATGGATGCTGCTGGCGGTGGCGGTTGGGGTCCAATTGTTACTTCTACCCTAATTAGTAAAGGACGCAATCCTAAATATACTATTGGCTCGGTAAATCTGTCTGAGTTTTTTATTGCCTTCACAAGTGCTGTTATTATTACCGTAATTATAGGCTTGGATGAATGGCAAGTAGGAGGCGGTGTAAAAGTAGTACTAGGTCTTATTTTTGGAGGAATTATTGCGGCTCCTATGGGTGCCATAGTGGCCAGCAAAATAAAAGCCAAACCTATGATGCTTACCGTTGGTACTCTTATTATTATCGTAAATATGTTGAATATATATAAGGCTTGGTTTAAATAAGAAAACAGAAAGAGGGAGGAGTAAACAGGTTCAACTATTCAATCTATTTTACTCTTTCTGTTTCCTTATTTTACTACTTTTATTTTTCTTGTGTTTCATACGCAAAAATAGCCTTCTAAATTATTAAAAAACCACGAAAAATTGTGAGTATCTAAGAATTAACTATTGTTGTTCATACGCATATAAATGAATGGTATAATCCCTAAATTATGTACTTATTTATAAAATAAAGATAATCCTTCGGTTACTTTATGATTATGTGAGGTATTTTTACAATGAGCGCAAGACAAAAAATTTGCTCTAGCTTGACAATGCAAATATGAAATCATAGAATATAGTCTATTAGAATAGTATTCTATAACTCCCCGCAGTTAGAAAACTCTCTTTATAATGATTTATAATACGTTAAAAATAACAAATAATTTAATCCTCTTATTGGTATTATTACGTATACAACAAAAAATATAACTATATTAACAATAACGTACAACAACTACCTAAAATACAACACTATAAATAATACCCGATGGAAAAACTACTACAACTGCTATTCATTACGCTTTTTCTAACCACTTCTTGTGTGGAGGAGAAAACTGATAATAAAGACCTGAATGCAAAACCTACAACAGAAGCTGTTTCTCAACCTTCCGTAAAGGAAGAACAAAAAGCGCCTTCTCAAACAGCTTCTTTAGTTTCAACAAGTTCGTTAAACCTTGATTTTTCAAAAAACGATAATCATATCAGTAAGGAAGCAGTTAAAAATAAGCTCTTCAATCTTGATCTTCTGTTTGTGGAAAACAAGGGACAGGTAAAAAGACTAAAAGGTTCTGATCAAACTTTAGGAGAAGTTAAATTTTCCACTCAAGCAGCAGGAGCTTGTGCTTTTTTCGGTCAAAAAGGAATTTTGTTTACTTTTTACAAAAGCCAGTTGAACAATGTGACCTCAAAAACAGCTCGAAAATATGAGAAAGGCGATAATGAAGCGATAAGTTATTTCGTAAACTTTATAAACGCTAATAAAAATGCCGCGCTGACAGGTGTTGACGAAAAAATTACCAAAATCAATTACCTAATAGGGAATGATCCTGAAAAACACATTACCAATATCGGTACGTATGGCACAGTCCAATACAAAGAACTATACCCAGGTATCGATTTGAAATATTATAGCATCAGCAAACAATTAAAGTACGACTATGTCATCCGCCCAAATGGTGATATCAACAGCATTAATATGGCATATAGCGCGGATGGTGTTAACATCAATAAGAAAGGTGAATTAGAAATAAACAGTGCATGGGGAAAATTGATAGAAGATAAACCTTATGCCTATCAAAATATTAACGGGAGAATTAAAGTCGTAACTGTTGAATACAAAAAAATAGTAGTAGGAAAAAAGAACATTGGATTTAAGGTAACTGGTGAATATGATAAAACAAAAGAACTTATTATCGATCCTGGTATTACCCTGCAATGGTCTACTTATTTTGGAAGTACTGCTGGTGGAGCTCCCAGCGAAAATGGTTATCTTTATGATATGGATATTGACAACGCTGGCAATATATATACCACAGGATGGTACTCTTCTGTTTTCCCCGCCACTGTTGGCGCTTATATGACTACAAGCGCTGGCGGCGCAGTAGATGCTTATGCAATGAAACTCGACCCAACAGGTACTACACTAATTTGGGCTACTTATCTTGGTGGCGGTGGAGTAGACAGAGGTTGGGGAATCAGAGTGGATGCTTCCAATCAAGTCTATGTGGCAGGTGGTGCAGAAGGCACTGCTCCAGCCTTTCCTACTACTGCTGGAGCTTTTCAAACAATTCATGCAGGAGGAACAAGCGATGTATTTCTTTCGAAATTAAATGCTACAGGTAGTGCGCTCCTTTTCTCAACATTTATTGGAGGTTCAAACAATGACGAAGCCAGAGGAATTGATATAGATGCAGCAGGCAACACCTACATTACTGGATTGACAAATTCTACAAACTATAAATTACAAGGTGCTATACAAGCTACTTTGTCTGGATTAAATGATGCTTTTGTAACAAAAGTAAACTCAGGAGGTGCAACGCTTGGCTACTCTACTTATCTGGGAGGAGATCAGGATGAAAACGGGCTGGATATCGTGGTAGACGCATCAGGATTGGCTTATGTGACAGGCTATACGGGCTCTGCACCATCAAATACAATACCTTTTCCTTTGACGGCTGCGTTTCAAGGAACCTATGGAGGAGGGACGAAAGATGCTTTTGTTACTAAACTCAATGCGGCAGGCTCTACTAAAATCTTCTCTACTTATTTAGGGGGAGGTAATATTGATATAGGAAATTCTATTCGTCTTACCGCCGCAAATGAACCCGTAGTAGGTGGCACCACTTATGGGGCATCGTTTCCGCTGGTAGCGAACCTTCAACCCTTTCGTGGTGGTGGTGATGGTTTTGTTACGAAATACAACGCTTCAGGATCGTCCATATTGTTTTCTACTCCTTATGGAGGAACGAACGATGATAACGGATTAGCGATTGTTGTAAAAAATAATTTAATTATACTCAAAGGTGCTGCGATGTCGAACGACATAACCACGACGGTAACTGCTTATCAAGCGACGAAGCCTGCATACACAGGATTAACACTCTTCGATTTATACATTGCTGTTTACGATAATACTTCTGGAAGTTATGCATTAACCTACGCCACCTATTTTGGAGGTTCCGACAACGACTACGATGACCTTGGTAACGCCAGTATGGCCATTGATGCCTCCAATTGTCTTATTGTGGGAGCCACTACCCACTCTCTGAATCTTCCTGTTACTGCAGGAGTATACGAGGCTACAAAAAACACTGCTAACAATACAACTCCAGATCAGCCTTTTGTTTTCAAATTATGCAACATTCCCCTTCCTGTTGCGCTTGTAGAATTTGAGGTGGAAAAAACGAGCAAGAACACCGTTCTTAATTGGGTTACGGCTACAGAAAAGAATAACGATTACTTTGTGGTAGAAAAAAGTTTGGACGGCATAAATTTCTATCCTCTGGGCACTGTAAAAGGCGTTGGAAATTCTTCCTCCATCCTCGATTATTCTTATATAGACACTTCTACCACCAACGCTACAGTGTATTATCAATTGAATCAGGTAGATTTTAACGGAGCACATACGTACAGTAAAATACTTGTTTTGTATCCCCAAAAAGCGGAAACAATTACTATCAGAGCTGAATTTATAAATGGTACTTATGAAGTAAGTAAATTATTCGAATCTTCAGGGAATATTGATATTGTGGTAATAGACGCTTTGGGAAGAGTCGTATATCAATCAAGTTCGGAGTCAAACGCTGGCTCGTTTCAAAAAACAATTGATCTAAGAAAATTTGCAACAGGTGTATACATTATTCATGCATTATCTGGAAACGAAAATAAAGTAGAAAAAGTAGTGCTAAATCACTAGAATAAGGCTGAACTACTAATCCTAATATTATAACGCACGAATCACATCTTATAAAATAGGTTTCTCCTGAATGACAAAAACGAATAGTGGTCATTCAGGAGAAACCTATTTTATAAGCAATAAGGAAATAACAGGATTACCCAAGGCTTATGAATTAGGGAAAAATTTATAGGTTCTAACGAAACAACGCCCTATAATCTTACCACAAACAAAAAAAGGCGAACAAGCCACCTTCAATTTTATCTAAATTTATCAGAGTAATTAAACTTTCTTTTTCAACTCTTCAATATCCACTTTTTTGATAACCGGTACTTTGGTTAATCTTTTGATAGCGGACGTTCTTAGTTTAGAAACCGTCTTGTTCATTCTGTCTTTTCTTTTAAGTCTAGTTACGCCCATGTTCGTAGATGTTTTTTATTGGATTGCAAAGGTAGATTTTTAATTTTTAAATACAAAATATTGAATTGAAATATTTAACAACTATCTGAATTTCAATCGAAATCATATTCATTTAATGTGTTTTTACATAATTTTTCTTTTTCTTACTCGCACCTTTTATGGTCTTGTTCAAGCGTTTACGTGCTACTTTATCTGAATTTTTACGGGTTACGGCATCTTTTTTCCTTTTTGCCTGAACCTCCTTTTTCTTTTTGGCAAGGTTTTTCTTGTCCTCTTTAGACATTCCTCTCGTCTTGCTGTCTTGTACATCTTGGTCTACATCGGCTTGAGTACCCATGCCTTTCGATTTTTTAGATTTCTTGGACTTTTTCCCACCTCCATCGTCTTGCGCTTTTACCTCCGAACAATAAAACAGAATACCGCAAAACAGCGAAACAAATAAAATAATCTTCTTCATAACCTATATATTACATTTGTAAAGATACTAAATAAACGAATTCTTAAAACTGGTAGTATGAAATATTCTAAAAGTATTCTGCTTGGTTGTGTCCTTGCTTTTATTTCCTTTTCGGGAAAATCACAGTATAATTCGCTGCTTTGGGAAATATCCAGTGATAGCCTCAAAGCGCCTTCCTATCTATTTGGTACGATGCACGTGAAAGATAAAAGAGCCTATTTGTTTCATGATTCTCTTATGCTAAAATTGAAATCCTGCCAAACCTTTGCCGGAGAAATAGTACTCGATAAAACAGCTGCCAAAGAACTATCATCTGATATTTTACTTCCTCAAGGAAAAGAATTGAAAAACTTATTGACGGAGAAAGAATTCAAAAGGGTGAAAAAATTTTGCAACAAAAATTTAGGTATGATGTCACTGTTAATAAACAAAATAAAACCCGTTTTCACCTCTGCACTTATCTCCGAATCTATGCTAGAAAGCGATATGCCTAAAGCGCTCGACGAATATCTACAGGAGAAAGCAAAAGATTATAATCTTAACGTAAAAGGCCTAGAAACCGTCCAAGAACAAATGAATGTATTGAACGAATTGTCGATAGAAGAACAAGCAAAAATGCTGGTCGAACAAATTGATAATATTGAAGAGGAAAAAAAAGAAATACAACGAATCGCGAATGTATATGCCTCACAAAATTTAGATTCTATCTATACTTTTTTACAAACACCCGAAATGCAGGGCGTATTTGGAGACGCACTGATTAAGGACCGAAATATTATTATGGCAAACCGGCTAGAAAAACTTATACACTCCGAAGCTACTTTTTGTGCAATAGGTGCAGCACATCTGCCGGGCGAAAATGGGGTATTGAATTTACTAAAACAGAAAGGATACAAACTGAGAGCTATCGTAAAGTAACCTTTTTATTGATTTATCGAATCGAAATCTCATGCCTCTATAGTGTACTTTTTCTTTTTTCTAAATCCTCCCACATTACAATACTTGAATTCAAATGGTATATAGAAGAGTATAAGAATTATTAGTTTTACAATGTAAGAGTGCCAATCTTGCATGTCAAGTAAACAGAGAAATATTTCTACAAAGTAAATATTTCTAATAATCTTGGTGTCGGCAGAGAATCATCTTTCCAAGCTTTAGGTAAAATATTATATCGTATAGAAAAAGACTCAGTGGACATACAAGGATGAAAAGCTGTCTTTGTTGCTTTATATAAGATTATAGATTATTTTACAAACGTAAATTATCTGAGGTAGATTTAATAGTCTATATAAAATCGAATTAATTATGAATAACTATTTAGGTAAGCATTTTTCAACAACAGTCATAACTTCTTCATTTCTTCTTTTATGTGCCTGCACTCCTAGCCATATAGTTTGTTCTTGGAATTACCCTTCCTTAAATTTAACGCATTACAAAAAAGTATTGGTGGTTGGTCTATTGGGAGACAAAGATGATCCTTTGAGACAAGACATGGAATTGGATTTAGCCGAATCACTTAATGCGCATGGGATGAAAACCTGTTCTGCGTTTGAAAAATATGGAACACATTCTTTTCAGGAAAAAGATGCCCTACCAGCGTTATCCGAAGTGAAAGACTCTAGCTATGATGCTGTCGTTTGTATTGTATTATTAGATAGAAAAAAAGAAAAAAAGTACGTATCACCCGCTTATAGGAACTCCTACAACGGTTATCATAATTACAATAATTTTGGAGGTCCTTATTTTAACGCTTACGATGGGCTTCAAAATTATTATGGACAAAGTTATAATAGAGTATACCGTCCAGGCTATTATCAAACTACCAGTGAGTATACTATTGAAATAGTAGTATTTGATTTTCCGAAAGACTCTATTTTATATTATGCAGAAACAAAAACATATAATCCAAGCAGCCTTGATCACATGTCGACCCTGATAACAAATGAAGTGACGCAGGATATGGTTAAGAAAAAATTGTTGCCGCCTTTAAAAAAATAACTTATTACTAATCTTGTGCAGGCGTTATAAATTAATTCAGGGTTTATTAATAACAAGGTTACTGTGTGTTAAATGCTACAGTCTTTTAAACGCAGAGGTTACTAAGATTTCGAAAAGAGCGCAAGAAACAAGGGGTTGGTACAACCAAATATATTGTCTCATAAAATATTTCTCTGTTCACTTTCATTTATAAAAAAGCGGAACCGTTTCCAGTTCCGCTTTTTTATACTAAATAACTATTGTCTAGACCTAAGCCTTAACACTGGCTCTGATGATGTTCAAAGCACCACCTTCTTTGAACCACTCGATTTGTTGTTCATTGTAAGTATGGTTTACTTTTATTTCATTTTTAGTGCCGTCTTTGTGCGTAAACACTAAAGTAAGTGGTACATTAGGAGCGAAGGTAGTCAGACCAAGAATGTCAATCGTATCGTCTTCCAAAATTTTATCGTAATCCGATTTATCTGCGAAAGTCAACCCTAACATCCCTTGTTTTTTAAGATTCGTTTCGTGGATACGGGCAAATGATTTTACTAATACTGCACGTACACCCAAGTGACGAGGCTCCATAGCAGCGTGTTCTCTAGAAGAACCTTCCCCATAGTTTTCATCGCCTACTATGATTGTACCAATTTTAGCAGCTTTGTAAGCACGTTGTACTTTTGGAACAGCTTCATAAACACCAGTCAATTGATTTTTTACATTGTCGGCTTTTTCATTAAAGAAGTTGATTGCACCGATCAACATATTGTTAGAAATATTATCTAAGTGTCCTCTGTATTTCAACCATGGACCTGCCATTGAAATATGATCTGTTGTACATTTTCCTTTTGCTTTGATCAGAAGTTTCAACCCTTTAAGGTCTGTTTTTTCCCATGCAGCGAAAGGATCTAATAACTGCAGACGATCAGAAGTAAGAGATACCGCTACGATAACTTTGCTACCATCGGCAGCAGGAGCTTGAAAACCTGGATCCTCAGCATCGAATCCATTTTTAGGAAGTTCGTCACCAGTAGGAGCATCAAATTTCACTTTCTCACCTTTTTCATTCGTTAAATAATCAGTAAGAGGATTGAACGTTAGGTCGCCGGCAATAGCAAGCGCTGTCACTAATTCTGGAGAACCTACGAAAGCCATCGTGTTTGGATTGCCATCCGCTCTTTTTGCAAAGTTTCTGTTGAACGAGTGTACGATTGTATTTTTTTCTTGTTTCTCAGCACCCACACGCGCCCACATACCGATGCATGGTCCGCAAGCGTTCGCAAATACTTTAGCACCTATTTGTTCAAATATTTTCAAGAAACCATCTCTTTCAATCGTGTAACGTACTACTTCAGAACCTGGAGTAATGGTATATTCCGCTTTTGGTTTCAGGTTTTTGTCGATGGCTTGTTGTGCAAGCGATACTGCTCTTGAAATATCTTCGTAGGAAGAGTTTGTGCAAGAACCGATCAAACCAACGTCAATTTTTGTCGGCCAACCATTTTTAAGAGCCGCTTCTTTCATTTTAGAAATAGGAGTAGCTAAGTCGGGAGTAAATGGTCCGTTCAGGTGTGGCTCTAATTCTGTAAGATTGATTTCGATTACTTCGTCAAAATAGTTATAAGGATCCGCATATACTTCAGCATCTGCAGTTAAGTGTTCTTTTACAGTATTAGCAGCATCCGCTATTTCGGCGCGACCGGTAGCTCTTAGGTAACGCTCCATAGAGTCATCGTAACCGAAAGTAGAAGTAGTAGCACCGATCTCAGCGCCCATGTTGCAGATTGTACCTTTCCCAGTGCAAGACATAGACGTTGCACCTTCCCCGAAGTATTCTACGATAGCACCTGTTCCACCTTTTACAGTAAGAATTCCTGCTACTTTAAGGATAACATCTTTTGGAGCTGTCCATCCGCTTAATTTTCCAGTAAGTTTCACCCCTATTAGTTTAGGAAATTTTAATTCCCAAGGAAGACCAGCCATTACATCGCAAGCATCTGCTCCACCAACACCAATTGCGATCATACCAAGACCACCTGCGTTTACAGTATGAGAGTCAGTACCGATCATCAATCCTCCAGGGAAAGCATAATTTTCCAACACCACTTGGTGAATGATACCAGCACCTGGTTTCCAGAAACCAATACCATATTTGTTAGAAACAGAAGACAAGAAATCGTATACTTCTTTATTTTCAATATTAGCTTTTGTAAGGTCAGCGCCCGATTCCACTTGAGCTGTAATCAAGTGGTCGCAGTGCAC
>JAYTHK010000254.1:0-3601 GCA_043732665.1 Cytophagales bacterium | reverse complement strand
ATCTTGAGCAACTATATCCCCTGCCCCATTTCATATCAGATAAATAGTCATAACAAACTTCATCTGTAGTAAACCTATCGCTAAATGATAGAATATCTTTCCATTGTATCTCTTAATTTTGATACAATCTTAAACATCATCCATGCAGTATATCTGAATTGGCGAATAAAATATCTAATCCTATGAAATATATTGACAAAAAAGCAGGTTATTTTGATATTAGAACAGTAGCTGCATTACCCACCGCATAACCCGTAGTAGAATTGACCAAAGACATCCCTATAAGCCTAGGAGTATTAACCGTCATTTGAACCCAAGTATTTCCTCCGTCCAATGATTTCAGAATAGACCCTGTATCTGCTGTTATATTTCCACCTGTAATATAACCTGTATTAGAATCATAAAATTCAATGGAAGAATAATTATCAAATGAACTATATCCACTATTAGGAAGTACGATTCTAGTCCAACTGTTACCACCATCAATTGTTTTCATTAAGAAACTATCATTATGAAAAAGTGTATTTGTCAAACAAAAACCTTCGTTTACATTTTTAAAATAAATATCATTTGACGACAGTTGAGTGACAGGTATAGGCGTATTAAGATTCAAATTTTCAAGAGTCCATGTCAATCCTCCATCTGTTGTCTTTAAAAATTGCCCCTGTTCTCCACAAAGGTATCCGTTATTATTATCCACAAAAAATATACTCCTTACTGTATTTAAATTACTAATCACAATCTCTGTCCAGGTCTGTCCTCCATCTGTAGTTTTAAATAATTTTCCTACTACGGCTGGTGGAACATTATTAAGAATGGTACCACCTACAAAACCAACATTAGCATTCAAAAATGTAATAGCTCGCCAGATATGGGGAGGTATTGGCAATTCCTGCCAACTCTGCGCGCCATCTATTGTTTTGTATAATTTACTATCCGAAGAAGATAGGTTATTGGTGAGATAGCCAATATTTTCTGAAACGAAATCAAGTGCGAAATAATCATACCCCACCAAAGGGCAAATATTTTGATAGGTCCCCCCTCCATCTGAAGTTTTGTACACTACGCCATTAGCTCCACTTATATAACCTGTTGTTGAAGTTGGAAAATCAACGGCAAATAAATTGCCTGATATTCCACTATTTCTTAAAGACCACGAGGATATCGAAGAATATACAGAAGGCTGATTTGGAGCAGGACATCCCGACTTCCTACATCCGCAAATACCCAAAGACAACACAATAAGTACTAAAGTACTAAATTTCATAGTTCTAGCTTTTAAAAATTAAATGTAATAAATTTGTTTGTACTATATAGACTATAAAAAATTATTTCGTTAAGGTTAGTAACGTTATTAATAAAAATAGTCTTATTAATAAGTCGCTAAATGCAAGAAATTGAACTAATAAATGAGTGTAAAAAATACAACCCTACTGCTCAAAGGATTGTATACAAAAAATACTACTCGTTATTCCTTCGAATAAGCATTCGTTATGTAGTTGACAAAGAAGACGCTAAAGACATTGTGCAAGATGCTTTTATCAAAATCTTCTCGAGCATTAACAAATTCAAATCGGAAGGCTCTTTTGAAGGTTGGATGAAACGAATAATTGTAAACGACACGCTGACTTTTGTAAAGAAAAAGTCTAAAAAAAATACAGAATCTGTTTCTGACTTCAACGAACTCGAAACAACTAAAAATAGCTTCCTAACAGAATCTGAAGATAACGATGACGATAATAAGCCAGCTTTCACAGAAGAAGAATTACTAGAAGCTATTCACTCGTTACCTGACGAATTTCGTACGGTCTTTAATTTGGTTTGCATTGAGGAATATTCCCATAAAGAGGTTGCTGCGCTCTTAACTATTTCAGAAGAGAACTCCAGAATACGACTTATGAAGGCTAGGCAGAAATTGAAAAAAATATTAGAAGGTAAGAAAATGGGCTTAAAAAGCATTCAGTATGAACGATAATACGCTAGACAATATTTTCAAAAAAACATTCTCCTCAGAAAACATCATTGCGGATGATGATAGCTTAGACGAGTTTGAGCTAAAATTACATAAAAAGATGTTTTATAAATTCTCATGGCTACAATTTAACGTCTATTATATGAGCATGATTGCTGCATGTTTTTTGAGTAGTTCCTTCTTAGTAATCAATCATTTTTTCACTCCATTAGTCAATTCTGAAAACAAGAATGTGCAAAATCAGATTTCTCATATTGACTCAATTTCTTCTGATCAAAAACCATCTTTATCAGCTAAGGAAATCTTATCGTCAAAGAAAAATAAATTTACATCAATCACTCCTTCTAAAGAAGATAGTACCTATCATAATTTATCTACTGCTATTGTATCTAACTCAATACAGGATTCCATATCCATTGTAAATACTACTAAAAGCAATAGTAATGACGTTCCATCTCCTGCTACTCCTGTTATATTGAAACGAAAAAAGACCGTTTACCTATGTTCTCCCAGAGATACAATCATTAAAATTGATACTGTGATCCTAAAAAAAGGACGAAAGAAATAATTGATATCTGAATGAAACTATCTTTCTTATTTTTATGCTTCTTATTGATTATGCCATTGGCAGGTTTTACTCAAGTTTCAGACACAATATATGTTGATGAAGTTGACACTGTACTTGTAACACAAAAACCAGTAATTGTCAATAAAACAGTATACACAAAAAGTAAAATCCCCTCACCAAATAAAAAAAAAATCTTTATCACTACAGAAGCCGGAATCTTAAACGATTTCAACTATGACAATGTATGCGAAACGTGCAAAGGAAATTATGCAAAGCTAAAATCAGCCTCTAAGTCCACCCGGACAATGCAGTTGGGAGTACAGGCCTATTATTTCTACAAAAAAATAAGCTTTGGCGTTGATATAAATTATAGAAATTCACAAAGGTCAATTCATTACAATAATGATTCTACTATTCAAATCAATGATAAAACAAAAGTAAACTACTTCATGATAGGACCTTCTTTGGGTTATAAGATTTTCAAAAAGGAGAAATGGGATTTAGACATTTATGGATCAGTCAATTTTTCTTTTACACTCAATCAATCTGGTCTCACTGTAGCCGGAACTTACGTCAATAAATTCGTAAATCTATCTATCACTCCAGTCTATTCTACCAAAAATTTATTGTATCATATTTCCCCGTCTATCACTTACAAAGTCTCTAAACTCATTGGAATATCAGTTTCCGCTCATTATTATTTTGATAATAATTCTAACGTAAACAAGCAACAATCGTATGCTGAACAACGAAATTCACTAGGTATTGCTCTTGGAATAAAATATCTACTTTAACAAATGAACAAAGAAAAACCCATAGGAATCTTCGATAGTGGCATCGGAGGACTAACTGTAGCCAGAGCTGTAAAAGATTTACTACCCAATGAAAACGTTATTTACTTTGGAGACACGGCTCACTTACCTTATGGCGATAAGTCAGCTGCGGCCATTCAATCTTATACGGTAAAAATATGTGATCTACTTATCAAGCAACAATGTAAAGTAATTCTTATTGCTTGCAACTCTGCATCTTCTGCTGCTTATCAACTTGCTAAAGAATAT
>JAYTHK010000253.1:0-3608 GCA_043732665.1 Cytophagales bacterium | reverse complement strand
AAAGTTTAAAAATGAGGCAGCGCGGAATAATTTATAATTTTTTAGAGTTTTAACTTAAGTTCGCCAAATCTTGTTTTTTATTTTTAAATCATAAAAAGTAATTTTTTAGTGGTCGTCAGGAGACGACCCGATACTCTGTGCAAGTCTGAAGACGTTGCACAAGCGTTACGCGTTTTTGAGACACATGGTTGGCGAGCGGTGACTTGCACGAGCGTTGCGCGTTTTTAGTTGGAAGACTTGTTGCGAGCGATTTGAAAAATTAGTCATTTTTGAACATTTAAAATAAAATTATGAATAATCAATACGTACAGCCTAAAATTTCCTTAAAAGCTTTCAATTGTCCTTATTGTGGAGCATTTTCTCATCATAATTGGGGAGAGTTTTTTATCGGCTATATCAATGGGACCGTACAAACTCAATTAAGGTCTTGTACATGTAGCCACTGTTATGAAATCTCGATTTGGAAAAATGGAAATATGATTTACCCAAATATTAGAATCGCACCTCTACCAAATACAGATTTGCCCGAAGACATTATAAGAGATTACGAAGAAGCAGGTGATATTTTAAATAAATCTCCTAGAGGAGCTGCTGCATTATTAAGACTTTGTGTTCAAAAACTATGTAAACATCTTGGAGAATCTGGAAATAATATCAATGAAGATATAGGAAAATTGGTAGCTAAAGGTTTACCTGTTCAAATTCAAAGAGCTTTAGATATTGTACGAGTTGTCGGTAATAATGCAGTCCATCCTGGTCAAATAGATTTAGTAGATGATGTAGAAACTGCATCGAAGCTTTTTGTTTTGATAAATATGGTAGCTGATACGCTGATAACTCAACCAAAAGAATTAGAAAAACAATTTAATTTATTGCCCGAAGGACAAAAGAAAGGTATTGAATTAAGGGACAAGAAACAAAATCAGTGAACTATATATATTCACGGTTTTTTTTTCCAGCTGGTTCGAGCGGGTCACAAATTTCAATAAATTGTTCTTTTGTAATTTCTATAGCCATAGGGTATTTTGAATAAATTGTCTCCCCTAACTCAAGATCGCAACTATTGGTGCAGTCGAAATTACAAAGTGGATCATAACATTTAATTGTAAAACATGTAGCAGTTCTATGCAAAGCTATTACTTGGAGAGGTGAATTTATTTTGTAAAACAATTCTGCTTCGTTTAGGGCAATTTGTAAATTAATTTCCATTGAACAATTTATTATTTGATTATTGTTTTAAGTAAGTATGATTGAAAACATTTTTTTTCATAGCGTCAAGATATACTAATTTTATGTAGAAAATTCCTCCATCTTCTTGATATACAGTCCAAGAAGTTTCTGAAGTTACAACATAATGTCTGTTATTATATTCCACTTGTTCATTTAGATTTGCATTACTAAAGGGTATTTCTGTTACTCCATAACATAAATTTGTAGCAGCAGAAAAAAAATACCAATATTCTCCCAATCTAAAATTAGAATTTATACACATTTCTCCATTATCGAGAAGTCTTTCCCATATCTTTTCTGGAAACTCTTTTCTGATTTGAGATTCCGTATAACCCAAACGTACTTGAGCTTTCAAAGCTGCAAATGAGAATAATAAACAAAATACTGGGATAAATCTATTCATGATGATTTTTATTATAAACTATTGTTCTTCTTTAAGTGTCCCATCTAGTAACATTAAACAAATTAGTTCCATACAATTTTCATCAAAAAACTCTCTTGTCACTTTATTGTAGTAAAGATTGTACAATGTGAACATTTCTTCATGTTTTCTTGAGCAAAAATTTTGACCATAAACTTTATATTGTGTTAACTCAACATCTGTAATTTGAAGAATCAAAGCTTTTACACTCTTAATATTTTTTCCAGCCCCATTGTCAACAAAAACTAGTTTACTATCGTCAAGAGCTTTAATAATCTTCATGGGGCTTATATCATTGTTTCGATACTTATTCCAATAATATTGATTGAACTTATTTTGTGCTTCTATTTTATTTATAGAAGCAGCGCTAAAAAATGAGCAAAATACAAAACACAAAAAATAGTAATAATTTTTCATGAAGGTCTATTTAATTTTATTTTTAATGGGAATTTATCTAAATCTTCTTCGGTAATTAGAATAAGATTTATGATATTGATTATAATTCTGTTGAGGATAAGATGATTGAGATGGGCTTATATTGTAACTTGGATAAGTTTTATGCACTCCATATTGATTGTTAGTATTTGCATTAATGTAGTGTCCTCCTTTGTGTGAACTTCCAACTCCTCCAGAATAATATCCTCCATGACTACTTGTATGTTTGCCACCACCATAATAGGTTTGTGCGTTTAAATTTACCAATGAAAATAAAATAAAAACTAAAAAAAGTATTTTTTTCATAAAATAAAATTGTAAATATTTACGGCAACTATTTAGGGTCTCAGCAATTCCCTTTTAAAATACTATTTTGTTCTTTTTAAAAAATCATTTAGAGATTTATATAAATCGTTTTCAATAGAAGTGATTTCAACATCGTATAAAGCCAAATCTGGATCGAGTTTCTGTATAGTTATGATTCGAGCTAAAATACTTATCATTTCTGCAGCACAAGTATTATCGGTTACATCATGTTCGTATAATTTATCATCGGTTATAAGATGACCAGCATCAATCAGTCTTTTTTGATTAAAATCATAGTGAGCTTGTTTACGCTGAATCACATCAGCAATTAAATTCCAATTATAATTAGCGGTTTGGTTTTGACCTTGATAAGTCCGAGAATAAGCACTAACTTGTGCAGTAGAATTTGTAGAAACACAAATTTGAGATATTACAAAACAAAAAAAATAAAGGTAATTTTTCATAAAATATCAATTAGTTTAGATTTAATGAGTATTTATTTTTTAGAGAAAATATAGCCAACAAACTGAATTGGTTTTTGAATGAGCGTAAATTGGTTTGCACCTATAATTGAGCCAGCTTTAAATTCATAGGAACCACTTAAAGTAAATTGAACACTACCATATTTTGGAATTGTAAAATTCATTTTTGATTCTGGTATATTAACAGCAAAACCAGTTGAACCAACAGATGGATATTCAGTAGCATTTCCGTTTACTTTAGAATCGTAATTAAAAACTGTATTGTCGAGTAAATTATAAGGAACATTGGTTCCTTTAAAATTCATTTCAACTGTATTTTCATCAATTACTTTTAGAGTTAGATTAAGAGTTTCAGTATTTGTAATAACCAAAGAACAAGTGTAATCGCCTTCATAGGCTTTTAAGTTGGTTAGTTTTTGGCTCGCAGTTGCCGATTGTTTATTACAACTCAAAAATGAGCAAAATACAAAGCACAAAAAATAATAGTAATTTTTCATGAAAGGTTACTTATTTTAGGTTTATCGAGTATTTATTTTATTTGATTACAAATTTAGTGTTTAAATTATTAATTTCAAAATATAGCATTCAAAATATTTGTTAGCAAAAAAAAATAATTTGTACAATGCAAATTCAAAGCGTATTTTTGTAAAAATAATTAATTCATGGAGATTTTAACAGTAGAACAAATTAAGACTAATTATCCAAATCAATGGGTATTGGTTGGTAACCCAGAA
>JAYTHK010000252.1:0-29437 GCA_043732665.1 Cytophagales bacterium | reverse complement strand
GAAAAAGAGTTTGCAGAACTAGTTCAACAGTATGAAAATAAATACAAGGGACGTTTCATGAGTTACTATTATGACATTCCTTTTAACTTTTCTAAATTAATTAATTTTGGTGCAGGAAAAGCTACTGGAGAATACCTTCTCTTGTTAAACAATGATACGGAGGTAATTACTCCAGATTGGATAGAGGCAATGGTAGAACAGGCGCAACGATCCTCGATTGGTGTAGTAGGTGTCAAATTGCTCTTCCCAGACGACACTGTGCAGCACGCTGGCATTGTTTTTGATGAGAATAATTTACCTGTACATGTTTTTGCAGGAGATAGTAAACATCTGTATAATCTACAGCTAAACTCCGTCAATAATTACCCTGCTCTAACGGCGGCTTGTAGCATGATAAGCCGTTCTGTATTTGAAGAATTAAAAGGTTTCGACGAGAACTTTGCTATAGAGTTTAATGATATAGATTTTTGTTTACGGGCACTGGAGAAAGGCTATTTTAATATTTATCTACCTCATGCAGAACTCTATCATCATGAGTCTATAAGCAGAGGAAAATCGTCTGATTCAAAAAAAGGATTTGAAAAATATTATAATGAAAAAAATCTATTTGCCTCAAAAATAAATTTACAATTGATCCAAAATAATTATCCAGAAAAATTGTGTACTAATTCATAATATGACGTCTGAAAAAAAAATTCAACAAGAAGAAATACGATTATTGCAAGAAGAAAAAAATTCGCTGCAAACTAAACTGGATTACTATGCGAATCTTCTTTCCAAAAAGGAGGAAGAGTTAAAATTGACACAGACACAGGTTTCCAATTTGGAAGGCATGGTTGAATACATGCGTATAAAAAGTCGGGCTAAAAGGATAGTCAAAAAAACTTTGCCAACTGGTTTGGAAAAACTATTAAAAAAATTTATTCAAACTTCACGTACCACACTAAATAATTTGAATGGTATTTATTTTTATAAGCCGGGAATCAGCAAAAATAGCGCACTCAAAAAAATAGCGCATTTTAAGAAAAAGCCTCTTGTTTCAATCATAATGCCTGTATACAATGTAGAGACAAGATGGTTAGAGGCTGCTATAAAATCCGTAAAAGATCAATATTATGATAACTGGGAGTTGTGTATTGCCGACGATCACTCTCCTTCCCCAGAGACGCTTTCTGTTTTAAGAAACATAAATGACCCGAAAATAAAAATTGTTTTCCTAACAGAGAATGGGCATATTTCTAAAGCTAGCAACGAAGCTCTAAAGCTAGCTTCCGGCGAATATGTCGCTTTCCTTGACAACGACGACTTGCTCACCAACGATGCTTTGTTTGAAATGGTAGATTGTATTAATGCTCAAAACCCAGATATAATTTATTCGGATGAAGACAAGGTAAATGAAACGGGAGAATATTTTTTCCCTCATTATAAACCGGACTTCTCTCCAGATTTACTGACTTCACAAAACTATATTTGTCATTTTTTATTGATAAGAAAATCCATCGTTGACGAGGTAGGAGGTTTTGAAGTAGGACTGGAAGGTTCACAAGACTATGATCTGATTCTGAAGTGTACAGAAAAAACAAAAAACATAGCGCACATTCCAAAAGTACTTTACCATTGGAGAGCAATAGAAGGCTCTACGGCCGTTACTATCAGCTCCAAATCGTATGCACATAAAGCTATGATACATGCTCTTTCCAATCATGCACAACGAAGCCATATTAATGCAACAGTAATTGAAGGAAAATATCCTTGCACCTGTCGCTTACAAAGACAAATTGAAGGAAACCCTCTGGTAAGTATCATTATACCGTTTAGAGATAAACCGGAACTTCTTCAAATGTGTATAGATTCTATTCTAAGAAAATCTACTTATACTAATTTTGAGATTATTGGCGTAAGCAATAGCAGTAGCGAGGAAAAAACTTTATCCATAATGAAGGAATATGAAAATAAAGACAGTAGAATTAAATTTTATGAATACAATTTTGCATTTAACTTTTCAGCTATCAGCAACTTTGGAGTGAAACTATGCAAGGGAGAACAAATAATATTACTTAATAACGATATAGAAATTATTACGTCGGAATGGATTGAAGCTTTGCTCGAGCATTCTCAAAGAAAAGAAGTCGGAGTAGTAGGGGCTAAACTCTATTATCCTAATGAAACCATACAACATGCAGGAGTTGTTATGGGCGTACTAGGCTTAGCTGGTCATATACATAAACATTTTGGTAGGCATGATCCAGGCTATCATACACGATTAAACTTAATCCAAAATTTCAGTGCTGTTACTGCCGCTTGCATGATGGTGAAAAAAGAACTTTACGACACAGTGGAAGGTTTTAATGAAGCCCATCTTACAATAGCGTTCAACGACATAGATTTCTGCTTACGCATAAAGAATCTTGGTTATCTTAATGTTTTCACACCTTATTGCGAAGCTTATCATCACGAATCTATCAGCAGAGGTCAGGAAGACACTCCCATGAAACAGGCCAGATTTCAAAAAGAAGTTTATTATATGATGGATAAACATAGAGAAATACTCCAAAAAGGTGATCCTTACTACAATCCAAATTTAACATTGAAATACGAAAATTTTTCATTGAAATAATTTCATACAAAATCTGTTTTACGCAATAAAAGAGAAATAATGTCGCCTAATAGGACGTATAGCACTTAATCAAACTAGTCGTATGAATAAATGTTTGCTAATAGTAGGAATGCATTGTTCAGGCACTTCTCTCCTCCCTTCAATACTTCAAAATCAGTTTTATATTTAGGAGATGAATTGATGGCTGCATCGAAAGAAAATTGAAAAGGTTATTTTGAAAATATTAATTTTTATAACTTCCATGCAATCGCACTTAAATCTTTGCCCCTAGATTTGGGTGGTTGGGATTTACAATCCATCAAGACATTAAATCATGAACTCGATAAAAGAGCAACTGAAATAATCCAAAAAATGAAAAGGCGAATGGGGTGGAAGGATCCAAGAACTACTTTGTTTTTAAAGTATTGGGGAAATAAAATTCCTATTTAAGATACCTCTTTGTGTATCGAAATCCTTAGAATTTTTATAATCGGGCAGCCTTTGCTTGTCTTGAAATTATGGAGGCATTAAAGAACATAGAGGGTTAGGCGGCAAGCGGAATACAAAGCAGGCTAATTCTCGAAAAGCAAAATAGCTGAATTGATTGTAACACAATATAGTTTTGGTAGATGTAATGGAAGCGCTCACAAACAACAACCTTAATAGCAGAGATTGAAAGACGTGAGCAAAAAATAAAACAGATGAAAGAAACCAAAATTTGGAAGCTCCGTGAACAATGGTGAAAACTCCTGGGCAAGAAGTCCTAAAAGGGGTCACTATCAAGACTTCTTACCTAGAAATATTGATAGTGAAAATCAAGGGTTATAAGACAGTTTTGTTTTCTGGCTCAGTAGAGTGTAAAACCTCAGGCATTTTCTCTGCAAAAAACCTCTTTTGAAATATTAAAATCACGGCCACACTTACAAAGATAGAGGCATCTGCAAAGTTGAATATTGGCCATAGCGGATAATAAGTGCCTCCTATTCCTGGCACCCAATTCGGTATAAGGCAATCACAAATGTCTACGTAGAACATATCAATTACTTCGCCGTGAAACCAAGGCGTAATAGCGCCTTCGGTCACTAGCCCTAAAAATTTTCCATAGAATGTGCTGTCTACTACATTGCCCATTGCCCCACCTAAAATGGCTGCCACACACCAAAGTAAACCCACGTGCATTCTTTTCTTTGCCATTACATATAGGTAATACGCAATTCCCACCATAGCGAATAATCTGAATACGCTCAGGAAAAATTTACCGTACGTTCCCCCAAACTCAATACCACCAGCCATTCCTGGATTAGTAATATAATGCAGTTTGAACCAATCCCCGAAAATTTTATACTCATCACCTTTGTATTCAAAATTTTTGAAGACCGCAATTTTAATGATTTGATCTACCAGAATAATGCCGATAGTGAGAAGATAGTATTTTGTGTATTTCATTCTTTTAGAAGTTGAAAGTCGAAAGTTTAGAATTCAAAGTTTTAAACTTTCGACTTTGTATTTATAATTCAATTTTAAGCAATAACTCAAACTCATCCATATCCACCGTTTTGCCATCTGTTAAAGTATCCGCAAGGGTCAAACTTAATGCTTGAGTTTCACTACAGATATATTCCTTATTGGCAGTGAGGGCAGCATCGATAAGTTCGTTCTTTTTCTGTACCGTAATTTTTATTTTATCCATTACATCAAGCCCCATGTCTTTGCGCATATTCTGTACACGATTCACCATGTCGCGAGCAATGCCTTCTTTTTTCAGCTCTTCGCTGATGTTGATGTCCAACGCAACAGTTACACTGCCTTCACTGGCTACCAGCCATCCTGGGATGTCTTCAGAAGAAATCTCCACATCTTCTAGCGTAAGCGTAGCATCTGTGCCATCAGAAAGTTTTATTTTATAAGCGTTTTCTTTTTCAATTGCTCTAATATCTTCTTTTGTAAAGGCGGTGATGAGCGCACCTACTTCTTTAAGTTTTGCCCCAAACTCTTTTCCTAATCTCTTAAAGTTAGGCTTTATCTTTTTTACCAATACATCCGAAGCATCGTCAATATATTCTATCTTCTTAATGTTGACCTCCGAAAGAATCAAATCTTCTATGTCTTGAATTTGTTTTCTCGTTTTCTCGTTCAGCACCGGAATCAATACTCTCGAAAGAGGTTGACGTACTTTGATGCTGTTTGCTTTTCTAATAGAATGTATCAATGACGTGATTTTTTGCGCCATAAACATTTTTTCTTCCAAGTCAGCATTGATAGCCGATTCGTCTGCTTTTGGGAAATTTGCCAAATGAACAGAGGCTATGGTTTCTTTACCACTGGTTTTATTCAAATCTAAAAACAATCGTTCTGCAAAGAACGGTGCTATTGGTGCGGTCAGTTTGGACACCACTTCGAGACAAGTATAAAGGGTTTGGTAAGCGGCTATTTTATCTTCGTTGTACTCGCCTTTCCAAAAACGTTTTCTATTCAGGCGCACGTACCAATTGCTCAAATCGTCGCACACAAAATCTTCAATAGCACGAGCGGCTTTCGTAGGCTCGTAATCAGCGTAGGATTCGTCTGCTAATTTGATAAGAGAATTTAATTTTGAAATTACCCAACGATCGCTTTCTGTGCGTTTGCTTAATGGGACTTCCGCTTCTGCAAAGCTGAAATTATCTAAATTGGCGTATAGTGTAAAGAAGGCGTAGGTATTATAAAGCGTCCCGAAGAATCTTCGTTGGACCTCGCCTATGCCGTCAAGATTAAATTTAAGATTGTCCCAAGGTTGTGCGTTGCTAATCATGTACCAACGAGTAGCGTCAGGACCATATTTGTCTATCGTCTCGAAAGGATTGATCACATTTCCTTTTCGCTTCGACATTTTCTCGCCGTTTTTGTCGAGTACAAGCCCAGTCGAAACTACGTTTTTAAAGGCTACACTGTCAAACAACATTCCCGCTATTGCATGTAAAGTAAAGAACCAGCCTCTTGTCTGATCTACACCTTCAGAAATAAAATCTGCTGGGTAGCTTTTCTCGAAAATCTCTTTATTCTCAAAAGGGTAATGCCACTGTGCATAAGGCATAGCGCCAGAGTCAAACCAAACATCGATCAAGTCTGTCTCGCGGAACATCGGTTTTCCTGAGTCTGCTACCAGAATGATGTTATCTACGTAAGGACGATGAAGGTCTTCTAGTTTTGTAGGTTGTGTTTTATATGTTGAATTATCTAAAGTCTTATTCGCTTTTTCAATTTCATTCTTTAATTCTTCTTGCGAACCGATACATTTTTCTTCCGTGCCATCTTCTGTCCTCCATATAGGCAAAGGCGTTCCCCAATAACGGGAGCGTGATAGATTCCAGTCTACCAAGTTGTCTAACCAATTTCCAAAACGGCCAGTTCCAGTAGAAGCAGGTTTCCAGTTGATGGTTTTGTTTAGTTCAGAAAGTCGTTCTTTTTTAGCGGTAGTTTTTATGAACCAAGAGTCAAGTGGGTAATACAAAATTGGCTTATCCGTTCTCCAACAGTGCGGATAGGTGTGCTCGTATTTTTCTACTTTGAATGCCTTGTTTTCTAATTTTAATTTGAGTGCGATACGTTCGTCCACACTCATGTACTTATCTAGTTTCGAAACGATTCCTTTGCTAATAAGCGTTTGCTGTTGCTTCGCAAGTTCTTCTGCTTTTTCTGTGTCGTTAAGATAATCTTCTTTCACGTATTCGCCACCAAAACCGAACACCGTATCGTTTACTTCTTTTACAAAACGACCACGCTTATCCACCAAAGGAATATCGTTATCGCTTTCGTCTTTCACCATAATGGCAGGAATGCCCGCTTGTTTTGCTACACGATAGTCATCCGCACCAAAGGTAGGTGCGATGTGTACGATACCAGTTCCATCTTCTGTACTTACAAAATCTCCTGCTATTACGCGGAAGGCGTTGCTCGGTGATTGTACCTCTTTATATTTTAAGAGTTGTTCATATTCAATACCAATTATTTTACTTCCACTGAATTCATCCAAGACAGCTATTAAAATATTTTTACCAGGAGTTTTTTCGTCTTTTAATATTTTTTCTATATCCTGTTTGCCAGAAATAAGAGAAAGGTTTTGTTTAGGAGTAATAAAATATTTACTAACAAGATCTTTAGCTAAAATTACTGTGCATTCTTCAAAAGTATATGCATTAAATGTTCTGATTTTGACATACGTAATCTTTTCCCCTACAGCTAACGCAGAATTAGAAGATAGTGTCCAAGGAGTAGTAGTCCAGGCAAGTATAAAAAGTTTCCCATAATTTTCTTGAAATAACCAATCAGACTCGGCTTTTCTTTTTACTTCAAACTGTGCCACTACCGTAGTATCCCTAACATCTCTATAAGTCCCCGGCTGGTTCAGTTCATGCGAACTAAGTCCAGTGCCGGCTGCAGGAGAATAAGGTTGTATGGTGTAACCTTTATATAATAGATCTTTTTTGTACAATTCCTTTAATAAATACCAGCACGTCTCAATGTAATTGTTTTCAAAAGTGATGTAAGGATTGTCTAAGTCCACCCAGTAGCCCATTTTCACGGTAAGGTCGTCCCATTCTGATTTGAAACGCATTACTGTTTCACGGCATTTCTTATTGTATTCTTCTACCGAAATTTTCTTACCTATATCTTCTTTGGTAATCCCCAATTCTTTTTCTACCTGCAACTCCACAGGCAATCCGTGTGTATCCCAACCACCTTTGCGTTTTACTTGAAATCCTTTGAGTGTTTTATAACGGCAAAATATATCTTTTATAGTACGCGCCATTACATGATGAATTCCTGGCGTACCGTTAGCCGAAGGTGGACCTTCATAAAAAGTATACGCTTCATTTCCTTCACGGGTAGTGATGGATTGGTCAAATATGTTGTTCTTTTCCCAATACTCCAATACCGATTTACCTATTCCAGGCAAATCCAAACCTTTGTATTCCTGATACTTCTTGCTCACAGTACTTATAAATTAAAGAGGTGCAAATTTACAATTATTATTGGTAAAAAATAAATGGAATAGAAAATTGATTTTCAGGCAGTTATTATTCTCTTTGAAGAATTTTTTGATTTGAAAATTCAAGAAATTAAAATCCTTTTCTGTCTTACTACAGAATCAGTTCACTAAAGAGAACTGCAATAGATGATAATTTTAGAGTAATATATATTGTATCTATTGCAGTTGGCTTCAGCCAACTGATTTTTGAATTCATTTTAACAACTATTTCAAATTTAGACAAAGTTTTTGCAGCATTTTTTTCTAGATCTTATATCTTCAATCAGTTCACTAAAGTGACTAGCAATGTATGCTAAGTAAACAATAATATTTTATCGATTGCCGTTTTAGCCAACTGATTTTCTTGTGTTAGTCTCAAGCTTTTTTCATAACACTCCACCCATATTTCCTCATGAATTTCTTTACTTCTTTATCGAAGGAAATTTTTGAGTGATGTTCTTCTTGCCCATGAATATATTTTCTCACCGCCTCAACATGGCTGTCGCTAACTCCTACAGCCCAATAGTCATCCTGCCATATAAATTTATTTTCAGTGAGTTTATTCTGATTTATCCAAGTGGAGGATTCGCTGTTGATAAGTTGAGCTACTTTGCTTATACTTTGTTCTCTCCCCAAAGAAATGAGGCAATGCGCGTGATCTTCCCAACCATTTAAGCAATCCAACCAAATACCCTTTTCCTTTGCATTTTGTTTGATGTTCTGAAAAGCACTTTTTCTTAATTCTATAGAATTTAAAAACGGCCCTCTGTTTTTTGTAGAGAAAACTAAATGAACATATATTCTTACCCAACTCATATTTGATATTATTTTACCTATTGCAGTTGGCTTTAGTCAACTGATAAAAATTTTTAATAAAAATGAAAACACAAAAAACAATCTATTAACAATGCTTTCGGGGAACAATATGCAATTTTTATTTGTAGTATACCTTTACAAGTAAAATTCACCATACATCTATTATTTATGAACTACAAATTACTAGGAAAATCAGGATTGAAAGTCTCTGAACTGTGTTTAGGTACTATGGGTTTTGGCACGGAATGGGGCTGGGGTGCAGACAAAGAAACAAGTTTCAAGATTTTGGAAGCGTATACAAACGCGGGCGGAAATTTTTTAGATACCGCTAATCTTTACACAGAAGGTACAAGTGAAAGAATAATTGGCGAATACATTAAAAATAATCGTGACCATTACGTTGTCGCCACAAAATACAGTTTGCATGACAATCAAACGAATGTAAATGCCTCTGGGAATAACCGTAAAAACATGATGCGCAGTGTGGAAGAAAGTTTGAAAAGACTTAATACCGATTTCATTGATCTTTTCTATTTACACATCTGGGACAATCTAACTCCGATAGACGAAGTGATGCGAGGGTTAGACGATCTTGTAAAACAAGGTAAAGTAAATTACATCGGCATCAGCGATACCCCAGCGTGGATTGTTAGCCGTGGAAATACGATGGCGGAGTTGATGGGCTGGAGCCGTTTTGTAGCGTTGCAAATAGAATATAGCCTGTTGCAGCGAACTCCAGAACGCGAATTAATTCCAATGGCAAAAGAGTTTGGCTTGATCGTAACTCCATGGGCTCCTTTAGCAGGAGGCGCACTTACAGGAAAATATTTAAAAGGTGACAAAGGTCGTTTGACGGATAAAAGTAAAAGGCTGAACGAAAATAGCAGTAACATTGCAAAAGTGGTGGTAGAAATAGCAGAAGAGCTAAATGTTCCTGCTGCACACATCGCTCTTAAATGGACTACATTGCAGGGTGTTTCGGCTATACCAATTGTTGGAGCGACTAAAATTCCTCAGGTAGAAGAAAATTTAAAAGCGATGGAAATACAGCTTAACGATTCACAGCTTAAAAAACTAGATACAGTAAGTAAAATCGAATTGGGGTTTCCTGGTGAATTTTTTCAGGAAGAAGGCGTGAAGAACGTTACTTATGGCGGGTTTTATGATAAGATAGAAAAGAGAAGTTGAACTTAATATTCTGTTCTTTTTGTCTTGACTAGAATTTATAAGATTGGAGGATGGTAGGGTTTTTTAAAATAGAGTGGTGGTGGCTAAAAGCCACCCTTTATTAGTCATGTTTATTTTTCATGATCCTTACTTGCTTTATTTCCTTTGTTCGCATTATTAGTAATGTTAAAGCAAGTAAGATTAATAGTATTCCAAAAGTTAAAAAAAGAATCCTCCCTTCCTCATTATTGGAAGCAGATTCTCTTAGCGAAATTATTGCAACGATAATTATGACTGCACTAAATCCTGCTTTTGAAGAATTCGCCCCAGAAATAATTGAGATAAATCCTGTTGCTATTTCAGCCAACAATTCTAGCAATATATATGACCACTTGAGCCCAACGTCTTCCTTATTTATATGCTCTATCATTTTCTTATTTTCAATAATTTTTTAAACTTAGCAAGTAGAAAATAGAGGCTCAGTCACATTTCCAATGTAAAAGATCCTACCATCTTCCAATCCTATAAGCCCTAGTCGAGACAACTATTTCTCTAATCATATTCTGTATCTTCGGGACAATTATTTCCTCCATTACAATGACAATACACTTTCACCAAATCAGCATATCCCATGGTAAGGAGAAGAGTACATTTATAATTATCTATTATATAAGGATAGGTAGAAAGATCGTTCCCGTCTTTTTGTATTTCGATATCCGCGCCACGTTGTAAAAATTTATTGACCGCTATTCCTTTCACTTGTGCTTCACAGCTCATTTTATAATCTTCAGGGAAAAACATATAACTATATGTAGAATCGCTCAATTTTTTCAGAAGCAAATATTCAGGATATCCATCGCCTTTTGTTTTATAAACGGCATCGAACTAATCTTTGGAAATTTTAGAGCCACAGGCTGCTGTTAAAAACACCAACAGAATAAATCCAATTTTTTTCATGGTGTAGAAGTTTAATAGAATAGATAGATCAAGAATTATTTTTTGTTAATGCAGAATAACTATGCCAAATCATTAAAAGTATAGAAACATACATTGAAGTTATCTAAAATATTTTTTTTAAATCGTTCTTTGTAGGAGATTTTCTTGCCTATAAAGACAACTAATAACACAGTAAAAATAACAGAAGGCAAAAAAGTTGACAAAATTATTGCGCCAGTAGGACCGATACATGTATAAACCAGAAGGAGGGGGGGCTATTTTGTCTGTCAAATCGCTAATTAGAAGTGTGTACATTAAAAAAAGTAAATTAATACAGCGATAGTTATTGTTCGGAATTTTATATAGCTCTTTTTATAATCTTTGAGATCAAATTCAGGCTCCTTAAAATCATCTAACAAATTTATATTTTTATCCATAGCTTATGATAATTACATGTTAACTATTTATAAAAAATGTACATTACACAAAAATTCAGTTGGCCAATTTTAAGCCAACTGAATTTTGTATGTTACAATTAGAAAATCACTTCTTATCGTTATGCGTTACTTTATACGCCACCACTCTGTTGTTGAAGAATGTTGGTACTAGGAGAGTACTTGTTTCAGGTATAAAATCAATATCTGCAGATTGGATTTTATCAGTTTTTGTATCTAATACAATATTTTTATTTCCATTCGGCTCTATTAAATATACCGTGCCGTTCCAGTCAGAAACTACATAATGATTTGGTTTTCCAAAATATGCTACACCGTCTCCAGCACCAATTTCGGTAGCAATGCCCGTTGCTGTTTTAGTTGCTAAGTCGTACGATTTAAAATCATTGCTTCCACTAAACGCTACCAACAAGCGATTGCTTTCGATCAACAAACCATTTGGTTTATTTAGATCTTTGTCCAACCATACCGCTACTTTTCCATTGGTAAGCGTGTAGATTTTATTTGCCTCATATTCTGAGAAATAAACTACTCCAGCGGTATCTACTGTGATATCATTTAAAAATTTAGCACCTGGCACAGTATATGTTTTTGATATTTTACCTTTCTCAATATCAATTTCTACTATTTTTGAAATGTCGGTCACATAAAGTTTATTTTTATATATACCCATGCCTTTAGGTGCATCCAGACCTTTTACCCATTCTAGTGTTTCGATTTTTCCATCTACGGAAAGTTTAGAAATAAATCCGTTTTTGTCTTTATCGGTTGGCATACCATTAATATTAGCTACGTAAATAACATTTCTTGCCTTGTCAAATAATACAGATTCAGGAGCTTTTAGTACGGTATCTGTCGCCCATAGTTGCTCAACGGTTACAGCAGGAATTTTTACGGTGTCTTTTGCTACGCTAATGGTATCAGTAGTCGCAGGAGTTTCTTTTGGAGCGCTGTTGCAGGAAAAAAGGAAAAGCGCCGCACTAACAGAAATTAATTTATTTTTGAACATAGTAAGTTTTTTTTAAAATTTAGTTAATTATTAAAATAAATAATTTCGATTGTATAATCCCAAAATTAAGAAAATAAATTGATTTATTTCCAAACCAAACGACGGATTTCTTTTATCGAGGCCTTGAAAAAGCGCTTATCGAAGAAGAAGAGGCTAATTACTTTTAAATCTTCCCACAAGGAACTTTCCTCATCAAGAAATTTAAGAATAGTAGAAGCTGGAAGATTTGTAAACATTTTCTCGAAAATATCTTTTGTAGCAGTATTATCTTTCTCCAATATGCTTAAAAGAATATTATCGTAAAGCTTGTATTTTGCAGATGGTTCCAGAGATGAGGGTGATACCTTTCCTTGTTTTTCAAGATCCACTACAATTTTTTTGATACGTTTAATTGTCCGTGAAAAAGCAAAACCTGAGGATGGTTTTACAAATCCTCCAAAAGTGCCTATCCGTATAATTTTCCCATCAAACTTCGGTTGATACGAATAAGTACTCATCGGTACTATCCCGAATTCTTCGTGGAGGATTTTATATTTTTTTATTCCTAACCTGTTAGAAATGTAATTTTCCAATTCCTTAACATAGTCTTCTTTTGTCAAAAGATTCTGTGAGAACAACGTGTATTCTACTAACGCTTCTTTTTTAGAAAAAGGAAGTATATAACCAAATCTCGCTTCTTTATGTTGTTCAATCTTGAAATCCATGAACGTCGCTTCTGACGGGTTAAAGACGTCTTCTTCAGTTTCCAGGAAATATCCTTTGAAGTGCTGAAGTAGAAAATAGCATTCTTCTTTTGGATAGCTAAATTCATTGAACGAAGGATGAATGCTGTTGAAAATTAATTCCGCTTCGTATTTTTCACTGTTAACAATAATATAACCGTCTGGAGAAATTTCAGAGATTTCTCCAATGATACTCGTAAAATTTTCACAAGACTTTAATTCTTCGTTTGCATGATTATAAAAGTCTATGCCCCGAATATATTCATACTTGTATGGATTAACCTTGTATGCAGCATTGGATGTATTGGTGGTAAAACGAATTTTATCCCACTTCTTAAAAACAAGTTTGTCCAATTCAAATTTTTCATCGCTCCAAAAGCACCATGTACGATCGTTGGTGTTCTTTGCGCCTTTGTCAACCAGCAATACTTTTTTGTTCTTCAACGAAGTTTTACTCATCTCAAGCGCCAAGAGCAATCCTGATAAGCCAGCACCAGCAATGATGTAATCGTATTTTTTCATAAACAATTTAAGTTTATACAGTCATTGCGAGGAATATCGCCGTAGGCGGTATGACGAAGTAATCCGTTACTAAAACCCCACCATCGTTATTAACGGATTATTTCGTTAGACTTACTTCATAAGCCTATCTCGCAAGGATGAGTATTATTTATTTTATACCAACGCTTCGTATAAAACTTCTAACGTATGTTTTGCCTCTTTCTTTGTGCCGTCGTGAATCTGATGACGACAACTGGTGCCAGTAGCTGCAATGATAGTATCTATAGAAGCATCTCGCACAGCAGGGAATAAAACCAATTCTCCGATATTCATAGAAATGTCGTAATGCTCTTTTTCATATCCAAATGAACCAGCCATACCGCAACAACCGGAAGGAATTACTTCGACAGTATAATTAGCAGGAAGAGAAAGCATTTTTTTAGAATTGTCTACAGACGATAAAGCCTTCTGATGGCAGTGCCCATGCAATTTAACCGTCTTTTTTTCTTTAGTAAATAAAGCTTTGTCTATTCTTCCCGCTTCTGCTTCTTTGGCAATAAACTCATCTATAAGAAAACAGTTTTTTGCTAATTTTTCCGCTCCGGCTTTTTCGTTTTCGTCTACCAATAACAGATATTCATCTCGGAAGCTAAGAATAGCCGATGGTTCAATGCCTATAAGCGGTGCATCCGCAGTCACTATATCTTTTAGCATCGCAACATTTTTCTTCGCTACTTTCTTTGCCTCCTCTAGCAAACCTTTTGAAAGAAACGTACGCCCACTTTCTACATGATTAGGCATATTTACAATGTAACCAAGCCTCGTCAATAATTTGAGTGATTTTATTCCTACTTCTGTATCGTTAAAATTAGTATACTCATCGCAGAAAATATTTACTGTACCTGTCGCCTTTTCTTTCTTTGGTTGTAAAGCGCCTAAATTCAGTTCAGCCCATTTACGCAAAGTTATTTTATATACTAACGGGAAATTTCTTTTTGGCGCTATGCCCATAATTTTTTTCGCTACGCTACTTGTAAAGCTGTTGCTCATTAGAAAATTATAGACACTTGGAGCAATAGAAGCGATTTTCATATTCAACTCAAAATTTCCAATCATGCGGGTACGGAAAGGCACGCCGTTTGATTTGTAATATTGATGAAGAAATTCTGCTTTCATCATCGCCACATCCACATTTGATGGACATTCAGACTTACATCCTTTACAAGAAATACATAAATCGTAAACTTCTTTTATTTCTGCATGGTCAAATTTATTTGGCTTTGTAGAACGGGTAAGAAACTCTCGTAATATATTAGCACGTGCACGAGTAGTGTCTTTTTCACTTTTGGTTGCCATGAAGCTTGGACACATTGTGCCGCCTATGACAGCTGATTTGCGACAATCTCCAGAACCGTTGCATTTTTCTGCCATACGTAAAATTCCACCTACTTCCCCAAAATTGAATACCGTTTTAAATTCGTTCGTTTTTTGGTTATTTTCATAACGCAAGAACTCGTTCATTTTTGGAGTATAAACAATTTTATTAGGATTGAAAATGCCATTTGGATCCCAAATATTTTTTAAATCACAAATAAGTTGGTAGTTTTTTTCACCGATCATTTTTCGGATAAACTCTCCACGTACACGACCATCGCCGTGTTCACCGCTTAGAGAACCACGAAATTTTTTCACGAGTGTAGCAACCTCATCAGTGATGGTATGAAACATTTCACGATCCTTTTCCAATTTCAAATCCAAAATTGGACGAAGGTGCAATTCACCGTCGCCGATATGAGCGTAGAAAACGCTTTTTTGGTTGTGCTTTTTTAAAATCTCTTGAAACTCCAAAACAAATTGCGGTTGATCGTTTACGTCTACCGCAGTATCTTCAATACAAGCTACTGCTTTAGGATCGCCAGGTACATTTGCCAAAAGTCCTAATCCCGCCTTACGGAGCGTCCATATTTTCTTAATATCAGCTCCCCATACTTTAGGGAAGTGATATCCAAGATTGACCGTTTTTAATTCTGCAGTAAGTTTGTCTGCCAACGCTTCTATTTCTTCTTTTGTGTGACGCGCCCATTCTACAACTATAATAGCCTTGGGGTCGCCTTGCACGAAAAATAAATTCTTTTGTTGCTCAATATTTTGCTTTGCACAATCCAACACGATATCGTCCAACAGCTCTACTGCACCAGGATTATATTTAAGCGCAATAATTGTAGCTCTTGCCGCCTCTTCTATGGTATTGAGGTGAACGGCTAATACGCCTTGTGTAGCAGGAGGAATGTCAACTAAATTAAGTTTTATTTCTGTTGTAAATGCCAAAGTTCCTTCTGAGCCAGTCAAAAGTTTGCACATATTAAAACTGCTTTTTCCATCGGTAAAAACTGAAGTTTCTAA
Source organism: Cytophagales bacterium (assembly GCA_043732665.1). Lineage (GTDB taxonomy): Bacteria > Bacteroidota > Bacteroidia > Cytophagales > Cytophagaceae > JANYCO01. The sequence goes on along the minus strand of JAYTHK010000252.1, from coordinate 13,824 downwards.
AAGCTCATCAACTGCATAGCCAGTATTTCTGCGACGGATGGACGGTTTTGGAAACTCATTTCTTATTTCTTCTTGTGTTTCTTTTACAGAAAGATTGTTTTTAAGGTGTTTATAAATTTTATTTTCTAATGTTGTACCGGTACACTTTTTTTCAAATTCATCGTTTGAAATTTCGTTGAACACTACTTCATTTCCATCACTAAGAATTGTTTGAAGCTCAATTACATGATCGCGTGTAGTGCCGTATATAATGGAGTGGGAGCCACAAGAATTATTTCCAACCATACCACCAACCATACAACGGTTTGAGGTAGAAGTTTCTGGACCAAAAAACAATCCAAAAGAAGTGAGGTGTTTGTTTAACTCATCCAAATTTACGGCAGGTTGTACACGCACCCATTTCTCTTCCTTGTTTACTTCAAGAATTTTATTCCAGTAAAGTGAAACATCTACTACAATACCTTTTCCGACTACTTGTCCTCCAAGTGAAGTCCCTGCTGTACGGGGGATAAGCGACGTTTTATATTTATTAGCAAAGGAGATCAGTTTTTTAATATCCTCTTTGGTTCTAGGTCTCGCCACAGCCAGTGGCATTTCTCTATACACAGACGCATCGGTGGCATAGAGAGTCTTCATTGTCACGTCTGTAAAAAAATCTCCTTCGAGTGTTTCTTTCAGTTCTTCCAGTTTAGCTAACATAATTATTTCATATTCCCTTATTGGTGGTACAAATTTATCAGAATAAAACAATCAAAAGAATAGTTGAGTGAGATTGTATATAATTATTTGATTAATAACTATATACTGAATTTTGTTTTTACAGTTTAACCCCTTGCGGCATAACGTTTATGTTATGCGGTCAAATAGCACAACATAAATATTATGCCAAGGTTAAGATCTCAAATTATTTCAAGTCCATTTTTATAAAATAGTCCCACAAAACGATTCCCATAGACACGGAGACATTGAAGGAATGTTTAGTGCCAAATTGTGGAATTTCCAAACAAATGTCGGACAAGGTGATCACTTCGTCCTCTACGCCAAATACTTCATTGCCGAACACAAAACAATAGCGCTCCTCTTTTTGTGGTTTGAAATTTTGAAGCAGCACACTTCCTTCCGCTTGTTCTAAACTAATTATTTTCCAACCTGCTGCCTTTAATTTTGTTATTGCCTCAACCGTATTTGCTGTATGTTCCCATTCCACAGTATCTTCTGCGCCAAGAGCCGATTTGTGGAGTTCTCTATTGGGAGGAGTTCCTGTGATGCCACAAAGGTATATTTTATGGATCAGAAAGGCGTCACCTGTACGAAAGGCTGCACCTACGTTGTGTAAACTCCGGATATTGTCCAGTACCAGCACAATAGGGATTTTTTCTTTCGCTTTAAATTCTTTTGGGGAAATCCGATTGAGTTCTTCTAATTTTAATTTACGCACAGGAACGTTGATTGCTTTGATTATAGGACTTCTTTGATTTTTTCGGGTTACCAAAAAAAGTGTCCGACGGCTCTTAATCATCGGACACTTATAGATTTGTCTCATTACTTACTTCACTACGACTTTTTCTCCGTAACGCATCATAGGATTAGCTATGGCGAGAAATGATAGTGCAGGGAAAAAGTGCATAGGGATTGCCAAACCAGGGAATAACTCAGGACTCTCGATTTCAAAAGGAAGTTGGAATCCTAAAATGCCTACTATACTGGCAAAACTTAAAATTATGATCAATAAATTTATCCATAAAATTATTTTTTCACCTTTCCATTTAATGCCTAAATAGTAAGCTATTGCCATTAGAGAACATCCCAAGAAACAACCTATTAAAGTTGCTCTCATGGTTAAAACAATGCTAAAATTTACATAAAATGCTTGCGAATAAAGCATGTCGTATACAATACACGCTATACTTGCTATGCCTGAGCTAATAAATACAGTTAGAAATAGTTGTTTAATGGACATAGTATATTATTTAATTACAGGAATAATTAATTCGATTTCCAATTTATCCGGAGCGCCACTCTTTGTAATGTTAAACTCTTTTGGCGTAACGCTGAATTTGCCTTTAAATATACCTTCCGTTCCTTTATTTTCAAAGGTAAAGGGCAGTACAATTTCTTTTGTGATACCTTTCATTGTCAATTTTCCAGTTGCTTCATACGCATTTCCTTTTTTGGCTATGGAAGTCGACTCGAACGTAATTTTCGGAAACTGTTTTGCATCTAATGCATCTATTCCCTGTGCATGCTTGTTCATCATACCATTACCTGTATTGATGGTAGTAACGTCCAGCGAAACCGAAAGTTTTGACTTTTCAGGATTTGCTTCGTCAAATAAAATGGTCGATTTCATCCCTTTTAAAATACCGGAGACTTTGCCCCCTTTAAAGTTTACTGCGTATGCTTCGTCTTTTAGTTTCCAATTTATGGATTCTACTACTGTAAAGGCGACTAATCCCAAGACGGATACTGCCCCTAATGCTAATTTTATTTTTTTCATAGTTTTATTTTTTAAATGTCGAACAAAGATGCAATAGAAATCGACCTTCTGGATTGATGTAGGATAAGAAGTGAAATTATTTTTTAGTTATAATCTCTTTTCGTACCCGACTTAAACTTTCTGGCGTGATGCCCAAGTAAGAAGCGATCATTTTTTGTGGTACTCTTTTCACAAGGTTTGGATAGGTTAAATTAAACTCGTTATACCGTTCTTCCGCGTTAGCACTCATCAATTGTATAATTCTTTTTTGAAGGACAAAGATCCTTTTTTGAAATTTCCGATTTATATCGACTAGCGATTCTTTGTCCAAATCAGCGAATTTATGTTCGCTTTTTACGAATTTTATAATTGTAATAGTAGAATCTTCTATCGCATCAATATTTAATGTCGCAGGTAGATGATTAAATGCCGATTCCTGGTCCCCAATCATCCAGTCTTCAGGGGCAAACTGAACAATATGCTCTTTTCCTTTCAGGTCAACAATGTAACTTCTTAAGCATCCGTTGACTACTTTAAAAAAACTGTCACATGGATCGCCATTTCGCAAAAGAACTTCCCCTTTCTTAACCTCTTTAATAACAGATTTAAAGGCCGTTGCTTCTGAAAAATTCGAGTCTGCCATCTAATAAATTTTCTTGGGTGCCACCAAAAATAGCGAATAAATAATTAGGTATCAATAGATGCCTAATTCTGTTTTTTTAACTTTCAATCAAACGATTCTTTGTATACAATTTGTTTACTTTTGCAGCAGTGCCCACAGAAATGGATTGGCGAAGTTGATTTTAATATAACTATTCGAATTATGTCTTTTCTTTACATCCCCGAACTTATTGACAATGCTCTTCGCTATGCCAGTTATTGTGCTGATATTAATAATATTTTGAGCAGGCCTCCAGCGGATGAAACAGCAGAGAAAATACGGCCTTATATCCAGAATAATTTAAAATTCATGGAGCAGTATGATATGCCTCTGTTAAACTTTCAAGCGAGTTAAGTGCTGCATTGAAAAATGCCTCTAGTACTATATAGGTTTTGATTATGGAAGGCTGATGGGGCGATGCCACTTTCTGCGTGCCTGTGATCGCAGCCCTTGAAAAAGCCTTTCTAGAAAAAATTGACTTATGTCTTTTTTACGCGATAGGAATTTAGAACTTATGGACGCGCATCTTACTAATGGAGGTCGTTCGATTCCTAAACTGATTGTTTTAAATCAGGATTTAAAAGAGATTGGCAACTGGGGTCCTAGGCCTGCTGCTTTACATTCTCTTATGGATAAATGGAAAAGTGACGGATTAATGTTAAAGGGAATTATTCCCAAAATGCACGAATGGTATCGTGCCGATAACACACATTCGACACTAGAAGAACTAATAGCTTTGATAAAATCTTATCCGTAGCTTCTGCTTCTAAATGCCTTTTGTCTTTTTAAACGCAAGGGGCACTAAGATTTCGCAAAGAACGCAATAGATAAGACTTTTGCCATAACCAAATATAGTATAGTCAGTCCTATTAATTTTTTCGCTTTTTCCCAACCTTTTTCTTTTCTGGTGTTTCTGCCACGAAACCTGTAACAGCGACTCCTAAAATAAATGTAGCAAGTGCATAATCGACTAAATACAATTCGTTTCCTTTAAACAATAGAATTACCAAGGAAATAATCCCAGAAAAAATGAATAGCAAACTAAGCGCAAGAATACTGTTTTTTGCAACTTCATTTGTTATAAAAGGCTTGATTCTTTTACTCCTTATAAGAAGTAGAAAAATTAATATTGCTGCAGAAATTATGGTAAAGGTCATAGAAATGAAAAGCTGTTTTATCCGTTCTGTTATTTTTCCAGTTGAAGCCAGATGACTTTCTGTTCCAGAGTGTGTTCCTGCCCAATAATAGTTCTATACAAATCGGGACGTCTAGCTTTCTTATAACGATAGCCACCAGCCTGAGTAAGCTTTTCTGGTGTGATAATGGTTGTTATTATGTCGTCGCCCAACGTTCTACATTCGGCAAGAATATCTCCGAAAGGATCAATAATCATAGAATTGCCATTTTTCAATTGATCATCGTCCATGCCTATTGGGTTGGAAAATACTACATACACAGCATTGTCGTATGCACGTGCGGGAAGCCATTTCATTAGCCAGTCGCGGCCTTTCATTCCGTCAAATTCTAATCGAAGCGAAGTAGGATTTGCTTCTCTATTTTCCCAAAGTTTGGGATCTACGAATCCCGCGCCGGGTCTTGTAGAAGGAGTACACATAGTAACATGAGGCATAAAAATAATATCTGCTCCGAGCAAACTTGTGGCTCTTACATTTTCAATAATATTATTGTCGTAACAAATTAGAATTCCGCATTTCCAACCGTAAAGTTCAAATACACAATACTCATTTCCCGGAGTTAGGTGTGGATTTATAAACGGATGAAGTTTTCTGTATTTTGCTACCAACCCATTTTTATCAATGCAGACGTATGCTTTGTGCAAATTATCTTCTGCATCTTTTTCAAACAGACCAGCTAGAATAGCAATGTTATATTTGTTGGCAATTTCAATAAGTTTGAGAATGCTTTCTCCATCAGGAATAAATTCTGCAAGATGGAGCATTTGGTCTTTTGAAAGCGTTCGAGCAAATGTATATCCTGTGATGGAACATTCGTGAAAAGCCACTACTTGAGAACCTTCTAGTGCAGCCTTTTGAGAAAGTTTATCAATGATTGATAAGTTGTAGGCTTTGTCTCCGCTCCTGTTTTCAAACTGAGCGGTCGATATTTTTATGTTTTCCATTTGGCTAATGCTAAGTATACTTTTTGCTGGCGAGGAAAGCCAGCAAAAAAATTTAATGGATAAAGAATTGAATTATCCTTTTATTGATAGAGCTCCATAGGGACATTTCATAACTTGCGTTACTATTTTTTCTTTTGTTTCGTCATCCGTCTGCACTCAGGGCTTTTCTCTTGGCTTAAAAACATGTGGCAACCCTTTAGTACAAATTGCCGAATGGGTACATTTTGCATCGTTCCACAGGATTGTAACATCTTTTTTTTTATATTTTTTGTGCATGGTTTACGTGTGTCTATCGCTCAATAAAATTAAGAATTTTAATTCAAAAATGCGACATCAGGTCTTACTAAATATAAAAGCCAGATTTTTTCAATCCTTTTCTGCTATCTTTGCGAGGCAGTTTAAGCAACAGCAAGCAAAGCCAATGAATTTTCGCAAACTCATACTCCTATTTTCTATTTCAAGTGTTTTACTATATGGGTTGAAATATGTGAAAGAGGGAACCCTTATTCATCCTTATATATGGAATATGCAACTATTCTTTTTTTGCACTTTTCTAATAGCAATGAGAATTAATCAAATAGGCTTGTCACGTCCAGCTAAGCAATTTCATATTTTCTATTTCACCTCTATGATCATCCGTTTCTTTTTAGCACTACTTTTTATGTTTTTTGTAATTTTACATACTAAAAATCAAATAGTTGTGTTTATATGTGACTTTATGGTAATGTATTTATTATATACATGGTTTGAAATTTATTTTCTTATACATAACTTGCGAGCCGATTTGAAAAAAAGCAATGCGAGCGATTAAAAAATATACCTTATTTATTCTTGTATTATTATCAGTAGTACATTTTTCTTATGGTTCTGCCGAACCAGCTGAACCAAGTACATCTTCCGAAAAAGGAGAGAAATTTAATGCAAGTGAAATGATCATGCACCACATCGGTGATTCACATGAATGGCATTTTGCTACCGTTGGCGAAACTCATTTAACCGTGCCACTTCTGGTTATTATATACAACAAGGAGACAAGAGGATTAGACGTTTTTTGTTCTTCGGACTTTCGTGACGAATCTGGTCATACGAACCTAAAAGAAGGATCTATGGGTAATTACACGATTCACCACGATAAAATTCATCATAAAGATGAAAGTGTACATATCTATGATATTTCTATCACAAAAAATGTTGCCTCCTTATTAATAAGTGTTTTGTTATTGCTGTCTATCTTTTTATATATTTCTTCCAGATATAAAAAGAACCCACTTTCAGCTCCTAAAGGTATCCAGTCTTTATTTGAAGTGATTATCCAATATATCATTGACGAAGTAGCAAAACCAACGTTAGGAGAGAAAAAATATAAAAAATACCTTCCGTATTTGCTTACCGTTTTCTTCTTTATCTGGTTCAACAACTTATTGGGATTAATGCCAGGCGGTGCTAACCTCACTGGTAATATCGCTGTAACCATGATGTTGGCCGTTACCACATTTATCATTACAACGGTAAGTGCAAATGGTAATTACTGGAAACACATTCTATGGACTCCAGGCGTACCACTTCCTTTGAGAGTAATTATCCTTCCAATTGAAATCATCGGGATCTTCACAAAACCATTCGCGTTGATGATTCGTCTTTTTGCTAATATTACAGCAGGACACATCATTATATTGAGCTTTATTGGTTTGATTTTCATCTTCAATAGTTTGGGAATGGCTCCATTAACAATGGCTTTCGGTTTGTTTATGAGTTTCATGGAACTATTCGTAGCGATACTTCAGGCGTATATCTTTACCTTGCTTTCTGCCATGTACATTGGCTCTGCAATTGAAGACCACGCGCATGCCGACCACGATCACGGACATTAATAAAAAGCATATTCGCTTAGCGGATAGGCTACAATAGAGTTTAGAATTTTGTTTAACTATATATAAATTAAATTGATTATGTTACAATTATTAGCAGAAGGTTTAGCTCTTTTGGGAGCTGGAGTTGGCGCAGGCATCGCAGCATTAGGCGCAGGTGTCGGTGTAGGTAGAATTGGTGGTAGCGCGGTAGAAGCAATTGCTCGTCAACCACAGGAAGCAGGTAAAATTCAAACAGTAATGCTTATCGCAGCAGCCTTCGTAGAAGGTGTTGCGCTATTTAGCGTGGTAGTTTGTCTTCTTATTTACGCTGGTTAATATTTTATCAGTACTAACGCTGCACTTTTCACATTAGGTGTAAGTGCAGCGTTAAATTAGTTAAACAAAAAAAGTAGTTTAGATACTCTATTATAATTTAGAAATACCATGAATTTAGTAACCCCCGAATTAGGATTGTTATTCTGGCAGACACTCATCTTCCTTACTGTATTGTTCATATTAGCGAAATTTGCTTGGAAACCAATCGTTCAGGCATTAGAAGAAAGAGAACATGTGATCAGCGATGCTCTTGGAGCGGCTGAAAAAGCAAAAGAAGAAATGAAAAATCTTCAGGCTTCAAATGAAAAAATGCTTCAGGAAGCTAGATTGGAAAGAGATAAATTGATTAAAGAGGCGCAAGTTACCTCCAACAGCATTGTGTCAGAAGCTAAAGATAAAGCAACAGAGGAAGCAAATAGAATTGTTCAAAATGCGAAGGCATTGATTGAAACAGAAAAAAATGCAGCCTTGTCAGAAGTTAGAACTACAGCAGCTACTTTGTCTTTACAAATAGCAGAAAAATTGCTAAAGAAAAATCTTTCAGGAGACGATTCTCAAAAAGCATTAGTGAACGAATACATTAAAGAAGCAAAATTGAATTAAGTAATAGGGTTAAAGTTTAAACTTTAACCCTTGAACCAATTATAACATACAAAATGCAAGAATCAATAGTCGCTTCAAGATACGCCAAGTCAGTAATAGAATTGGCAAAGGAGCAAAATGTATTGGAATTTGTGGTGCACGATATGGCTTTGTTTGCTAAAGTATGCGCAGAGAACCATGCATTGATTGCTACTCTTAAAAGCCCTATCATCAAACACGATAAGAAATTGACAATTTTGAAAAAATTGTTTGAAGGGAAAGTAAACCCGATCACTATTTCTTTATTCGAAATAATTTCCCGTAAAAACAGAGAAGAATACCTTGTTGAAATTGCTGTAGAATTTGGTAAACAATACAGAGAAATGAGAAATATTCTTTCTGGTACTGTTACTACCTCCTTTCCTATTAACGATGATTTGAGAAGTCAATTCAAAGGAATTGTTTCAAGTGCTTATGGCAAAGAAGTAGAGTTGACTGAAAAGGTAGACAAAGAGATTATCGGTGGATTTATTTTAAAAGTCGGCGACAGACAAATAGATGAATCCATTAAGAACAAATTACAAAGGTTAAAAAATAAATTTAAGGACAATTCATACGTAGTTAAATAGTAATTTATATGTCAGAAGTAAGACCAGACGAGGTTTCTGCGATATTAAGAGAGCAGTTATCAAACTTCAGAACAGAATCTGAATTAGAAGAGGTAGGGACGGTACTCCAAGTGGGTGACGGTGTAGCCCGTATTTACGGACTTACAAAAGCTCAATCAGGAGAGCTTCTGGAGTTTGAAAACGGACTAAGAGCACTAGTTCTAAACTTAGAAGAAGACAACGTGGGAGCCGTAATGCTTGGCGATTACAGCGAAATCAAAGAGGGTGATACCGTTAGAAGAACCAAACAAATTGCTTATGTAAACGTAGGCGAAGGTGTGGTGGGCCGTGTATTGAATACACTTGGAAATCCTATTGATGGTAAAGGGCCTATTCAAGGGGAAACTTTTGAAATGCCAATCGAAAGAAAAGCACCTGGTGTAATTTACAGGCAACCTGTAAACGAGCCACTACAAACAGGTATCAAAGCAATTGATGCAATGATTCCAATTGGTAGAGGACAAAGAGAATTGATCATTGGCGATCGTCAGACAGGTAAAACAGCTGTGGCAATTGATGCGATCATCAATCAAAGAGAATTTTACGAAAAAGGGGAACCTGTCTTCTGTATATATGTTGCGGTAGGACAAAAAGCATCTACTGTAGCGCAAGTAGTGCAAGCGCTCGAAAGAGGCAAGGCAATGGATTACACGGTAGTAGTTTCGGCTGCAGCTTCTGATCCAGCTCCTATGCAATTCTTCGCACCCTTCACAGGCGCTGCGATTGGCGAATACTTCCGTGATACTGGTCGTCCGGCATTGGTTGTTTATGATGACCTTTCTAAACAAGCGGTAGCTTATAGAGAAGTTTCGCTCCTTTTGAGAAGACCTCCAGGTCGTGAAGCTTATCCTGGTGACGTATTCTATCTTCACAGTAGACTTCTTGAAAGAGCTGCTAAAATAAATAAATCAGATACGATCGCTGCTGCTATGAATGATCTTCCTGCATCTTTGAAACATAAAGTAAAAGGTGGTGGATCGTTAACAGCACTTCCAATCATTGAAACACAAGCGGGTGACGTTTCTGCGTATATTCCTACCAACGTAATTTCAATTACAGACGGTCAAATTTTCCTTGAAACAAATCTTTTCAATGCAGGTATTCGTCCAGCGATCAATGTGGGTATCTCGGTATCGCGTGTCGGTGGTAACGCTCAGATAAAATCAATGAAAAAAGTAGCGGGCACTTTAAAATTGGATCAAGCTCAATTCCGTGAACTAGAGGCCTTCTCTAAATTCGGTTCTGACTTAGATGCTTCTACAAAATTGACCATCGAAAGAGGTAGAAGAAACCTGGAAATGCTGAAACAACCTCAGTTCGCTCCAGTTACAGTAGAAGAACAAGTAGCGATGATCTACGTTTGTACAAACGGTCTTATCGATAAAGTTCCAGTAGCAGACGTGAAAAGTTTCGAAAAAGAATACCTTACTCTTTTGAAAGCGCAACACAGAAATGTATTGAACGATCTGAAAGCAGGTAAACTAGACGATAACATTACTGGTATATTGAAAACAGTAGCGTTAGATCTTGCTAAAAAATACGCTAAATAATTGGTATTGAGTTTTGAGATACTAGTAAAACGATTACTAATGTCTCAAAACTCAGAACTAAAGACTCAATACTAATAATCTTAAAAATATGCCAAGTTTAAAAGAGGTACGAGCGAGGATTACATCAGTAAACTCTACATCGCAGATTACGAAAGCCATGAAAATGGTGGCTGCAGCGAAGTTGCGTAGAGCACAAGATAATATCATTAAAATAAGGCCGTATTCTGAGAAACTTACAGATATATTAAATAATGTATCTGCTTCTTTGGATTCTTCTACAGAAAATCCATATTCTAAAGAAAGAGAAGTAAAGAATATATTGATTGTAGTCATTACTTCTGATAGAGGTTTGGCAGGTGCTTTTAATACAAATGCTATTAAAGCAGCGGTAAACTTGATGACCACACGTTATGCTGAACAAGCGGCGAAAGGAAATGTAGAATTGCTTTGTATTGGAAAAAAGGGATATGAGTTTTTTACTAAAAGAGGATACAAAGTAAATGGTGATTACGTCGGTTTGTTTGCTAACCTAAACTACGACGCTGTAAGAAAAGCAGCAGAATACACAATGGAAAGTTTTGTAGAGAAAAAATACGACCGAGTATATACCGTTTACAACGAATTTAAAAACGTAGCCACACAAGTTGTAAAAGCTGTTCAGTTTTTACCGCCAGTAAAAGAAGTTTCTTTCAAGAAAAAGAAAGAAACGAAGACTACCAATACAGATTATATCTTTGAACCTTCTAAAGAAGAGATTGTAGCAGAATTGATACCTAAATCGCTAAAAATACAATTCTATAAAGGTGTCTTAGAGTCCAATGCTTCTGAACACGGTGCTCGTATGACTGCCATGGACAAAGCAACAGAGAATGCTAAAGAACTTCTGAAAGAATTGAAATTAGTTTATAACCGTTCTCGTCAAGCTGCTATTACCAAAGAAATTTTGGAAATCGTAGGTGGTGCAGAAGCGATGAATAATTAATAATAATTTGAAAAAACTGACCCCTCAGAACCCTGCTACTTTTGGCGGGGTTTTGTTTTTTACATTAATGCGATCTATTTTTATAAATGCGGTTTTTGGTTTATTCTCATCTCTATATTGCTTTTTGTGCGGTAGCTATGACCGCAGAAACTATTGTTCTTTTCAATATAAATCTAATGGAAAGAATTCCTTATCTATCTATGGTATTCTTCGCTACTTTAGTGGCGTACAATTTTAAGGGAATTCGCTTCTTGTTTTTTGAAGAGAAGGCTGCTGATTCTGATAAGAAAAAATGGGCAACACAAAATAAATTTATTTTGCTCGTAGTAGGATTGAGTTCCTTTATAATATTAATAGCAGTCTTTTTTTTCGTAAGAAAAAGTGCATTGCTCTGGCTTATTCCACTTGGATTATTGTCTTTAGGATATTCTTATCCCATCGCTATTGGTAAGAATAGAATAGCAATAAGAGAACTCCCTTTTATAAAGACACTTCTCGTCGCCTTAGTATGGGCAATTGTAGTAGGATACATACCTTTTGCAGTGTCCGGCCTTCAGGTGAATAAATTTTGGGTACTTATAGAATTTCTATTTCTATTTTCGCTAGCAGTGTTGTTTGATATTAAAGACATTCATTCCGATCACACGAACAACATAAAAACTGTTCCTTTGGCAATAGGAATAAGGGGTACAAAGATTTTGTCACTATTTATTTTAATTTTTAGAATGGTTTTTATCTACTTTGAGATAGACGCACAAGAATTGTTTTTCTCGGAGCTAATTGTTACTGCTTTTTGTGTAGGCTGTATCGCAAAATTTGTAAGAAAAGAATCTTCAGAATATTTTTATATGGTTTGCATAGACGGATTGATGCTGTTCAAGTTTTTGATTTCTGTATTTTTTGTCCTGACAGGGGTTTTCGGATGATAGAATTTTTGTTTAACCAAAATGGGGTGACTGACTTTTGAATGCAAGTGGATTAGTAGGGGAGCGGCTCATAAAAGCTAGCGCTCTTTTGTAGATGCTTTGCTGAATATTGTTATCTTTGGAATAAGGCGGAAGCAAGTAGAGTCTTGCAACAAGAAATAGATTCGGTTGGCCAATTTTTAAAATGGAACTATGTATACTATTTTAAAAAATCTAACAATATCTACCAATTGACAACCATTTTATGTTTAAACACAGAGGTAAAACAAGAACATTAAAACATAATTTAAGAATTGCTTCATTATTGTCATTTGTGTCAGGCATTGTAAATGTTGCAGGTTTTTTATCTGTGCAACGTTTGACGACGAATGTTACTGGACATTTCGCTTTTTTTGTTGACGAAGTTTTTAAACTTCATTTGTGGGAAGGATTTGTATATTTTCTATTTATCTTCTTCTTTTTTTTAGGTTCATTCGTATCCAACGTTATAGTTGAAATTGTATCTAAAATAAATGACCGATTAATTTATGTAATCCCAATAATTATAGAAAGTGTTATACTTTTTTCGGTGGCATTATTTGGACAATTTTTAATTTCACAAAATCCAAATCTATTAGCCTTTTTGTTGCTTTTTGCCATGGGCTTGCAAAATTCTTTGGTAACAACAATTTCAAATGCTACTGTCCGGACAACACATTTGACGGGACTATTTACCGACTTAGGAATAGAATTGTCGCAATTGTTTTTTTATAAACTAAAAGACCAAAAAGAAAAGCTTTACTCTTCCATAAAATTGCGTTTGACGATTATAAGTTTTTTCTTTTTAGGTGGATTATTTGGAGGGATCTTTTATTCAACAATTAATCTTTATGTGTTAGCAATCGCTGGGTCAATTTTGTTAATTGGAATAATATATGACGACTTAAAACTTAAATTGGCGGCAATAAGTAGAAAATATAATAGCTAAAATAAAAACGGTATATAACAATAGATTTGCAATAGGCAAGGTTTCTAGCCCATGGCCTGCGGCTCACAGACCACTCACCAACTAGTTCAACTTAGATTATACTCAACGGCTCTCATTTTATTTAAGAAACAACTGGTTGCGCTAAACGATTCATGTTAACATTGCGCAGGAGCTTTGCTGAGAATTATTGTATTTGAAGTAAGGCAGAAGGATATTTCAGGACATGACAAAAAAATGAAAAAAGTAACAATTACTCTTGGACTTTTAGGGCTGATAATTTTCGGTGGACTTTGTGCTAAACGAAAGTTTTATGATCCAAAACACCGACCATAAATTTACACGGAAACTTGATACAAAACAGTATGAATATTCGTTTTAACGAAAAAAGGCAATAACGACTATTCTTAGCTTGCAGCTAAGAATTAAATAATAGATAGGCTGAGCCTGTCAAATTGGTGCGTCAAGCATGGTTATAAGCTCTAGGGTGCAAGTCCCGAATACGAGTTGCAGTACTTAGTATTAGCCAATAGCAAGGGTGTCGTGGGTGACTACGAATCTGAAGGAAGCTGGCGGCAAACATTCGAGCCCACGAATAGAAATTTCATATAAGGCGGGATAGTGCGGGTAATGTTGCCAATGAAACAAAAGCCCAATACTGCACAGAGCACTATAACGTAGATGAAGGG